>QHXW01000167.1 GCA_003223115.1 Acidobacteriota bacterium
CGAATTCGACATCCATCCGACTCGGACTTCGCAGGAAGCCCGTCCGTCACTGGCGCGCGGCGGAATTTCGTATTTGGGCTTGTCTCTCCCGTTCCGCGGCTTGAAGCCGTGCCACGATCGCTCTCTCGCGGTTTCCATCCGCTGTCTTCTTCAGTTTGTAGTAAGTTTGGGCAAGCGCCACATGCGCGGAGGCGAGCTCCGGCTGTTTAGCCACCACTTCTTCCAGGAGAGTGTGGGCCTTCACATAATTTGCCTTCTTTATGTAGCAAAGCGCCAGCTCCTGTTTAGTTTGTACGTCGCTCCCATCGATTGCCAGTGATTTTTCGAGATTCGCGATGGCTTCGCCGGTATTCTCATCGCTGGCCTTGCGAAGTACCTGAGCCAGAGCTGTGTAATAGGAGGCATTTCGTGGCTGAATCTGGATGGCACGCCGGTAATGCGACTCTGATTTCTCCAGATCTCCCACGGCCACATAGCAGTTTCCCAGAAAATACTGCACTCCATCCTGATCCGGCTTTTCGCGGGCGATTCCCTCGAACTCCTCGATCGCTCGTGAAAACTGATGCAGACCGTAATAGGTCAGGCCCAGCTTGTAACGATAATCTGGCAAGTTCTCGAAACGATTCTTGATAGCAGTCAAGAACTCCAGCGCCGTTCCGTAGTGCTTCCACAGGATCAGAGACTCAGCCAGGCGCATGGAATAAAGATCAGATTCCGGATCAATCTGAGCCGCGCTGCCCAACTCCCGCACGGATTCCTCATACAGGCTTTTGTTCAGAAGCAGAAGACCGAGATCGTAGTGCGCTTCGGCCGAGCCTGGCGCGATCCTTACAGCATGCTCCAGCACAACCTCCGCCGGGTTCGCCTGTCCAGCTTCGAGCAGCGCCTTGGCCAGCCGCAGGGACGCATTGGCCGTCAAGCCGGGGAAATCGACAACGGCCTGGATCTCCTTCCCAACCGCCGGCGCCATTCCGGTTTTCGCGTAACACTCAACCAGAGCTAGGCGCACGGAGAGATTGCTGGCATCCAGGTCACGCAGCGTCTCGAGCGGCCCAATGGCTTCGCGAAATCGCTTTTGCGCCATCAATAGCAGCGCGTAATTCTGGTTGGCCGCGGCATCGCGCGAGTCCACCTTGAGCCCATGCTGATAAGCGTCCATGGCTTTGGCGGTTTCGTTCTTGCGGCCATAGAGCAAGCCCAGGTTAAAGAAGGATTGCGCGTCGTCGGGAGCGAGCTCCAGCGTCTTCTGAAAGTCCGCGATGGCGGCATCCAGATTGTTGAGCTGCGCGTCCGCCAAGCCGAGAAAGCTCCACAATGCCGGATTGCGAGGCGAAGCCTTCAATGCTTCATTGAGCTTTTCCCGGGCCTGAGCAAATCGCCCGGCTTGGAAGTCGTCCCGCGCCTCACGCGCCAATACCTCTACCGGAGGAGCTCCTTGCGCGAGAGCCGAGAACAGGAGCAGCGCCGCCAACATCACTGGATGCCTTTGCCCTCGACGACGGTGACGTACTGGTCAATGGGCAGGCCGGTGAAACGATCTACACGGGTGCTGGGTTTCGGCCAACGCACTTCGAGCCAATCCAGCTTCTCTGCTTTACCAATGCCGAGCACGTCGCGAGGATCCTGGCTGGAAAGAAAGCTTCCACCGGCGGTCTTCAGCCTTGCACGTACGGAACCCTTCACGCTCCAGCGGATCAGAGAACCGGTGGCGGCGGGGTTTGCTTTCGTGCCAACCAGGTTGATGCCGATCCAGTGGTTATTGCTCTCGGCATTGTCGTAGAGGACCAGAGGAGGGCCGCCGTTGATGCCCACAACAATGTCGGGATAACCATCATTATTCAAATCTCCGACGGCCAGCCCGCGCGCAGCATACTTTCCGCGAAAGACGTCACCACTGCTTTCGGAAACATGGATCATTTTGCCGTGACCGTCATTATGGAACAGCAATAGAGGCTCGAGAAACGTGACGCCGTTCATGCGCTTGTCCACCAAGTCATCGGGATGCCCGTTGGCCAGAATCAGGTCAGCGAAACCGTCATTATCGTAATCCAGAAACCGCAGACCCCAGCCACTCAGGAGGCGCGTCGGGCCGGCGATTCCGTGGCTTATGCTGAGATCCGTGAAGGTCTCGTCGCCGTTGTTGCGGTACATCGAAAAAGTCTCCTGATCGACGTTCGCCACGAAAAGATCCTGGCGGCCGTCCTGGTCGAAATCGGCCGCGTCAACGCCCATGCCAGAGCGAGCCAGGCCATCTTCGCTATACCCTACGCCCGAAGCCAGTCCGATCTCTTCGAATTTTTGACCTCCCCGGTTCACAAACAGAAAGTTGGGAACCGTATCGTTGGCTTGAAACAAGTCGAGATAGCCATCATTGTTAATGTCCGTGGCGACCACGCCGAAGCCTTTGCCCAGGCTTTCCAGAATCGCGGTCTCTTTGCTGACGTCGGTGAAATGCCCGCCACCGTCATTTCGGTAGAGATGACTCGGCATGGGGTCAAACACGCGCGGGATACAGTAGTAGATCTGCGCTTCGGGGCCACCCTCCACTTTTCCGCCGTAGGCATTAGCGCTTCCGCAGCTCTTTAAACTCGTGTAGTCGACGAACTGTGCCACAAACAAATCCAGCTTGCCGTCGTTGTTATAGTCGAACCAGACGGCGCTGGTGGACCAGCCCGGTGGATTGATTCCGCTCTTGGCAGTAACGTCCGTGAACGTGCTATTGCCGTTGTTGTGATACAGAACGCATTTCCCGTAACCGGTGAGCAGCACATCCTGATGGCCATCACCGTCGTAATCGGCCACCGCGGCGCCCATCCCAAAGAAGTTCGCCCTGAGCCCGGCTTCCGCGGTTACATCCGTGAAGGTGCCATCCCGATTGTTGCGATAGAGGGCCGGATAGAGCGGCCTTTCGGGATGAAAAAACTCGGACTCTCCCGTATTCACGAACAGAATGTCCATCCAACCGTCGTTGTTGTAGTCGAAAATCGCGACACCCGGCGGAATGGTCTCGGGCAAGTACCGGTGATCGGAGCGGGCGTTGACGTGCGACCACCGAATTCCTGTTTTGTCAGCCGGTGCCTGCCGGAAGGTCATGTGATCTGAAATGGGGCCAAAACAGAAAACCGAAGAGAAAGCAATCACGGAAAGGAACCACCTCGCGCGCATTGTTCTATTTCTGGACCCGAGGCGCGGTTAGCGCGGCCGTCCAACGATTATATGGCGATTTGGGACGGCGGATGTGCGCGATGGATCGAGCGCCTTCGATCTTGTACCGGCGCTCGATCGATGTATCTACCAGTAGAACTTCAGCGCAGCCTGCATCACGCGCGGCGGATAGCCGAACAGACCCTGTTCGTAGCCGGCACCGGATCCTTTGGTAGAAGTGATCCTTCCGAAGGATCCCGAAGTGACGCTGGCATTCGGATTATCGAACGTCGCCCGATTGAAGGCGTTGAACATCTCCCATCGGAACTGCACGCGAAAGTGTTCCTTGAACGGAAAGTTCTTGCTCAGTCCCATATCGACATTGTTGACCCCGGGCCCCTGCAGGATATTGCGGCCCGAGTTTCCAAACGTGCCGGGCGCCGCGCGCTGGAAGGCGGCGGAATTGAAATATTTGTCCAACCACTCACTTTTCGACCCCTGGTGTACGTTCAGGGACTGCCCCGGAACGACATCCGCACGGTCGGCGCCAATATGGGACTGCGACGGATCGGTGCCGTCGGCGATCGAGAACGGATCCCCGGACTGTAACCGCCAGATACCGCTGAACTCCCAGCCACCCAGCACGGCCCTGGAGAATGGATTGGAGTGAGTCAATCCCGGTAACTGGTATACCCAGAAGTTATTCCAGATTCTTGGATAGTTGAGACTGGAGATACCACGATTGAATTCCAGGTTGAAGGGATTGGGAATACTTCCGTTGAAGGCCAGCGAACTCGATGACGCCGAATCAATGCTTTTTGACCAGGTGAAGTTCGAATTGAATTGCAGGCCATGAGAAAACTTCTTCTCAAACGTCATTTGAAGAGCGTTGTAAGAAGCCGTTACCCAGGAATCATACTCCAGGATCGAACCGAAATCGGGATGCAGCACCCGCAGCCCGTTCACATTCGCGTCTGTGCTGTAGATGCCGGGATTCCGCTCGATGGGATTAGGCAGGTGATAGGACTCGGATCCCACGTACGCCACTCGCGCCAGAATATTGCCCCCGAACTGGTGCTCGATAGAAAGGTTCCACGTCTGCACGCGGCCGATTTTGAAACTTGGCGCGAAGGAAGTTTGCACGAATACCGGCTTGATGAACTCGACGCTGCCCGGTGGCGTGTAGTTCGGCGAGGCGAACGGCGGGAACGGGCTCTTGCCTCCAGTGGGCGCGAACACGCTCCAGGGATCGGCAAATGGAATCGGGGTGCCACCGGGGACAACCGGGCCGCCCGTGGTTGTCGGTTGAAAGTCAAATGTCGGAGAGAAAGGCGCTGTGTCGGCGGCGTGATTGTAGAACGACATTTCGAAGGGCGCGGCAAACGAGCCGAAGGCCGACCTGACGGAAGTGTTCCCCAGGAACTTCGGCTGCCACGCAATCGAGATTCTCGGAGAAATCACCGATAAGTCGTTCGGCGTGCCCTTGGAAGGAACGCCGGGATCTCCGGGATACACAAGTCCGGTGGGTGCTTTGGCATAGCGGGTGCTCTGCACACCCGGTTCAAATACGGGGATTCTTCCGCGGGTGGGAGTGAATGCGAAAAAGGGCTCCCAACGCGCTCCGATGTTCAGAGTGAAATTGGGTTTGAGACGGATAGTGTCTTGCACAAATCCGGCCCAAGACGTACCATTGACCTCGTTGAACTCGCCGGCGCCCTGCTCGAATTCGCTCGCTTTGCCAAGCAAAAAGTCCGCGAAGTCCACGCCGGTGAACTGGCCGTTGAACGAAATCAGCGGTAGCGCCAGCCAGTCTGTTCCTTCGAACCAATACTGCTTCAGCACATTCACGCCGGCCACCACCATGTGCTTGCCATGGGTCCAGTTCACGGTGTCTGCAATCGAAACGTTATGACGGTTGATGGCATTGGTATTCTGCGCCAGATTGAACTCGCTCCATGGACCAACCGACAGCCAGTCGATTCCCGGCGAAGTGGTCGGGTACTCGGCCACATTCACGCCAAAGCAGGCGAAGCATACCGGTTTGTTGTCTTTCGTTTTGAATCCCGCCTGGCTGAATGTGTTCAGCCGGTTGTAGGAGATGATCACATTGTTGAGCAACGTGGGGCGGATGGTCCAAAGCCAGTTGCCGCCGTAATTTTCGAACGGCGCGGTCCACGACCGGTCCGCCAGTAGCGCGTTTCCGTTGCCGGTATAGAGCGGGTGCGAAAAATGGTCATAGAACACTCGTCCGCTGATGTGATGATTCGGAGAAAGGTACCAGTCCGGCTTGATGGTGAACTCTTTGTAGTCCTGGCTGGCAGCACGGCCGGCAAGCGTCACCACACCAAATGGATCGCTGCTGCGCGGCAGCACGTCCTCGAACTTGAGTGATATCGGAGAGAAACGGGAGGTCGGGATCTGGTTCCCCGCGAACGGCGTCTTGACGACTACCTGTTGACCGGCGTTAGCGCTTCCCGCGGGGCACGGGAAAAAGCGAGCGGTATCGGGATCGAATACCTGCCCGGTGTCGAAAGTCAGGTTGGACGGGCCGCCCGTGCCGCAGGCGTTGGATGTCTTTCCGGTCAAATAAGAGCTGAAATTGCCGCTCAACATGGCATCACTGGGGACTGCGGCGGAACCGCCGTTGACCACATAACGCTCGATGGTGCCCTGATAATTGCCGAAGATGAACAGCTTGTCCTTGATGATCTTGCCACCCGCTGAGCCGCCGAATTGATTGCGCTTGAGCGAGTCCCGGGAGTGCGCAAAGAAGTCTGCCAGAGCGCGTCACGATGCTCACCACCGCGCCTGGTGAAAACCCGTATTGCGCGTCGAAGTTGTTCGTGATGACTTGAAACTCCTGGGTGGCATCCGGGTTCGGAAACGCCATGGCAAGATTGCCGTAATTATCCATGTTGTTGCCGCCGTCCAGCATGTAATAGGCGCTGCCCTGCCGTCCGCCGTTCACCGAAGCACCCCCCTCGCTGGGAAACGTGGTGAATGTCTGGCGCGTGAACACGCCGCTTTTTAAGCCGTCCGTCGCGCCGGGCGCCAGGATAACAAGCGCCGCGGGGTTCCGGCCGTTCAGGGGCAATTCCACGATAGGGGTCTGCGAAATCACCTGACCGATGGCGCCGTTGGTCGTGTTGATGGTCTCCGCCGCTCCGGAGACTTCGACGGACTGGCTCACCTCGCCAACTGTCAGGGCGAAATCTACGGTCGCCTTTTGATCGACTGTGATGTTGACACTCGACCGCGTCTGTGTCGCGAAACCGGGGCGCGTGCAACTCATGGCATAGGTCCCGACCGGCAGAAGGGGGAGGACATAGGTGCCGTTATCGGCGGAGATGGCGGTGCGCACCTGGCCAGTCGCCGTCTCCCGTGCCGTAATTGTGGCTCCCTCGATGAATGCGCCGCTCTGGTCGGTGACTGTGCCGTTAATGCTCGCGCGGCCTTCTTGCGCCTGGAGTGAAATGCCCGGAACCAGGACGCAGATCGTCAAACAAAGAAAAAAACATCGCGTGGCGGATGGCATAAAACTAGCGTGGTTCATGCGTTTCTCCCTCCAGGAGGGGACCAGGAATGGAGCCTGGTCACGTAGTCCTCTCGTGCGTTTCTGTTATATATCGCGATTCGGGCAACCCTGTCAACAGATTTCCGGAATGAATTCCGAAAATATGGTTCTCGGGAGTTCAGTGCGAGGGGAATCCCACGAGGACCCTCGGAGAACAGTCGTTCGGAACTCATTCCGAATCTGGCAGCATCCTTTCGAGGGATTGGCGGAGGGGTGCGGGGTTTGACGGGCGTTAATTCATCATTGTGATGAAGAAATCAATTTCCTGACGACAAATACTGCAACGTGTCTTCCATCCTGCCCGACCGCAGAGGTTCACCCAGGTGGAGCGAGGACTCCGGTAACGGAACCATTTCAGTTTTTTCGGCTGGCAATCCGCAACGAGGACATGGCTGGGCAATCGGTAAGAATTTCTTTTGAACCACGGCCAAGTGTTTCCGTTCCATCTGTGCTCGTTGCTTCCTCGTGAACGATTTGCGCCAGTTGTTTTAGCCATTCTTCGTCCGTTTGGCGCAGTGCCGCATGCCGCTGTTCGCGGTCCACAAAAAATCTTGACCATGGTTCAATCCTTCGCGCCAGCCATTCCAGAAGGTCCTTCATGTAATGTCGCTTATCGAGTACGTCGAGCAGTGCCGACGCTTCATCGCCCGTGATCCGCGTCGTGTAGCAACATGCGAAGACGGTCAAGTTTCGGCAGCAACCAATGGTCGGTGCTGAACATGGTATCCGGCGGATTTACGCACTCGCGGAACGCGCGCACCACGTCTTCGCGGGCCATGCCAGGGGCGATACGGTGTTCCTCGCGCATGATCGGCATTTGCCCTTAGGATGCCTCCGTTGCTGCCGGTCTATGATATTCCGCAGTTATCGCGCATGGCCGGCACTCACCCCTTCGGCCCTAGAAATAGCAGGAAATTTAGGACATAGATTTGCGACAAGTGGGTCGCGGATTTGGACCGGCTGCCTTGCCGGTCAGCGCTCTGGTCGGCGCGGTACCCAGAGCATTGGAATCATCGGGCATACAATCTGTCCAAGCTGATTGCTCGCCGTCACTTTCAGGCGCACGACACCATAGGCCGGCCTCGATTGTGAAGGCGTGATCGACAGGACCTCTGTTTTCGCTTTGAGAATGTCGCCGGGACTCACGGGCTTCGGCCAGCGCAGCTCATCGACGGGGCGCGCGTCTAAGGTGCATGACGCTTGTCGCTCGTGGTGTCTTCTTATTGGATGCGCGGAAGCACGATTTGGACTGAAAGGGAATTGCTTCTGGAGGACGGCCATTTCGGGTCGGTCAAAAAATAAGCGGGCGCGCTTTGGGTGATAGGGGTGAGTGCGCCCGCTGTCGTAACGGGGGTATACCTATGAGACGATGCGAGGGTGAATGTTGTTCGCTCAATTCATGAAGTTTTTGCGACAGCCGGGTTACAGAAAAGTGTCTCTCGCGTTTCAAATACGGACACGTCGCACCTGCGTTACCGCAAGATTCAGCGCCTGGCGATCTTCTGGGAACCAACTGGGTGCGGAGTGCGTTTCTGAAAAGAAGCGGGCAGATTTGCGTGGAGGATTGGATGTTGAGGAAACTTTTGTGCTCTTTGCTATTTTCTGCGTTGACGCTGGGTGCCGCGGAGCTCACCGGCAAATGGTCGGGCAGCTTCAATATCACGACGACCGACGGACAGACGAAGGCCGATACGGCCTACATGGATTTGAAGGAAAAGGGCGGCGAGGTCACGGGTACGGCGGGGCCTGCTGCGGAAAAGCAGTGGTCGCTTCGGAAAGGAAAGCTCGACGGCCAGAAGCTCACGTTTGAGGTTCCGATGGATGACGGTGGGCTTTTGATGTTTGACTTGACGTTCGACGGCACAGCGATTCAGGGCACATGCGCGGGTACTGGCAGTGGCGGCGAGAAGATGTCGGCCAAAGTGAATTTGAAGCGGACTACCTGATTTGCCGTTGCGAACTAAAGAAGAGCGGGTCCGCGTACGTTAATCTCGATTAGTCGCCGAACACGGCGTGAATGTTAACGATCACACGAGTACGCGGCTGATACACGACAGCATATCCGTCCGTACCCGCGTGCGCATCCCTCAGGAATGGGCGGCAGCTGGTGCTCGATCTCGTAGGGAAAGGGCTGCATCTTCTTTTGCCAACCTGGCGGTAGCTGCCCCGTGCGATAGAATTTCTTCTTCGAGTCGGGTAGGAGATCGCGCCGATAGTAGAATTCGTGAATTACACGAATGTCCTCCACCCGAAAACATTGGCCTTGGTACCCGCGGTGGCGATAATGACCTTCGTCTTCGTCCTCATTACGATCTTCACGGTCCTTCCAAGGTTTGCCGTGTCCGTCGCGGTCCCCCGCTAAAGCGGGCTGGATCGCCGGAACCGTTAACCCGGCAGCAAGCAGTAACAGCATCACTCTCATCGTCGGCCTCCTCAAACAAACCTGCGCTGCAGGACGTACTTCAGCTCTTGTAGTGCTTGTGCCTCGTCGCGTGGTTTTCAGGCCTTTTTTCTTGCCTTTTGCCGACATCTTCGGCGCGATTCCCATGGCGCTCAGATAAATTGACCTCCATTAGGTTCGCTTCATTTCATTCAGGAAGTGTTCGCGCTCGTGAAAGTGTACCTGACATGCGGTTTCGGTCCGTCAGTTAGCGTGGATGGGCGGATCTTGGCGCATGGACGTGCTATGAGAGTGGCTTCGACTTCTTGAGCAGGCCGACACCGAGAGTGACGAGGCCTGCTGCGAGCACGATGGCGCCAGTGAACGCCAGGTAGATTACGGCGCTGGGTTCCGTCGCCTTGGGTGAGAAGACCGAAAAGAAAAATCCGGAGGCGCCGTGGCCGGCGTTATTTGCGAGACTGATAGAGCCCACCATCCGCAAATTGCCGCTGTGAATCGACACGATACGCTTCCCGCGCAATTCCCGCAGATTTCCCCCAAACTGCCATTCCGTAAGGACTTGGTTTCCAACATAACGACCGCAAATGCTTGGTAGGATCTTCCGTGGCATCGCGACTCGGCCAGCGGGTGATTCCGTTATGCCGCTCCTAACTGTTTCGGGCCGGCGGGTCCAAACTACAACTCAAACTTCTGTGACGCGCCGCTTCTTGACGCGATCCAGCAAATGGATGTCTGGTCGCCGACCTACTTCAGATGGCCCCTGGTCGATTCAAGAACCTGTACTCTGTTGCGACCTTCGTACTTCTTTACACTTCCTGTTTTTACCCCTTCCTGTGCGTTGGAGGCAGGGGAATCTCCGTTTCCCCTTGAAACATACCTACCATGGATCTCCCGGCTCCGATTGCGCGATAACAACTTCATGCTTCCCAAGGGTCAATCGAAGAGTTAAACTACCAACCGAATTCCTTGCCGCTAGGCGCCCTTTGCTGTCTGCGGCTGGGAAGCATGGGCGTTGCGAAACTCTTTCGCAGTCCGGCGCAGGCGGAATCGGCGGGTTGATTCGAACGAATCTTGATTGCGGTCAATGCCGCAAGGCATTTCCACGATTGGGGGCGAGATGGCGGAAGAATCCTTCCGGGGGTTGGCAATTGTGGCGGGCGTCGCGTTTTTTGTGCCACTCCTGTTGGGTTTCTTTCCCCGCCTGCGGCTGCCCTCGGTGGTGCTGGAGATTGCAGTCGGCGCCGTCATCGGTCCTTCGGTGCTGGGCTGGGTTCACGTGGACGGGCCCATCCAGACGCTCTCCCGGCTCGGTCTGGCCTCCTTGCTGTTTTTAGCCGGCCTCGAAATCGAGGTCGAGCAACTTCGCGGCCGTCTCCTCAAGGTTGCCGCGGAATCGTTTCTGTTATCCGTTGCGCTGTCGCTGACTCTTTGCTACGCGCTGTGGTCGCTGCGTTTCCTCGAATCGCCCTTGTTTGTGGCGATCCTGCTTGCTTCCACGGCGCTGGGAGTGGTGGTCCCGATCCTGAAGGATGCCAACGAAACCGCATCTCATTTCGGGCAGCTTCTCATCGTGGCTATCTCCATCGCCGACTTCGGCACCATCATTCTTTTGGCGCTTCTGTTCTCGGCGCAGGGAGCGAGCTTCGGCAAAACCCTTTTGCTGCTGGGAAGCATTGGGGTGTTGTGCGCCATGATTGTTTTCGCGGCTGCTGGCGTGGTTCGCTGGAGACGTCTCACGGGTACCCTTGCGCGCTTGCAGGACACGACGGCGATGATCCGCATCCGAGGCGCCGCTTTCCTGCTGATTGCATTCTTGGTGCTGGTGGAAAAATTGGGCCTGGAGATCATCCTCGGCGCTTTTGTGGCGGGCTCGCTGTTGGGATTCATCGACCGGGACGAAAAAAAGAACCATCCGCTGTTTCGTACCAAGCTCCAGGCCGTTGGCTTCGGCGTTTTTGTCCCGGTCTTTTTCGTGACCAGCGGGATTCAGTTCAACCTGCGTGCATTCCTGACGAGCCGCTCGGCGTTGCTAGCCGTGCCGTTGTTCCTGGCCGTGTTGTTGATTGTCCGGGGCGCACCCGCGCTGCTCTACCGGGCCGACGTGGGCACACGCGACTCCATGGTCGCCGGATTGCTGCAAGCCACTTCGCTTCCGTTCATCGTGGCCGGCGTGCGCATTGGAGTGGAGTTAGGCAGGCTCAGCCAAGGAACGGGGGCGGCTTTGATCGCAGCGGGTATGCTTTCCGTGCTGATCTTCCCGGTCTCCGCGCTGACACTCTTGCGACGCAAGGCATCGCCTTAACGGAATCAAAGCCGAGCAACGACCGTATGGGAGCAATATTTCTACCTGGCTACTGAATGGGCATCGCCTTACCTGCCGTACTCCGATTCAGGTTTTTCGCAATACAACCCGTACCCGCGGAAATTCTGGATTAATGCCAAAATTACGCTAAAATTTGGTTGACATTTTATAGTTGTTACGTATAATCAGCGAAGACCTCAGTTAACGATCCAGGTTATCGCGTCCCCGCCACTGAAGAATAAATCGGCTCCCGTTGTGGGCGAGAGCCGATCGCTCGGAGACCGCATAGGCGGGGTCCGAGTTGTGCCTCTAGCACACCTCGAATCCTATCAAATCCAGCCTCTCGGTTCCAGATTAAAGCCCACATAACTGCGTTTTTGGTCGGTATTTATGGATCAGACATCACCTTTTTGGCTCCCGTTGTGGGCGAGGGCCAATCAATTGGATGTCGGTTGGGTGTGCGCCGGAAGCATGTGCGGCGCAGGCTCGATCGGACTCCAGATCATCAGGCCCACGTCAACCTCTTCCTGCGTCCGGGAGTTCGGACGCCAATCGAAAGGAGCCTATTATGCTTCCCTTTTTTATAAATAGAATGCGAACATGGAGCGGCAAACGCACCCCATACCGGGTGTTCGCCACGATGCTGCTGTGGCTTATGGCGGCCAGCGGTTACGCGCAGGTGGACCCGGGGATACGCGCCGGCTCGCCGGGAGCGGGCCAGCCGTTTGCCAGCGGGTTAAGTTCCGGCGAGCTGGCGTTTTTTAATGACGCCGGTGTGTCCCAGTTCTCTCAGGTGGAGGACCTGGGGGACGGTCTGGGACCAAGGTTCAATTTAGATTCTTGCGGCGGCTGCCACACCTTTCCTGCGCTCGGAGGGTCCAGCCCACTCATCAACAATCCCCAGGTTGCGCGTGCCGCGACGATGGCGCCTGCGAGCGCGGTTCCGTGGTTTCTGAGTCTCAACGGACCGATCCGGGAAGTGCGGTTCATTCGCCGTGCGAATGGGACACCCGATGGAGGCGTTCACGACATCTTTACAATCGTCGGGCGCCCGGACAATCCGTCGGGCTGCGCGATCAGCCAGCCGGACTTCTCCAACGCCAGCAATATGATCTTTCGCATACCAACCCCCGTGTTCGGTGCCGGCCTGATCGAAAGCATCACGGATGAGACCATCTGGAAGAATCTCAATTCCGACCCCTTCGGGTTGAAGAGCTTATTGGGTATTGCGGGACATCTGAACACAAACGGCAATGACGGAACGGTCACTCGTTTCGGATGGAAAGCGCAAAACAAGTCCCTAATGATCTTCGCGGGCGAGGCATATAACGTCGAGATGGGAATCACCAATGAGAACTTCCCAAATGAACGGGAAGAGGACCCGAACTGCGCGACTAACGGTCTGGGCGAGAATCACACCGGCTTTAATAGCGGGAACAGCCCGGCTGACATTGTGGCATTTGTGGGTTTCATGCGCTTCCTCGATCAGCCTACGCCCGCATGTGGCGCCTCTCCGCTGCCGGCATGCTCGGCGTCAGTCAACAGAGGCAGGAACCTATTCAGCCTGATTGGATGCGCGGCCTGCCACACACCTTCTCTCAGGACGGGCCTGTCGCCTGTCGCCGCACTCAACCAAAAGCAGGTTAACCTCTTCTCTGACCTTGCCGTTCACCATATGGGAGTGGGGCTTGCTGATTCTGTCACGCAAGGCACGGCGGGGCCGGATGAATTTCGTTCGGCTCCCTTATGGGGCATCGGTCAACGAGCATTTTTCCTTCACGATGGCCGGACTAGCGACCTGTTGCAGGCCATCCTCGCTCACCAGAGCTCGGGATCGGAGTCGAACAGGGTGATCAGCGTGTTTCGCGGCGTACTCAGCACCTCGCAGCGGCAGGACATTCTGACCTTCCTGCGTTCGCTCTAACATCGTGGTACCGCCACGGCTAATCCCATCTGCTGGGGAAAAATCTGACTCTGAACGCCGTTTCCTGGCTGATCGTAGACCTTGAATGGTATGTTATGTAGCAGGCTTTTTTCAGCTTGCAGAAGCTTACCTCATTCACGCGCCCGGCCCTGATTAGCACGGGAACTCCGGAGCGCGGTTTTCGGAGCAGCGGCGCGCCGTTTCTTGGAGCGCGTCTGCTCGAATCGCCATCCTCCTGGCCTGACCAAGGAGGGCCCGCCGGTTCGGCTTACCCGGATATCGGCCGGCCCAGGCGTCTATGGCGGCGGACAGCCAGAGCGAGCGCAACCGCCGTCAATCCAAGCCAAAGGGAGCTTGGTTCGGGGGTTGCGGCGAACACTGGCGCCAACTCGCCATCTCCTGGAGATGTATCGTCGTCATCGCCGGCGGCGCTCCAGCCGTTAGCGTCGAACAATGAGGTAGCATTCCC
>QHXW01000168.1 GCA_003223115.1 Acidobacteriota bacterium
ACACCGAAAAGGAACCCATCGCTGCAAGTGTCGTCGGTACATGCGAACAAGTCCATGAACGAAGCGTTCAGGGTCACCGTTGGCAGTGCAGGACCTATACTAAGGAAATTGTCCGGCGAATCGACGAAAGGCAGCGCCGGCCCTGGGACTCCGTCGAGATCTACCGGTCCCATGCTCGTTACGACAAATGTATTGTCGTCCGGCTCAAAAGTGCCGTTCATCGTCCCCGAAAGGACAGACCCGAGGTCAGGGGAGTGATAAGTGAAAGTCAGGATATCCGCTCGGCTTGTGCCCGCTGCTAGCGAAAGCAACAAGGGGAGGATGGCTACCCTAATGCAAAAGTTCTTGAGTGCGTTGGTGAGGAACATCGGATCGCGCCTGGTTGCAAACATAACGCATTGTCAGAGCCGTGGGAATCAGGTGTACGCCTGGGCACGGGCGCTTGGACGCCGTCCAGTTTGCCGGAGTCAGATCCATTCCGTAAGTACTTGGTTTCCAACACAAAACGACCGTAAATGCTTGTTAGGCGCTTATAGCGAGAGGCCAGACGATGCCGAACCCGAAGCAGCGGCGCTGCGATGGCCTCGAATGCCGCACGGGGAATCAATAAGTTACCGGGCGGTATGTTGCTGATCCATGATTCGGCCCGAGATCGCGCCATAATGACTCAGCCGAATCGTCAGGCCGCTCGCCGGCGCGCTAACCTGCAGAACGGCGCCAATATAATTCGCTTTGGAAACTTCGATTCTATAGTTGCCAACAGTAAGATCGAAAAGATCGAAGCGGCCGGCGCTATCAAGGCCTCAGAAAAAAAGATGCTTGGTGGTGTCGACCAGTGCATGCAGCAGGGCCGACGAAATCACGCTCGAGCCTCTCTGAAACACTTTGCCGTAAGCGAACCCGGCGATGGTCGCCAGGATCATGTAGCGCCAGTTGGGCAGCGCGCCCGGGCCATTATTCAGATGAGCGCATCCAAAAACGATCGAAGCCACTAGCAACACACCGGTCGTCGAGCCGAACTTCTGCATCATCCAGTTCTGTATAAGGGATCGAAACAGAAGCTCTTCAGGCAGCGCCGTTCCGGCAAAGATCACTAGAAAGGTCTTTCCGGCCGCCAGACCCGAAAGATTCGCCGGCAGATGAAATGCCGGGATGAACGTCAACAAAAGCCCGAGCCCGATCAGCACCGGAGTCACAATCACAAATGCGATCAGCGGATCCACGAAGTCCATCAAACGGTGCGGCAGATTGTACTTCATGCCCTTGAGAGCACGAAAACCCAGAAACAGAACCAGCGCGAGCGTCAATGCAATGCCGTATGCCATCGTGTGGACAGTGCCCTGGATAGGCCTCGGTATCCATTGGCTCCCGGCATTCAATTCCACCGGAAGCCAGAGCAGCAGAATTACGATGATGTCGGTCCATGTTGCGGCGCTGCCCTCTTTCCCTCGAACAAAAACGATCGTGACGGGAACCAGCGTGTAGCAGACAATCAGCAGCACAAGCGGCAGGTTCAGCGAGCCATAGTAAGCCACTCCCAGGCAAAATGCGGCACTCAACAGCGCTGGGATCAGGAAGAGAACCTTCGGGCTGCGATGAAATAATTTTCGGAGCGCCGCCGGAACCGGCGGAAAGAAGAATGCCAGAACGATCGCCAGAAATGTAAGCGGAACGAGCGTTCGCACCCTGCGATTATCTCAGGAAACGCCATGAGCCCCCGGCAGCCCTCGGAGCTTTTTCGTAGCGCCTCGATGCGCCAGCGGGGTAAACTTTCGATGAAGAATCAAAACAAATAATAGAGGGAACGAAGCGCATGAATCGAACCGCCGCACTCATGTTTGGGATAGGAATGGGCATTATTGTTGCACAAGCAGCCACGGTCAGCCCGCTGTTTTCGCGCGGCTTTACCGTGCTCCCCCAGCCCCAGGAAGTCAGTCTTGGACCGGCGGATTTCAAGTTCTCTGCCGAGTGGCGGCTGGAGCTTAGTCCGGGAGTAGCGGCGGACAGCGTGGCGCCTGCAACTCTACGAGAGGACCTGAAATCCAGATTCAACCTGACTCTCGAGCCTGCTGGGCGGACGCGCGGCAAAGTCGTGCGCCTTCGTCTGACGCCCGGTGCCATCGCCATCGGGCCCGCACAGGATCGGGATAAAGAAGTACTGGCCGCGCAGGCATACGAGCTCGACCTGAAAGACGATGTCATCGACATCACCGGTAATGCCGCGGCGGGTTTGTTTTATGGGGTGGAGACGTTCGTGCAGCTCCTGAAGCCGCAAGATGGAAGCTTATGGCTGCCGCAAGCGCACGTCAAAGACTGGCCGGACCTGCAGCTTCGCACCATCTACTGGGATGACGCGCATCACCTCGACCGTTTCGATGAACTGAAGCGCGCCATTCGGCAGGCGGCGTTTTATAAGGTCAACGGTTTCGCCATCAAGCTCGAGGGACATTTCCAGTTCAAGAGCGCGCCGGCCGTGACCGAGCCGCAGGCGCTATCGCCCGCCGAGCTTCAGGAACTGACTGATTATGGATTACGCTATCACGTCCAGCTCATTCCATATCTGGATGCCCCCGCGCACATCGCGTTCATCCTGAAGCATCCCGAGTACGCGCACCTGCGCGAGTATCCCGACAGCAATTATGAGATCTGCGCCACCAATCCTGACTCCGTCAAACTTATGCTCGGCATGTTTCACGATCTGATGGACGCAAACAAGGGTGTCCGGTACATCATTCTTTCGACAGATGAGCCGTACTACATCGG
Organism: Acidobacteriota bacterium; assembly: GCA_003223115.1. Classification (GTDB taxonomy): domain Bacteria; phylum Acidobacteriota; class Terriglobia; order Bryobacterales; family Bryobacteraceae; genus QHXW01. Next base: position 2,764 of record QHXW01000168.1, read on the forward strand.
CCTGACGGATAATGCGCAGTGCCACGAAGCTGCGCGCGCTAAAGAACTGGGCAGTGTAGGCAAACTGCTGGCGGAGTTTGTCACCAAGGTCGCCGATGATCTGCATGCTCGCGGGCGCACGGTTCAATTTTGGGGTGAATATCCAATGGAGACCAGTGACGTAGCTTCGCTTCCCAAGCATCTGGTGAATGGAGAGATTTACGGTCCCAAATTCGACCCGCTGTTCAAGGCGCACGGGATTCGATCTACGTTCTACATTTCAATTGAAGGTGAAGAGAAGCTGTTTCCGGATTACGCCATCCTGCCGGCGTCTGCGCGGCTGCATCCAGGGCGCGCCACCGACACGCACATCAATTCTAACTTCGAGATGATTTCCTACGGGCCGGCCCGGCAGAACGCAGATCTCATGGGCGTTTTTGTTGCGGGATGGGCCGACATGGGTCTGCATCCGGAAACCTTCTGGCTGGGATGGGTTGTCACGGCAGCGATGGGCTGGCACCCGGGAACCCCGGATCCGTCGGAATCCATCGGCACTTTTTTCCCCTTGTTCTACGGACCTGACGCGCGCAACATGGGGCGCATCTACGAACTGATGAGCCGGCAAGCCCAGTTCTGGAACGATAGTTGGGAGACGACGGTTTCCACTTCGCGAAAACCGATTTTCGGAAACTCCGACCATGTCTACAATCCGCGGCGGCCGGTTCACGACCAGACGTTGCCGCTGCCGCCGGTTCCGTCACCGGAATACTTGCAGTCCCAATCTAATTGGAGCAGAGACAATTCGCGGCGGCTCGAATTGGCTGCGCAGGCGCGCGCGGAAAACCAGGAACTCCTCGGTCTTCTGTACGCGAATCTGCGGCACGTGGCGCATAACCGGTACAACCTGGAAGTGTTCGTCTCCATCGCTCGCCTCTGCCGTCAGAACCTGGACATGTTGGATGACCTCGCGCAGGTCAGCGGCCACCTGGAAGCCGCGCAATCGGCGGCCACCAACCAGCAACCGCAAGCAGCGGTGGATTCGATCGACCAGGCTCTCGACGCGGCTGAATCCATCCGGAAGGAGCGCAACCGGGTTTACCAGGATACTCTGGAAACCTGGTACAAGAGCTGGCTCCCTCGCGTGGAGCAGGCTAACGGCCGGCGATACTTGCACGATCTGGATGACGTAAAGGATCACCTTCCCGACCGCACCGCGGACATGAGCTATTTGATTTACCGCGAACTGCTGCTACCTTTGGGCGATTGGGCGAAAGCTGTTGAATCAGCTCGCAACCAATTTGCCCAGAAGCACGGCTTGGCTGTGCGGACTGGCGAATTCAACTGGAAGGATACCGGTTCAGATGCGGGCGGGCGGTAACCCCGAGAGAATAAGTAACTTATTTCGCTCCGTCACACGATTGACGCGGGGACTGCTATATGAGAATACTCTGACTGATCCCGTGACTTTCACTATAACCGCCGTGGTCCTCGCCGCATTTCGGTGGCGCAAACGAATTCTCTTGTAATGCGGGCCGGGGTCCGTCCGGACCCATGTTCATGATCACCGTTACGCATTGCGCACTGGCCCACTGCGGCGAAACAATGCCGTTCTGTGCGGCCGCATGATGTGCTCCGAGCCGCGTCCATCGGGCGTGGGATGCTACTGCACCTCGACCTGCATTTTATTCGAGTAGATGTTACCGATACCGATCAGATCGCGGCACACCTGGATCGTGTAAAATCCCGGCTCGCTCATATCGTAAACCTTCAAGAGCTTCTCTTCTTTGCGTATTTTGTCGCCGGCGCAAGTGCCAGTAGTATTTGGCTCCCCTTAATGGGCGGTCTCCTGATTGCAGCAGCCCATTCCGTCAAGGGTGCTTCCAATCCATGGACGTTGAGGACATGGACCTCATAATCCCGTTCCACAAATAATCGGTCCCAGAGCGCGACGCCTGCTTTTGAAGTATTCGACAGAACTATGTGGATAGTCACGTCTTCCCGAGGATTCGCCGTCGTCTTATCCGTCGTGATGACAAGCTTTATGCCCGCGGGGCGTTGCTCTGCTGCCTTGCCCACCAGACATTTTGCTGGGCAGAGGCTCGCGCAGGCGAATAAGAATTGTAAAGCCGAAATGGGGGCGCTGGTCAGGCAGGAGCGTTTATTCGGTGTGCCTTGCTCTTTCACGCCAATCGCGATGACAGCACGTTCCGACAGCATCACAAATGAGAAACCCTCGCAGTTGGTTGATCCGGCATTAACTTACTTATTGGCTGTGGGCCTCACTCGCACGTCCGGGTTCGCGGTGCTTCCCGACGTCACGTGCAACGTTCCCCCTGGGATCCACGTTTCGTGGTCCGGCACTTCCACCTCGAAGCCGATGTCCTCGTCAGGCGGCACAAGCACCCTGAAATTAGAAGGCCCCCGATGCTAATCGGTTTGTCAGGAGCGTTTCGACGCCACAGGTGAACAGTGCCGTTTACAGGCTCTCCAGAGCCGTCGTCGACAATGCTGCCGGCCACCACGGCGTATTTTGGCCCGATGACGACGCCGACCTTGACCGAGGGAATCGCAGGGCTTAACCCCACTATGGGCTCCTTGCCGTTACTATAGAATTGGAAAGACGTATCGGGGTATCCACCCTCCTCCTTTCTTTGCAAGGACCCAGTACGTTCCCCACTCGAGGCGGCGGATTGTGAAAAGGCCGTCTTGGTCGGTAGATACATATTCCACGGCCTTGGCAAGCGTCACGCCTCGCCGCTTCGCGGTAACCATTGCCCCAGCTACTGGCTGACCGCGCGTATCCACAACTTAACTTTACGTTCCGCGGTACCATCGCCCGCCCAAGCAGCTACCGCGAGCAGCAGGGTGAAGACACAAAACCACGTGCGCCTGATTTTTAGTCGCATACCCGACGCCCTCATCGTAACTGAAACGCATCCGGATTTGCCGCCAGTTCTCGTAACCGCGGACATGTGCTACCTGATTTACCGCGAACTGCTGGCGCCTTTGGACGATTGGGCGAAAGCTGTTGAATCGGCGCGCAACCAATTCGTCGGGAAACACGGCCTGCCCATGCGGACTAGCAAATTTCAACGGGCGGGATACCGGTTTTGTTAGATGGGCCAGCGGAACAGAATTAAAGAAACTCACTTCGCCCTTGAAAAATTGCCGGATCAATTGCATGATAGGCCGGAGGAGGACACGCCCTATGAAAACGTTCGCGGTCGCGCTTGCGCTGATGATTCCCGCGCTGGCGCAAGACGTTCCCTGGCAGGCTCGTCTTCAATACATCGAAGCCTGCTCCTGCGATCTCTTTTGTCCCTGTTATTTCAATGATCACGCGTCACATCAGGGTACCGGTGAACATAAGTGCAACTTTAATAACGTGGCCCGGGTGGTTACGGGCAAGCACGGTGATGTGGATTTGACCGGCCTGAAAGTCTGGCTCTCGGGTGATCTCGGTTCCGACTGGGCCACCAAAGGACAGGCGGATTGGCTGATCGCCACATTCGAGCCAAAGGCAACCAAAGAGCAGAAAGACGGCTTGATTGCGATCCTCACCAAAATCTATCCGGTGAAATGGACCTCGGTCCAGATGGACACGTCGGATATCGCCTGGCACGTTTCACCAGACGGCAAGACCGCACATGCAAAGTTGGGTAACGGCAAGGGTGAGGTCAATCTGACTCGCTTCGATGGCAGCGATCCGGTTCATGGCGCGATGATCCAAAATGTGCGCTACTTTGCAGCCACCTGGAACAGCCCCTTCTCGCTCTACCACTCCGATCATTACTACAAAGGTTTCGGTAAGAATTATCAGTTGCACCACGCCAACGGCTTCACCATCACAGTGGAATCCAGCTCAGATGGCAAACGTGTAACCACAAAGAAGGCAGATTAGACAGCGCGTTCGATAGGAGACCGCTGTCGGCATTGGCAGCGGTCCTCCCCTGCCTGCTCGCACCGAGGCGACCGTGAGCGAGCGGTGCCCCACTTGCCCCTGCATTTTTTGTCTGCTCGCACCGAGCCGCGACCGTGAGCGAGCGGAACGCGCCGCCGTGTAATCTCTCGCGCAAACCGGCCCGATGCGAGCAAATTGTTCCACTGTGGCCCCACCTCAACTCGTTGATATTTTCCATACGTGACTCAAAACAAACGGACGGCACACTAAGTGCTCTTAGGCACTCGGAGGTGTACGCCATGAAACTGAACGGCCTCATTTTGTTTCCTCTTTTTGGCATCCTGAGCGTATCCGCGCAGGATCTGACTGTTCCCGCTACCGTTCAGCCTCCGCGCAGCGAGCCCATTTATCGAGTCACGGTCGTCGAACGAACGACCAAAGCGATCAATTACGGACATCTCACACTGCCCACCAAAATCGATATGAAAGGTACTGTCCTGCTCCCCGAGGCTCGCGGTGAGGCGCAGGTGCAGAGCCTCCGGGGCGCGACAAAGATTGAAGTCAAGATCCACCACCTGGAAGCGCCTACAAGGTTCGGCCCTGAATACCTGACCTATGTACTCTGGGCCATCAGTCCGGAGGGCCGCCCGGTAAACCTCGGGGAACTTGTCGCTGGCCCATCAAATAAAGCCAGCGTGAAAGTATCGAGTGATCTGCAGGCGTTTGCTCTCATCGTTACGGCAGAGCCCTACTTCTCGGTACTGCAGCCAAGTGATGTGGTTGTACTCGAAAACATGGTGCGGCCTGATACCGTCGGAAAGGTGCAAGAAGTCGACGCTAAGTATGAACTGCTGCCCCGCAAACAGTTCACCTATAACACCGCAAATCGTGGCGCCGCCTCCACCGGACCCAAGGTTTCGATGGATGAGTATGAGGCTGTGCTGGCGCTCTATCAGGCCCAAAACGCGCTTCAGATTGCTAAAGCAGCGGGCGCCGACACACAGGCGGCCGATAGTTATCGAAAGGCTGAGCAGTTATACCAGCAGGCTCTGAATCTGCAGGCGCACAAGGGCGAGAGCAAGCAGATCGTCACGACCGCCAGGGAATCCGCGCAGGCAGCCGAGGACTCGCGCGCCATCACCGTCAAACGCCAGCAGCCCGAGGCCGTGATAACTAGGCCGTAGCGCGGCGCCGCTGCCCAAGTGTTTCTCCCAGAACGTACTCGTTTAACCGGCTTTGAACCAGCGAGAACTCTGCGCCCTGCCCCATTGCTTATGTAATTAAGTAGCGGGATTGGGGTATATATAATGGACTCAAGGTGGCCAAGAAGGCAGTCCCAACTGTTCGCCGGCAAAGGAAGCGGAATACTTCAGCACGCACAGATATTCTTTGCCGTGCACCAGAAGTTTTTCGGCCGCCGCCCGCACCCCTGACGGCGCGCTGCTACACGGCGGCAGTTGTTCCACCGCGCGCTCGCGTGAACAGCACAGGCGTCTGATTCCAGGGCAGGGCCGAAATCCAACCTACTCCGGCTTCTTCCGACTGCACCGTGTTGGCCAACGCCGCAGCGCCTTTATCAAATACCAACGTGACGGTGTCATGCGCAATCTGCGTGCGATCCAGCATCCCCAACTTGCGCGCCAGGGATGTGGAGAATTCCTCGCCATCGGTGATGTTGCCGTGGTAAACGAGATGACACAAGCTCAGGCCGTGGTCCCCATCCAGAACGTAGCTGAGACCTACCTGACGCAGATGGTGACGGCCCTGCTTATTATGACCGCGCTGCGCCAGTTGATTCCGCATGTTGTTGCTGGCTATATATGTGTGTAAAAATTCGTGGCGTCGTAGGACAGCAGGCGCCGACTCACCAACTGTTTTTCTTTCCATAAGCCGAGTAAACGTAGTGTATAGAGGTCATGAGGATCTATCATGTCCAGTAGCAGGAGTTCAAAGGTACATAATCCTCATCAATGCAATTATATTATTTACAGAAAAGTAAAAACGAAGCCAAATCCCAAAACCGGACACTACAAGGAAGTGCCCGCGATGGTTACGCGGAAGCTAAACACGCATGACTATGACTGAGCCTACGCCATACAAAGAAGCATTCCCGGTGGGCATGGCGGTGCGTGTAGCTGATCGCGCATTTTTGGGGGACTTTAAGGCAACGTGGCAGTACCACCACAAGCTGCGGCCGGAACAACTCACGTATGCGGACCAACAGACGACGGTTGCTGATGTTGGTTTTACCATGGCGGCGATCCGATGTATACCCTCGCGGAAGTTCCGGGCCTTTGGCTTGAGCAGGTGCTTACGGCCGGTGAAAAACCAGTAGGAATCCACGGACGAAGACCTCAAATCCCGACTCCGCTGGCCCAGCGTCGGCCTGCATGTCCGCACCCTTCACGAGAATGACCCGCCGTGGCAAGCGAGAGTTGGAGGGGGCAACGGGCGCGGTCCTGTCCCACCCGATCACGCATCTAGAAGTTTCCCCGTATTACCTCGCCGCCTGCGTGGGCAGGTGGATTTGCGATCACCAGCTGGTCTTGGCTTCGGGGTCCGCGCTTGCGGCCGTGCTATTGTTTGGACGAGGTGTCAGGGGCACGGCGCGCCATCGCCGTCGATCCCTTCATCGCTCTGCGATACGAATAACTCATCGTTCTTTGAACCACAACGAACCATGGCGGAGGCAGCCCCGCGGCCGCGATTCGGCATGAGTCGCGCGTCCTCATACTCGCATTCGACATTCCGCAGAGTTAGAATATTCACCGGAGCCGAACTCCTGCCCAGGAGACGGGGGACCCGGTATTTGGGGCGTAGTCCGATGCTTATCGGACAGGGTACTTTCAAGCTCTAGCCCGTCAGCTAACCTCGTAGGCGCATTTGGAAGCGTTCCAGGGGCGTGGGACGAGAAAGTGTGTCTCCTTGGAAATTCAAATCTCGAAAGCCACCAAGGTTGTGGTGGCTTCCACGGTCATGCTGTCCTTCATTTCGTTCTGGAGGGCGGCAGCAATCGTCTTGTGCGATCTGGCTTCCTCGGCATTTTATGCCGGCGGCATTGCCGAGGGCTATGTCGGGAAATCGGCGCCGTGGTTCATCCTGGCCATCATGCTTTCGTCTTACGCTGTCCGGGCGATTTACATCGAAAGCTGCAGCATGTTCGTGCGCGGCGGTGTCTATCGCGTCGTGCACGAAGCACTGGGCGGGCTCCTGGCCAAGTTTTCGGTCTCCGCCCTGATGTTCGACTACGTGCTCACGGGCCCGATCAGCGGCGTTACCGCGGGCTTGTACCTGGCCGGTCTAATCAACGACAGCGCGAAGCTCTCCGGCCATCCCCGCCTCCAGATTGAGCCGCAAACGTTTGCGGCAATTTTCGCCATCGCCGTGACCATTTATTTCTGGCGCAAGAATGTCATCGGCATTCACGAATCCAGCCAAAAAGCGCTGCGCATCATGCAGCTCACCACGCTGATGGTGGTCATTCTGATCGGCTGGTGCCTGGCGACGATGGCGGTGCGCGGTTTCTCGCCCGTGCCGCTGCCAACGCTCGCGACCATTCATTTCGGCCAAGGCTCGACCGACGCCCTTGGCTGGCTCCGGGGCACAGTCTGGCCCAGCATTTCGGTGGTCGCCATCCTGATCGGCTTGGGACACTCATTGCTTGCCATGAGCGGCGAGGAAAGCCTGGCGCAGGTGAACCGTGAAATCGCCTCTCCGAAACTCGCGAATCTCAAGAAGGCGGGCTTTGTCATCTTCATCTATAGCATGCTCTTTACCTCGCTAGTGTCATTCTTCGGAGTAATGCTGATCCCCGACAAGGAACGCGTGAATGTTTATCTCGGCAATCTCATCAGCGGCCTGGCGATGCACATGATCGGTCCGGTTTCTTTGCGGCTGTTGTTTCAGGCCTTCGTGGTTGTGGTTGGCACGGTCATTCTGGCAGGCTGGTGCCTGGCGACGACGGCGGTGCGCGGTTTCTCGCCCGTGCCGCTGCCAACGCTCGCGACCATTCATTTCGGCCAAGGCTCGACCGACGCCCTGGGCTGGCTCCGGGGCACAGTCTGGCCCAGCATTTCGGTGGTCGCCATCCTGATCGGCTTGGGACACTCATTGCTTGCCATGAGCGGCGAGGAAAGCCTGGCGCAGGTGAACCGTGAAATCGCCTCTCCGAAACTCGCGAATCTCAAGAAGGCGGGCTTTGTCATCTTCATCTATAGCATGCTCTTTACCTCGCTAGTGTCATTCTTCGGAGTAATGCTGATCCCCGACAAGGAACGCGTGAATGTTTATCTCGGCAATCTCATCAGCGGCCTGGCGATGCACATGATCGGTCCGGTTTCTTTGCGGCTGTTGTTTCAGGCCTTCGTGGTTGTGGTTGGCACGGTCATTCTGGCAGGCGCGGTAAATACGGCCATTGTGGGATCGAATGGCGTTCTCAATCGTGTGGCTGAGGACGGCGTTTTACCCGACTGGTTCCGCCAGCCGCATCGCAAGTTCGGCACTACGTCGCGGATTATCGGCTTGATCGTTGTGCTGCAGATCGTCTGTGTGATTCTGAGTCGCGGCGATCTGCTGCTGTTGGGCGACGCCTACGCCTTTGGCGTGGTATGGAGCTTCGCCATGAAAGCGCTCTCGGTGCTGGTTCTTCGATTCAGACAGCCGGGAAAACGCGAGTGGAAAGTGCCGCTCAATTTCCATGTGCGCGGAATCGAGATTCCAGTGGGCCTGGCGCTCATCTTTGTATTTCTGTTTGTGCTGGCGTTCGTCAACCTGTTCACCAAGCAAACGGCAACCATCTGGGGTTTTGGCTTCACCGTGGCGATCTTTACGGTGTTTGAAATATCCGAGCGTTACAATCGGCGCCACAATGTGGGGCAGTCGCCGGAGCTCGAGAAATTCCGCCTGGATTCGGCGCCGGAACTCTCCACGTCTTAGGTGAACGCCAGGCCCGGCAATGTCGTGGTAGCCGTCCGAAACCCCAATCAACTCAATCACCTCAAGCAGGTGCTTGACAAGACGAACACGGCCAAAATCGACATAGTGGTCCTCACGATAAAGAAGGTTTCCGAAGCCGGTTCGGGCGAGCACGACCTGAACCTGGATCAGGTCTTCACCAGCGATATCGCGAAATTGTTCAGCAACGTCGTGTCGCTTGCCGAGAAGGCAGGCAAACATGTTGAGCTGATGGTGGTACCTGGTTTCGATCCGCATTGGGCCATCATGGAAACGGCGCAGCGCCTGCAATCTTCATTGATCGTCATGGGGCGCTCGGGCAAAATGACCTCCGACGAACAGGCCAAGGCGTTTGGAAACGCCTGGGAGCGATTGCCCGCGCCACGACCGCAGGTCTCGTTGCTGATCATCAATCCCGATCCCTCCGAAAAACGCTATTTCAATCTGGGCCCGCACCCGCCGCGGCTGTGGCCGGAAGATATCGACCTGCTTCACCGGCTGTGGCTGGAGTTGTCTGAGACCGGCCCGGGACATAAACTGCATCACCGCGACGTCGTTCGCGTGGCGTTACAGCGGCTGGATGCGCAACTCCACTCCAGTGAGGCGAGTGCTGTCAAACGCGACGTTGTGGCGGAGACCACGCACGGAAAGCCGATGGACTCTGAAGCCGGCCAGCCGGTTATCGCGAGTTCAAGTACGCCACCAGATCCGGCATCTCGTGACTATTGAATCGAGCAAGTCAGCTGGGTGCGCGGGTCCAGCCGCTTGAGGTTTGATGAAATTCCTCAATCGAAAAGCTGGAAAATGACAATGCCTCAGGCTTCCAGACCATACGTTCCACCTGCACGCGCGGGCGTTGAACGCGGATCACATTGAACGAATTTGGCTCGCCCCGGTGCCGCGTGGAGAGCGTGCCCGCCAGAATAAAGACCGCCGAATGTCCGGCGATCGGGTAGCGCATCGCGGTATGTCCGGTGTGGCTGCGATGAAAGTGGCCGGCCAACAGCAAATCTACCCGGCAACGTGCGAGCGTATTCATGGCCAGAGGGGCGCGTCGAACCAGTGCGCGGCGTCGATACGTCTCGGGCAGGTCGAAGGGATGATGCGTCACCAGGACGCGAATTGTTTCAGGGCTCAGGCCGCAGAGACGCTCCTCGATGCGGTCGATCTGAGCGTGGTTGATGCGCCCACCCTTGATGGCCATCCGTCGCGCTGTATTTGCGCCTGTAACCGCGATCTCCGGGTCCAGGTAAAACGGCTCCACGTCGTTACTGATGTACTCCTGGTAAGCATCTAGCGCGTGCCGGAAACGCGCGTACAGATTATGTAGAGGCAGGTCGTGATTACCTGGCACCACAATCTGCGGCTGGGGCAGCAACTTCAAAAACTCACGGGCTTCGCGAAACTCCTGCGGGCGGGCACGCTGCGTAAAATCTCCGGAAACCGCCACCACATGAGGCTGCAGTTCGCGCACTTTCGCAATCAGCGGGTTCAAAATCCGCTCATCAATGCGGCCAAAGTGTAAGTCGGAGAGATGCACCAGAACGCGCATGGAATCTTATGGGACGACCACGTTCAGGGCCCGCGGGTGAATCCGGTACCGCAGCGGTGGTGGAAGGATCACGACCTCTCCATCAACGGCAATATGCAAACGCCTTCGGCTGGAATCAATGTTGACCTCCTCTGAATGAAACATGTCAAAGTCTCTTTGACGGCGCAGGCGTCCGGTAAGTGCGCGTGCCAGCAGCTTGAATAATTCCCAGCGGGACGCGGCAGAGGCGATACAGCAGAAGAGTTGATCGGCGTCCAGACGTTCACGCTGGCCGATGCGCCAGCCCGTCATTTCATTTGTGTTGTTTCCCACGAACAGCAATGGCGTCGAACGCTTGATTTCCTCACCGCAGCAGCTTAACCGGATGTCGATTCGCGGAAAACGCCGGAGTACGCGCAAAGATGCGTACGCAAACGCCAACCAGCGCCCATACCCATGCTTGCGCTGCTGTACACGCTCGAGCACCATATTCGGATACAGGCCGACACTCGAATTGTTCACGAATTTACGGCCGTTAACCTCTGCCACATCTACTCTCATTGTTTTGCCGCGCCCAATCACTTTGGCGGCATCGCGCCGTCCGTGCCAGCGAGTACGGACGCCACGGAGCTGACGGTCCCATCTAGCGCGTTCCTGGCCGCGTCCTGGATCCCCTTTTTCAGGACCATCGGCCGAGGCCGTATGCCTTCATCCTCCAGCAATTTCAAAATCTCCGGTACCTGTGAGGCCTCTGTTCCCTTCCCCGAGGCGGGATTCAGAATGAGAGTCGATTCGCCGTGGATCGGGCTCATTTGCGTGCGCGCCGCCCGTGGTAGATCCGGTCCGCCGCCGTGACCGCCGTCACCCAGATGAACGCTGCAATATAGCCGGCGATGACGTCGGTTGGATAATGGACGCCCAGATAGATTCGTGAAAACCCGATCAGGGAGACTAATGCGGCGGCACCGGTGAGCACGGCAGCCTTCGCCAGTACATTTCGCAGGCGCGCGGAAATGAGCGATGCCACCACGCTTAAGAAGCAAAACGAGAGCAAAGCGTGTCCACTTGGAAAACTGTAGGAGGTGGGAGCCACAACATGGAAATACGGAACAGGCCGCACACGCCGGAACGACAGCTTCAAAACCTCATCGAGCAGTACCCCGCCTCCCATGCAGACGGCCAACAGGATCGCCCCGCGGTTCCATCCTAAGCGCCGGAAAAGGAGAAACGACACAAGAATCAGCGCCGTCATGGAAAGCGGAGATCCGAGCAACGAAAACAGCCGCATGATCCTTGTCAGCACGGGCGAAGAATGTGCATGGATCACCGCACGCACATGCTCATCGAAGAGCATGGTATCGCCCTCGTACATCTCTTCCGCAATCCAGCCAAACAACACAACAGCACACAATGCGAGGACCAGGCCCAGAATCAAAATCTTGCTCGTATTGGCGCCTGTGACGGTGCTCCTGAGGGTTTGGTCTTGTGAAGAATTCAACTTGGGTGAATTATAGCGGCTCGCGCCTCTCCCGTTGTGCACATGCACAGGGGAGGTGCGGCTCATCACACTCCCGGATTCACGTTATGATGTTGGAACTGCTGCAAGCTACTTTCTCAGTCCAAGCATGACGCCCATGAAACTGTTGTTCTCTTTCTGCTTTCTGGCGGCTGGAATCCTGACGGCCCAGGAGAAACCGCCTGTCGCTTTGCATCATTTCAAGGCCGCGGATGGCCTGGAGGTCACGCTCTGGGCCGCGGAACCGATGCTGGCCAACCCCACCAACATCGATATTGATGAGCGTGGCCGCGTCTGGGTTCTGGAAGGCGTGAATTACCGACGTAAGCTGAAACACCTGAAGGACTACCGGCCGCAAGGCGACCGCATTCTGATTCTCGAGGATACCGACGGTGACGGCAAAGCCGACAAACTCACGGTCTTCGATCAGAGTCCCGCGTTGCGATCGCCCCTGGGCATTGCGGTGTTGGGCAATAAGGTGATCATCTCGCAATCGCCCGATGTCATCGTCTATACCAAGGACGAACAGGATCACATTGTCAAGAAAGAGGTCCTGCTCACTGGCTGGCACGGCGAGGATCACGATCACGGAGTACACGCGGTGGTATTCGGACCGGATGGACGTTATTACTTGAACAATGGCGATCCGGGATTCGATATCACCGATAAGTCCGGTAATCATCTGGTGGACGCCCACTCGGGTCCTTATTATGCGGGCTGCGCGCTGCGCGTGAATCCGGACGGCACGAACCTCACAGTAATTGGACACGATTTCCGTAATCCTTATGAACTGACCGTGGATTCGTTCGGCAATATCTGGCAGAGCGATAACGACGATGACGGCAACGCCTGGACGCGCCTCAATTATGTGATGGAAGGCGGCAACTACGGTTACTGGGGGCCGGGCGCACGCCGCTGGCAGGAAGACAAAGGCACGCATTTTCACAACGAGCTTCCGGGTGTTGTGCCGAACATCGCGCGCCTGGGCGCTGGAGCGCCCTGCGGCATTGTCGCCTATGAAGGCGAATTGCTGCCGAAAAAATATCGGGGACAGCTTCTGCACGCTGAGGCCGGCAAGCGGCTGATCCGCACCTACGCGCTCGAAAATGCCGGAGCCGGCTACGAAACTCAGGTCGAAGATACGGTCAGTTCGCCCGATTCGTGGTTTCGCCCGTCGGATGTCGCCGTCGCGCCGGATGGTTCGGTGTTCTTTGCTGACTGGTATGACCCGGTGGTGGGTGGACATGAAATGAAAGATCTCACGCGCGGCCGCATCTATCGGCTGGCGCCGGCCGGCTACAAGGCGCAGCGCTCCAACGTTGATCTCTCCTCTCCCGAAGGATTGGCGTCGGCCCTGCGTTCGCCCGCACAATCGATCCGTTACCTTGCCTGGACCAGGCTCAAAGAGGAAAGCCGGAACGCTTTACCGGCGCTGACCTCCATGTGGAAGCAAGGCGACCGCATCTTACGGGCCCGCGCGCTGTGGCTGTTGGGCGGAATAGAGCCCGATGGCGCGGATGCCGTCGACGAATCGTTGCGCTCGAGTGATCCGGCGTTTCGGATCCTCGCGATTCGCGTGCTGAAGCTTTACGGTGCGGACATGGTGGAAGCCACACGGCCACTGCTCCACGATCCTTCGTCGCAGGTACGCCGCGAAGTGGCGCTGGCTCTCCAGGATGTGAAATCCGACGCTGCCACCGAGTCGATATTGGAACTCGTCAAACAATACGATGGAGCCGACCGGTGGTCTCTCGAGGCGCTGGGAATTGCGGTGCGCGGACGTGAGAATGCGCTGTACGCAAAGTTGCGCGAGGCATACCCGGAGAAATGGAGTTCCACGCTGGGGCAACTCATTTGGGAGTTCCGGCCCTCCGATGCTTTGCCCTACCTGCTGACGACTCTCAATGATGTTTCGCTCAGCGACAAAGATCGCGGCCAGGCTCTCGATGCTCTCGCGGCCATGGCACAGCCCGAAGCCGGCAAGGCAGTCGCAGCGTTTCTGAACTCCAATCCGCCGGCCGCGCTTCTTGATCAGGGATTCGAGCGTTTGAGTCATCAATTATTCAGCGAGTGGATCGATCTACGTACACATGATGCCGCTCGAACTGCCGTGCGGTCTGCGCTTCATTCGGACCGGCTGCAGGCCAAAGCTTTGGAATTGGCGGACGATCTGGGCGATGCCTCCTACGCGCCGGATTTAGCCGCGCTGACAACATCTGAGAGTTTAGCCGAGCCACTCCGGATCACTGCGATTCAGGCACTGGGCAGGACTCGTGATCAGGCTTTTGTCCCAACTCTCGATAAACTTTCGCGCAGCGGTCCGCTGCCCCTCCGCGTAGCCGCCATACGGGCCATTGGCGACGCGTGGCCGCCAAACCTCGAAACGCGGTTCAAACGCCTCATCCTGAGCCAGGAGCCGAATGAATTGCGGACGGAAGCGGTGCGTGTGCTGGCGCGCTCCGTTCCCGGCCAAAACTTGTTACTCAATCTGCAGCAGTCGAGCGAATTGCCTGCCGAGTTGAAAAACGTCGCCACCAATCTGTTGAACAACAGTCGTAATGACGAAGTGCGACGGCGCGCCGCAAAGCTGTTGCCGCCGCTCGTGAGCAAGAACAAGAAAAAACTTCCGCCCATCGAACAACTCGTATGGCAGCATGGCGACGCTGAGCGCGGACGTAAAATCTTTTCGGCCGAAAACGGTCCAAAATGCTCGGGGTGTCATGGAATCGACGGCTCGAAGAAAGTCGGCCCTGATCTCTCGAACATCGGGACCAAACTCGGCAAACCAGGACTGTTCGATTCCATTCTGAACCCCAGCGCCGGGATTGCGCCGCTGTATTCCATGTGGGTGCTCGAAACCAAGACGCAAGGCCAGGTGATCGGCATCATCACCGAGGACACGCCGCAGCGCGTGGTGGTGAAGACCGACGCGACCACGGATGTCCGTTTGAAACCTTCCGAGATTACTTCCCGACGCCGCAGCAGACTTTCCATGATGCCCGAAGACCTCATGAATTCCATGACGGAGCAGCAGCTCGTGGATGTGATCGAGTTCCTGACCACGCTGAAGAGCGAGCGCGCGTCGAAGTAGCTACCAGCCCAGGCGGCGCGCTGGAGGTTCGGATACAGTTCAGAAATGGGAATTGGCTTCGTTCCGCAAAATTCGAATTTTCTCCTTGCGGGATGACGACGCGAGCGATCCGACACCATTTCCATAAATAGCAGGAGCACCCCGCGCGATGAAGGCCGAGTGAGTCAACCTACGGTGGACACGGCGAGTTTTTATTTTGCGGAGGTGTGATCGTATGAGAGCGCAGCAGCAACTCCGGGGCTGATCGGTCAAAATCAGCCTTGTGGAACCAACAGAGGAGGTACTGCAGCGTGAAACAGTATATCGGGTGTGATGCTCACTCACGCTATTCGGTTTTCGTGAGCGTGGATGAAACGCGAAGGATCGGGCCGCCGGTGCGAATCGATCACCTGGGCGGGATCTGCGGGTTTATCTTCAGGGCCTGGAAAAGGAAACGCCGATTGCCGTGGAGGCCAGAGGCGGCTGGTATTGGTTGATGGATGAACTGGAGTCGGCAGGGCTAGATGCACGGCCGGTAAATCCACTCGAGGCGAAGCGACAGATCGGGGGACGCAACAAGACAGACAAATTGGATACGCGAGGCCTGGCCATGTTGTTGCGCAATGGAACGCTGCCTGAGGTTTAGATTCCGTCCGCCGAATTACGGGATCTGCGCGGGTTGATGCGTGGTCGGCTGGCCCTGCGTTCGCACACCACCGTGTTGAAGAAAGAGGAGGGACGAAGACCTCTGCCACCGATTTCTCGCGTTAACCGACGTTGGTCGTAAACCTGAAGTTCTTGAGTTACGACTCTCGTCGACTTGAACGCAGTTTGGCGTGGCAGCCCATAGCGAGCAATCGGTGGCAGAGGTCTCCTTCCCTCACCCGTCCGTCTTGTAGAGCCGCAAAAAGAAGCTGTCTTTTTCAGAAGTGGCCGAAGGTGCGGTTTGTGGTGGCGTCGCTCTGCGCGGCCTTTGCCCGGAGCGGTTCGAACCCGGCACGAAGGAAGCGTTGGTGGTGGTCGCGCCGGCAGGGGGCTTGCCTCGCATCCCGGATTGCAGCCAGGCAGTGGCGGTCTGTTCGGCAGCGGCATTGAGCGGCGCCGGACTCCAGAGGGATCCAAACCAGGTGAACATGGCGCAGAGGCGGGGGCGCATGGTAGGGCCGCCGTGGTCGGCGCCACGGACAAGATGGTATTCGTGCGAGAGGTCGAGATCCCAGAGCACGCGGTGGAGGAATTCAGTGCCATCGCGAGCGTTGAGGAAGTCCTTGTCACCGGCCTCAAGGTAAATCGCGAGGCGGAATCGCGAAGATGCTGCGCATTCGCGCGAGCCCGATTGGCAGGATTGTTTGACTCCCAGAGCGAAGGATCGCGTGTGGGACCGATCAATTGCGGTGGGCGCAGCGGAGTGATGCAGACGGTTGCGCGGGCCGATATCAGATTCGCGGAGTCCCGGCTCAAGCATGGGTTGCATGGCGGCAACGGCCGCGAAGAGGTGGGGGTGCGTGAAGACCAGCTTGAGCGCACCGTAACCGCCGCCGGAGATGCCCGCAAGACGGTGGAATCGCTGACGTTGCAGGCGGAGCGGAGGTGGGGAACAAAGTCGCCGGCCAGGAAGGAGTCCCAGCGAATTGTTCCGGAGGGGTCCTCCATATAGTAGTCGAGGCCGGACGTGGGCGTGGCAATGATCATGGGAGGAACGGTGCCCTGGGCCCACCATCCGTCGAACAGCGGCTGGAGGTCGAAGATGGAATCTCGGGTGCCGCCGGCGCCTAAGAGGAGAATACAGAGTGGCAGCGGCTTCTGGAGTCTGGGAGCGAGGAAGGCGTAGGGGACGGACGCCGGGAGGTGTTGTGAAGAGATATCGCGGAGCGTGACGGTAGACGGCATCAGCAAAGCTCTCTTGGAATGATAGCTCGGGGCCTGTTGAATGCAGGTCTGGATTTCCCGCGCGCTACAGTTTTTGCTGTGCCAGCGCTTCCTGGCGCGCGCCACGCCGGCGGAATTTCAGTTTGCCCATCTTGTGGCGTGCGGCCTCCAGATAGATGTAAACCACCGGCGTGATGTAGAGCGTCAGAAGCTGCGAAACAACCAGTCCGCCTTCCACAGTCAGACCGAGAGGGCGCCGTGCTTCCCCGCCCGCACCGAAGCCGAGTGCGATCGGCAGACTGCCCATCAGCGCCGCCATGGTGGTCATCATGATCGGCCGGAAACGGACAATGCAGGCTTCGAAAATGGCCTCGCGCGCGGTCATACCAGAATTGCGTTGCGCTTCGAGAGCGAAATCGATCATCATGATGGCGTTCTTTTTCACGATGCCCACCAGCATGATGATTCCGACAAACGAATAGAGGTTCAGTTCGTCATGAAAGACAAGTAGCGTCAGCAGCGCGCCGAAACCGGCCGAGGGCAAGCCAGACAAAATCGTGAGCGGATGGATGAAGCTCTCGTAGAGAATCCCCAGCACCATGTAGATGACCAGCACGGCCATCAGCAGCAGAATCCCCAAACCTTGAATAGATGACTGGAACACTTGCGCGGTGCCCTGAAAGCTGGTGGTCAGAGTCGCCGGCAGCGTATTGCGCGCGATGTCTTCCACCTTCGGAACAACG
The DNA here is from genome assembly GCA_003223115.1 of Acidobacteriota bacterium. Taxonomy (GTDB): domain Bacteria; phylum Acidobacteriota; class Terriglobia; order Bryobacterales; family Bryobacteraceae; genus QHXW01. The sequence continues at coordinate 20,326 of QHXW01000168.1, forward strand.
TCGCCCAATGAAACTCCCGGTTTGGTGTTGAAGGAAACGGTAACCGCGGGAAGCTGGCCCAGGTGCGTCACGGTAAGCGGTCCCACTGCCGGCTTCAGGTTCGCCACCGCATTAAGCGGCACCAGCTTGCCGGCTGCGGAGCGGATGTAGAGCATGGATAGCGCCGAGGGATCGCGCTGGTATTGTAGCTCGAGTTCCAGAATGACCCAGTATTCATTGGTCGGCGTGTAGATGGTCGATACCTGGCGCGAACCGTAAGCATCGTAAAGCGCATTTTCGATCTGCGAAGGTGTCACACCGAGCGCGGAGGCTTTATCGCGGTCGATATCCAGAAGCACCTGCGGGCTGGCTATCTGCAAATCGCTGGTCACGTCCACCAGGCCCGGGATATCGCGCATCTTACGCTCCATGACGGGAGCCCAGCGATAAAGCTCGTTCAAATCCGCATCCTGCAAGGTGTACTGGTAGAGGCTCTTGGTGAATTGACCACCAATCCGAATGAGCGGCGGCACCTGCAGAAAAACGCGGATTCCCGGGATCTCCGCCAGTTGGGGACGCAAGTCGGCGATGATCTCATCGGGTGTTTTCGTGCGCGGGGGTTTGGTCTTCAAATGGGCGAACACGCGGCCCTGGTTGGATGCGGTGGTGGAGTTACCGCCGCCGATGCCGGAGAAAAAGTTGTCGATGTCAGCGTTACTCTTCAACACGCGCATGACTGCGCGCTGGTGTTGGACCATGGCATCGAATGAAACGTCCTGCGAGGCCTCCGTGAAGCCGAAGATCTGGCCTGTATCCTGATTCGGAATGAAGCCTTTCGGCACCAGGATAAATAGATAGACGGTGGCGATGATCAGAAACACGGAAACCGCCATGGTCACCGGATGGTACTTGATGGAACCGCGCAGCGTGCGTTCGTACAGATGCAGCATGCCCTGGAAGAAACGCTCGAGGGTCATGTAGAAGACGCCGTGCTTTGCCTGGTGCGGCGGCCGCAGGAAACGGCTGGCCAGCATGGGCGTCAGAGTCAGCGAGACGAATCCTGAAACCAGAATCGCCATGCCGATGGTCACCGCGAATTCGTGGAACAGACGCCCGAGTATGCCACCCATAAACAACAACGGGATGAACACGGCGGCCAGCGACAAAGTCATCGAAACCACGGTGAAACCGATTTCCTTTGACCCGCGGAACGCGGCCTCCATCGGTTTTTCACCCAGTTCCATGTGGCGCACGATGTTCTCGAGCACCACGATGGCATCGTCCACGACGAAACCCACCGATAGCGTCAACGCCATCATGGACAGGTTGTCGACGGTGTAGTTGAGCAGATACATCACCGCGAACGTGCCGATGATGGACATGGGCAGGGCGAGCGAAGGAATCACGGTGGCCGAAACATTCCGCAGAAACAGGAAGATCACCAGGATGACCAGGCAGACGGTGAGAAACAGCGTGAATTTCACGTCGTCTACCGATTCGCGTATGGATTGCGAACGGTCATAGACGATGTCGAGGTTCACCGATTTGGGCATCTGCGCGCGGAAGGTGGGCATCAATTTCTTGATCGAATCCACCACCTCGACGGTATTGGTTCCGGGCTGCCGCTGCACAGCCAAGGTGACCGACGGAACGCCGTTATACCAACTGATGATCTTGTCGTTCTGCACGCTGTCGATCACGTGGCCGATTTCGTCCAGCCGCACGGGCGAGCCACCGCGGTACGCAACAATTAGAGGCCGGTACGCTGCGGCGTCATAGAGCTGGCCGTTGGCCTGCACCGTGAAGGCCTGATGCTTGCCGAACAGGGTACCCATGGGCAGGTTGACATTGCTTTGCTCGATGGCGCGCTGCACTTCGTCGATGCCGATGCCGCGCGTTGCCAGCGCGTTCGGATCCACCTGCACGCGCACGGCGTACTTCTGCGCTCCGAAAACCTGAACTTGCGCCACACCGCTCACGGTCGAGATGCGCTGCGCCATCATGGTCTCGGCGTACTCATCCACGGTCGAGAGAGGCAGCGTGGCGGAATTCAACGACATGTAGAGAATCGGCTGGTCCGCCGGATTCACTTTCTGGTATGACGGCGGGCTGGGCAGGTTGGGCGGAAGCTGGCGCGATGCCGCTGTAATGGCCGCCTGAACGTCTTGCGAGGCTGCGTCCAGACTGCGTTCCAAGCTGAACTGCAGCGTGATGGCCGTGGCGCCCTGGGTGCTGGTGGAGCTCATGTTGTCCAGGCCGGCAATGGTCGAAAACTGGCGTTCGAGCGGCGTCGCGACCGATGAGGCCATGGTCTCCGGACTTGCGCCGGGCAACTGCGCGCTCACCTGGATGGTCGGAAAATCGACATTGGGCAGGTCACTCACCGGCAGCGCGCGATAAGCCACGATGCCGAACAGCAAAATGCCCAGCATGACCAGCGTGGTCATCACGGGCCGGCGAATGAAGATCTCGGAAATGTTCAAGAGGTGGCTCCCTGCATGCTTTTCACCTCTTTGATTTTGCTGCCTGGAATCAGGCGGAGCTGCCCGTCGGTGACCACGCGCTCCCCGGGACGCAAACCGCTCTCGATCACCACTTCATCGCCCACTCGCCAGGCTACTCTCACGGGCCGGGATTGCACGCGATTATCCTGCGTCAGGATAAACACGTATTGCCCCTGCTGGCCCGTTTGAATGGCCTGCGAGGGCGCGACAATCGCATTAAGGACGGTGTGCAGGGTCAGGACGGCATCTACGAACTCACCCGGCCATAGCACCCGCCGATCGTTGGCGAAAGTTCCTTTGAGCATGATAGTGCCGGTGGTCAGGTCGATGTTATTGTCCACGAACGTGAGCACGCCCTGGGCCGGCGGACCGCCATCTTTCGGGAACACCGCCACCTTGAGCTTGCCTGTCGCCATGTTCCGTTTGACATCAGCGAGGTGCGCGCCGGGCACGGAGAAATCCACATAGATGGGTTGAACCTGGTTGATCACGATCAAATTGACGTCGTTGGCTTTGACGATATTGCCCTGGTGGATCAGCAGATTCCCGGTGCGGCCGTTGATCGGTGAGCGAATCAAACAATAAGTGAGGTCGAGTTTGGCTCTAACGAGCGTGGATTTATCCGCATTCGCCGAGGCACGGGCGCTGTCCACCGCGGCGCGATCCGCACGCGTGTTCTCTTCCGCGGCTTTGGCACTGGCGTGCATCTGATCGTCTTGCTCTCTCGAAACTACGCCCTGGGCAGCCAGCTTGGCGTATCGAGCCGCATGCACTTTAGCGTATTCGGCCTGTGCGACGTCCCGCGCGAGGTTGGCCTCGGCCTGTATGGCCTGCGCATTGTCGCGCGCTAGTGCCGCCTCAGCTTGCCGCACGGATTCATCATAAGGGCGCGGGTCGATTTGAAACAGCGGATCCCCTTTCTTTACGTCCTGCCCTTCGGTAAAGAAAACCCGAACAAGCTCCCCGCCGATCTGCGATTTCACTTGAACCGTGGAATAAGCTTCCACGTTTCCGATGGATCGCAACTGTATGGGCATGGGCTTTTCGACCACCTCGCCGATGGTGACCGGAGCCACTTCTTCAACTGGAGTTTTTTTCGCCTCGGCCGTTTTATCCGCGGAGCAGCTCGACAATATTGCCAGCAGAGCCGATACTGCTAAAAGGCGCAAAGCGCACGAAGGCAGCCTAAGGGTTGACTGAGCCGCGGTCATCATCGTTAGAAAAAAGGGTCGATATTTCACGGGCCTTGAAAGGCGCATCCGAAGAAGGGATTTCGCTTTATTCCACGATACAATGACTCGCCTGAATTGTGAAAATGAACGCGCAATGGCTCAGGCTTTAGTCCGCAACTGGTCGAGCGCTGCCGCCAGCCGCTCAAGTCCCTCGGCTGTCATCTGCGGCTCGCCGCCGAGCCCCACGCGAAAGTGCTCAGGCATCTCGAAAAAGCTGCCCGGGACTACCGTAGTCTCATATTTCTCGCGCAAAAGCCGGCATAAGGCATCTACCGAACTAGATTTCAATCGTGGAAATCCAACGGTGCCAAATTCGAGCGGCAGCGCTTCGAGATCGTCGCGCGTTGCAACAAATCGATTACATGCCGCGCGATTGGCGTCCAGAAACGCACGCGAGCGCGCCCTGATCCGGTCCAGATTTGAGAATGCGATCGCACTGAGCCGCTCCGCCGGAATGACGCCGAACAGGTCGTTCAGGAGCCACATTTTCCGGGCGATATCCGGTGCTGCCAAGGCCCAGCCGCAGCGCAGCCCGCTCAATCCGTAAACCTTGGTCAGGCTGTTGCCCGTGATGAATTCTTCGCCCAAATGGAAGGCTGAACGCGTCGTCATTTCAAACACCGATTCCAGATACACCTCGCCCACCAGCACCCGCGCCTTTACGCTGCGCGCAATTTCGGCCACCCGTCGAAGCGTGGATTCATCCGTGAGTGCGCTCGATGGATTGTGCAGGTTGGTGAGCACGATCAACCTGGTGCGCGGCGTCATGGCGCGCTCGATTTGCCCGGGATCCACTCGACAGCCCTCGTCCGGGATCCGCGCGAACCTCTTGACGTCCGCGCCAAGATACTGGGCCGTGCGCAGCAGCAGCTCGTAAGCGGGATGCTCCATCAGAACTTCATCGCCAGACGAAATCGATACAGCCATGGCAAGATGATTGGCCATGGACGCGCCGGTTGTGACAACCACGCACTCGACGGGAACACCGGCGTGCCCGGCAATGGCTTTGAGCAGGGGCTCGTAACCGTAGTTGCTCGGGCCGTTGATTTCCAGGTCTTCGATCTTGACGGAAAGTTCAGCCAGAGGATAGGGCCCGAGACCGCTCGTGGCCAAAGTAAAGCGTGCCCGTGAGCGGGTTTTCGCCCATTCCATGTATGCCGAACTCATTACGCGACCTCGCGGCGTCATCCGTTCTGTCTCCACCAGCGCCAGAAGAAATAGGCCGGAATTCCAGCCACCATAATCGCCATTCCGATGAATGTGTTCTCGGGATAGGTATAAACCGTGTTCACTACCACAAGCCAGCACGCAGCCACGAACAGCGCTGTCGTCACGGGATGGCCCTGTACACGGTAACCGGTTTGGTCTTCGTCCGCCCGCCCCGGTGCCGGAACACGAAGAGGCAGGTAGCTGTCAGGCCGAAGAAAATGAAATCGACTGAAACCACATAATTGAGAATCTGCTCGTATCGGTCGGAAACCGCGATTAGCACCGCGAGACCGCCTTGTAGTGCGATGGCGACAACCGGCACACGGGTTCGCCGCGATACCCAGGACACGCTGCGGAAAAAGAGGCCGTCCTCAGCCATGGCGAAGTAAACCCGGGGCGCGGTGAGCATCCCCTGAGCCAGGAATCCGAGCGTGGAAATGGCGATCCCAATGGCGATCAGCGCGGCACCACGCTCACCAAGCGCGGCACGCATCACGCTCGAAGCCGGCACCATCGTGGCGGCAAGCCCAGCTACGCCCAGCGCTCGAATGCAAACCAGATTCACCGAAAGGTACAGAACGATCACTCCTGCCACGCCGATCATCAGTCCGCGCGGAAGATCGCGCTTCGGTTGACGCAGCTCCGCGGAAAGAAAACTGGCGGTTTGCCATCCGCCATAAGAGAAAAGCACCGGCACAACGGCGGCGCCGAACGCGGTGAGCAACCCGAATGATGGCGGACGGTCAAGCACCGGACGAAGCGGAACTGGCGCGCGGCCGATCAAAAAATAGCCGCATCCCACCAGTCCGGCGATGGCAACAATTTTTAGCACCATCAACACGTTTTGTGTGCTCCCGCCGGCCCGCACACCCAGGCAGTTGATGATTGTCAGACCTGCCAGGCTGAACGTGGCCAACAGGGCATCTGAGACGGGGGCGTGAGTCAGGTCCCGGAAGTAGCGGGCGAAAGTTACGGCAACCGCCGCCATTCCTCCCGTCTGTGTGACCAGCAGGAGCGCCCAGCCATATGCTACGGCTGGATGATAGGCTTCCCGCAGGTAAGCGTACTGGCCACCCAAATGGGGGCGGCGCGCGGCGAGCTCGGCATAGATAAAAGCTCCGGCGAGCGCGATCGGCCACCCACGCGCCCAAAGTCAGGACCGGCGTATGAACCTGTCGCGCAACAACGTACGGATTAATAAAGATGCCTGATCCGACAATGCCTCCCATCACAATCATGGTGGCGTCAAACAGGCCCAGCCGTCGGGCCAGCCTGGGTGCCGGAGTCTGGGCCTGAAGATTTTCCGATGCCATGCGCGGAACGGCTTTATAGTATCAGGGCGCACCCGGAAGCCTACATTTTTCGTGCAACATAGCCCGGTTCTGTGCGACCCTATTAACGAAGAGGGCTACTCGCCTGGACACGCATCCGCAGCTCTTCTTACCTCATCCCAACCTCAGCGATCGTGTAAACCGGAATATTGTGTCGTCGGAAGTCCATGGAGGAGTTTACCTGGGCGACCTCCCGGATGAATGCACTCTGGAAATTGAAACGCAGAATCGCTCGTACACCCTGGTTCACCGGGGACAAGGCGAGGCGTTGATTTGTGGACACCCGACCTTCTGTCCGGAACCGGTGCTGGTAAAGATCGAAGGCTCGAACTGGGGGGGCTCGATGCTGAAGCCTATGTACTTAGGCCGGGGCATGCATCTGGAGTTCCGTCACCCCGAATACGAGCGGCCCATCATCACTTCGCGCATTCTTGAAATCCGCCAGCGTTGAATTTCTGAAGGCGAATCAAACCCGCCGGAATTTGTCGGTCTTAATAATGCCCGAGCCTTCCTTGATGACGACAAGCTGGTCGGCTTCGACTTTCGGAATGCTCTCTTTGGCGCCGTTGGGCCAGCGGATCTCGAGGTCCGCGCTGGTCACAGTGCCCAGGCCAAAGTGTAGCCTCAGATCGTTTGCGGAATAGAAACTCGACTGGCTGGCCACTTCCCGTGCCTGCACTTTGCCGCCGTAATGCGCTGTGACGCGAGCTCCGATGGCGCTGCGGTTCGATTTCACGCCGATGAGCTTCACCTTCAGCCAGTGGTTGTGACCGCGCACGTCATTACGCAGCAATGAGGGCGGCTCATTGAGATTCACCACGAGCACATCAATGTCGCCGTCGTTGTCGAAATCCCCGAAGGCGCAGCCCCGGCTCGCATGCGGCGTCGAGATCCCTGGGCCGGCTTCGTCGATCAATTCCTCGAATTTGCCGTTGGGTAAGGCGCGAAACACGATCCGCGGCGTGCGAAACGGGTAACTCGGCAGTTTGGCTTCGACTTCCGGATATACGTTACCGGTCACGAAACAGAGGTCCGGCAGGCCGTCGTTATCAAGGTCTTCGATGCCGGCGCCCCAGCCGATGTAGCGCGTCTCGACTCCCAGGCCGGCGCGAATGGTCACGTCCTCGAACATGCTCTTGCCGTCGTTGCGGTAAAGAATGTTGGTGTCGTCGGCAAAATGGGTTTTGAAAATATCGAGATTGCCGTCGAGATTGTAATCGCCTATCCCCACGCCCATGCCGGCTTGTTCCATGCCGTCTTCATTCAAAGCCACCCCGGCTTCGAGGCCGATATCGGCGAATGTGCCGTTGTGCTTATTCTGGAGCAGAAAACTCGGCGTCGAATCGCAAGCCACATAGATGTCGGGCCAGCCGTCATTATCGAAATCCGCTGCCGTTGCCGTCATGCAATAACTCCCGGTGAGTTTGCTAACGCCGGATTCCACACTGACGTCGGTGAACGTGCCGTTCCCGTTATTACGATAGAGTGCCGGCAGCCCGGGCGGCAGCCCTCGAGGCCCGCAGTTCACCGGAATGCCCTTCCAATTGCAATTGCTGTTCTGGCCTGGCTTGGGCGTGCCTTTGAAATCGAACTCCAGATAATTTGAGACGAACAAATCCAGGTGGCCATCGCGGTTGTAGTCCACGAACGTGCAGCCTGAACCCCAGCGGATTCCCTTGTGGAGCAGCCCGGCCTCTTCGGTCACGTCCGTGAACGTACCGTTGCCATTGTTGCGATAGAGAACATTCTGACCCCAGTAGGTAACGAACAGGTCGTCATAGCCGTCATTGTTGTAATCGCCGACGCACACGGCGGACACCCAGCCAGTGCGCTCCAATCCCGCCTTTTCCGTCACGTCTGTAAATGTGCCGTTACGATTGTTCTTGTACAAGCGGTTGGTACATCCGTCCGGCGGGCCCTCCAGACGCGTGCCGCTCAGCAGGAAGATATCGACCCAGCCGTCATTGTCGTAATCGATGAACGCGGCGCCGCAACCCACGGTCTCGAGGATGTACTGCTTGTGGTCCACTCCGCCGTAGATTACGGGCGAGCGCAATCCGGCTTGCTCGGCGACATCCACGAAATGTGCGTTGAACGGCAGCCCGGAAGGTTTGCCGCGAGGCGCCGGCTTGACACTGCGGGACGAAACGCCTTGTCCGCGCAGACGCAGAGTAGAAGCTGCCAGCAGAGCCAGATACCGACGTCGGGTCATCTCCCACAGTATATCGGGCGCCGCTTAGGCCCTCTCTATGGCCAAGCCACGGACGCTTCCGGCCGAAAAAAGTGGCCCGGCTGCGTATAGCCGGGCCATAGAGAGAACAGTGGCAGATGAGTTGAAATTAGCAGTTTTGCTTCAAGAGAAAAATCAGGGAAACACCGGAGTACGCTACGATCCGCCGGCCGAGTTCACGTTCCGGTTGCAGACTGGCTGATAACGCTGCGCCAGTTGCTTTTGCATGAAGACACGTTCTCTGGGCGGGTGAAGCTCGAACACGAAGTTCCTGGGTTGCCACTGGAGAACGTAAGGCATCTGCCCGCTGAGGTACTCAAGGAGTGCCTTCCGAATATTCGAGGTTTGGCCGATGTAAATCCACGTTCCGGCACTGCACAGGCCGTACACACCAGAAGCCTCAGGCGCGTTCTTGCCGACGCTGGCGCGAGTCAATAGAAACCTCTGGGATGACTTCCATTCCATGACGGCAGACCTTCCATTCGAGTGTACGGGGAGTAATAGCCTAGGCAGAATCGGGGAAACACCCGAATTGTCTGGTGCTCCGCTGTAATGCAATCAAAAAGCGTAGGTTAACTCGTTAGGGGGCGTGAGATGTGATACACTGCCCGACTATTACTTAGTCCCTTTATCATGAAATCGTTGTTTTTTCTGGCAGGAAATTTTTCGATAGTGCCGTTTGGCCTTTATCCATGCGGATTTGGTGGCCATTCGAAAAGAATCGGACTTGTGTACCCTTTTTGGTTCCGGCTACGCCGGGTTAGGAGCTTCTATGGACTCAAATATAGATCTGCGCAAACACCTGGTGGCACTGTTGCGCGCTGGTGGGGCGCACATCTCGTTCGAGAAAGCCGTCAGCCGTTTCCCCACTGATCTGCGGGGAAAAAAGCCGCGGGGAGCCCAACATTCGGCCTGGAGCCTGCTCGAGCACATGCGCATTGCACAGTGGGACATTCTGCAATTCAGCGTCGACGCGGCCCACGTTTCTCCTGACTTTCCTGGCGGCTACTGGCCCAAGTCCCGAACTCCTCCGAGTACGCGGGCATGGAATGAGAGCATCAAGGCGTTCCACAAGGATCTGGAGGCTATGATCGCGCTCGTGGAGAATCCGTCGACCGACCTGTTCGCGCGTATCCCACACGGCACCGGCCAGACGGTCCTTCGCGAAGCCCTGTTGATTGCAGACCACAACGCCTATCATCTGGGCCAGTTCGTCCTGCTGCGGCGCTTACTCGGTGCATGGCCCAATGGCGGGCAGTTTTCGATCTGATTTCCGCCTTGAATCAGCAGATTGATGCGCCGGATGCAACAAGAACCGGCGGTTGTACGGGGGTGGGTTCCGTGGTAGGCTCTTTCCATCGTCAAGTGGGGTAGACCGTGCGGGGCATTAATCAAGGGAACCCCGGAAACCAAACAGGAGATTTATTATGACTTCTTCGCGAGCCCGATTTGGGCTGCTTCTCGTACTGACTCTGTCCTCGTTGTGCGCCGTCGGCGTTTTCGGGCAGACATTTCGAGGCGGCATAGCCGGAAGCGTCGCAGATACATCCGGCGCAGCCATTCCCGATGCCTCGGTAAAAATCGAGCACACCGGCACGGGACTGACGCGTGAGGTGGCCACGTCGACAAACGGTGACTTTAACTTCCCGGATCTTCCGACCGGCATGTACACGCTGACCGTGAGCCGGCAGGGCTTCCAGACACAAAAAATCGAAAATGTCGAAGTTGCGGTCGGTAGGATTACGAGCCTGCCGATCACCTTGAGCGTTGCGAGTCAGGCGGCGACGGTGGAAGTACAGGCGATCGCTGCTACCCTTGAAACCAGCGAAAGCGCGCTTAATGCGGTAGTGAACACGCGCGCCGTGCAAGAGATCCCGTTGAACGGCCGTGATTTTCGTCAACTACTGCAGCTCACACCCGGTTTCAACCAGGCCGGCTCCATGAACGGCAACCGGGGTAACCAGAACAACTGGCAAATCGACGGTGTAGATAACAATGATTTCTGGCACAATGCCGAGGCCGTCAACCAGGGGAGCATTTCCGGCATCGCGGGCGTGCTGTTGCCCATCGAAGCCATCGATCAGTTCAACCAGCAGGCGGCGGGTGGCGCTGATTTTGGGCGCAATCCAGGCTCAATGGTAAATGTGGTGGTGAAGACCGGCACCAATGCATTCCACGGCAGTGCGTATTACTTCAACCGCAATGATGCGCTCGCAGCGCACAATCCCTTTCTGCCCGTGGACGCTTTCGACCCGGCGATCAAGAACCACCAGTACGGTTTTTCGGTAGGCGGTCCGATCTTCAAAAACAAGACATTCTTCTTCCTGACCTACGAGAAGCAGAAATTCCTGGCGGGCAACCAGCTCTCCGCCACGGTACCGTCGGATGCCTGGGTCGCGAAAGCTCAAGCCCTGATGGCCAACTACGGTGTCTCGATCAACCCGGTGATGCAGCGCGTATTGAACACGCTGTGGCCGTCGGAGATTCGCGGCGCGGCGGGAACGGTTTCCAATTTCTTCAGCGCAGACAAGAACAATTACAAGAGCGACAACGGGATTATCAACTTCCAGCATAATTTCAACGATAAAAACAGCGTTTTCGTGCGCGCTTTCCTGGGTACCGGCGATGCCGTCGCCTACGCGGGATCGGTGTTCCGCGAGTATTTCCAGTCCGTCCCGAGCCGTCAGCACAATTTCGCGGCGATTTGGAATGGAGTGATCACCCCCAGGTTAGTCAACCAGACATTGGTGGGCGTGAACTATTTCAAGCAGGAGTTCAATGACCTGAATCATGGGTTCAACATGCCGGCTTTGGGCTTCAACACCGGTGTTACCAACCCGTCGAATTTCGGCGCGCCCACGATAACGATTGCCGGATTCACCAACGCCTTTGTCGGCGCAACGCCCTACCTTGGTCGGCAAGACACGACGGGACACATCACAGACAACTTGTCGTTCAATTCGGGCAGCCACGCCTGGAAGTTCGGTGGGGAAATCCGCAAGTCGCGCCTGGATGTTTATTACTTCCGTGATGTTCGCGGCAATTTCAACTGGGATGGCACGCAGGGCCCGTGGAAAGCCGATTCCGCCGACAATACCGTCAAGTCACTGGCCGACTTTCTAGGCGGCTACATCGGACCGGCAGCATCCGGCTATGCAGGAAAAGCCACGGGCGACCCGCAGCGCATTTACGATGTAAACACATACGAGTTCTGGGCGGCCGACAACTGGCAGGTGTCCCCAAAGCTGAACCTCAATCTCGGCTTGCGTTATACGTACAACGGGAGGATGCACGAGGCGACGTCCAACAAGGGCATATCGATCTTTCTTCCCACTTTGACCAGTTCGCAGTATCCCGGCTTTGGTTTCGTAGGCAAAGAGATCGATGCGCTATATCCGGCGGACTACAACAATTTCGCACCGCGACTCGGCTTTGCATATACGCCCCAGCGCGGTGGCAAAACCGTTATTCGTGGCAACTACGGTGTCTACTATGACCTGATCAACGGCAACTTGTTCATCGACAACCGAGCTGGTGGCACGGCGGGCCGCGGCCTCTCGCGAAACCCCGCGGGAACGAATCCCATTTTCGCGGTCAATGCCGGCCCGCTGGTCGTTCAGGACGGTGTAGATATTTTCGGCGGCAGCACCGGAAATCCGCCTTTCGGCGCCTACGGCATCTCACAGAACATCCGTTCGCCCTATGTGCAGCAGTTCAATCTGAACGTACAGCATCAATTGACTCGCAGCGTTTTGTTCCAGATCGGTTACGTGGGCAATCTGGGCCGCAAGCTGGTGGTCAATCAAAACATCAACCAGCCGCTCCCTGATCCTAGCGGGAAGCTCTCGGTGCAGCAGCGGCGGCCCTACAATGCCACATTTCCCAATATCAGGGGAATCACAGAACTTGAAAGTGTGGGCAACTCTCGCTACCACGGACTTCAGACGTCGATCCGCACTACCTCTTGGCACGGGCTGTTGGGACAGTTCGGATACACCTTCAGTAACGTCAAGGACATCATGTCAAACGTCCGCAACAACACTTTCACCGACAACTATAATATGCGCCTGGATTATGGCAACGCAGATTTTGATGTGCGGCACGGGGTCAGCGCATACCTGGTTTACGATGTGCCCCAACTCGGCAGATCTCTGCCGCGCCTCACTAAGGGTTGGCAATTCAACACACTGTTTACTGCCGATTCTGGCTTTCCCTTCACCGAATACGCGAATGGCGATGTCAGCGGCACGGGCAACGGCAAGGATCGCGCCAACAAAGTCGGCGACCCGTTCAGCGGCGTCGTACAGCCGGCTAAAGTCAGCGGCCGGTATGTGAACGGATATCGCTGGTTCAATCCGGCGGCCTTTGCGAATCCCACATCAGGATTCGGCAACACCAAGCGCAACCAGTTCTACGGCCCGGGTTTCGGAGCACTGGACTTTTCCATCTTTAAGAACACTCCGATCACAGAGAGGATTGGCACACAATTCCGCGTTGAGATTTTCAATATTTTTAACCGCTTGAACCTGGGTGGGCCCGCCAGCGGCGTCGGCAATGGTTCTGGCGATGGACTGATCTACGGTACGCGCCACGGTGGCGACGCACCGGGTATCGGCTACGGCGAACCCCGCAACGTACAGCTCGCCTTGAAGATCATTTTCTAAATACTGTTTTCTATGGGCCGGAGTGTAGAATAATGCTCCGGCCCTTTTTTTTATGCCCCCACGCAATCTCAGCGAACTTTGGGACCAGCACACGGCGCACGAATTCTCCACGCGCGACACCGAACGCACCTTGGACACGATGGTCGAGGACGCTTATGTCAATCACGTCCCGGTGATGACCGGCGGCCATGGTAAACAAGAGCTGCGCAGGTTCTACTCGACGGACTTCATTCCCAGAATGCCGCCCGATACCAGGTTCACTCCCGTTTCGCGGACCGTCGGCGAAGACCAGCTCGTCGACGAGATTATTTTCTCGTTCACTCACACCGAAGAAATGCCTTGGATGTTGCCGGGGGTGGCTCCGACGAACAAGCACGTCGAAGTGCCGCTGGTAGTGATCGTGAAATTTCGTAATGGGAAACTGGCGCACGAGCACATCTACTGGGACCAGGCCTCGGTGCTGAAGCAGATCGGGCTGATACACGACCCGAAGCTCCCGGTCCACGGAGCGGAGACCGCACGCAAGGTCCTTAGTCCGTAGTCGTCACGAGGAACGATCCCGACCGATGTGGGCGAGGCCATGCGCACTGCCTGCCGAAACGCCCCTGACGCGAGGCGGAACGACACACAATCTCAGACTCAAACACCGGAGCCAAAGTGATCTCCTTTGGAAATCAACTTGCTCCGCCATTTATTTTATTTATGACACGGCGCGCGGTTCTCCTATTCGCGCTCACCTAAACTCCGTTCTGGGCACAGTTTGCTGACCTGACCACGACAGACGATGGCGGCCAACTCTACTTCTCCTCCCCGATGCGCCTTCGAGATACTAGTCAGAATTTCTATTGGAAGATCTTCAGGTATGTGGGGAAGGGGGCGAATTTCAACTGTTTCGTTCGGCGAACCGGGAGTCTCCCGATCCCTCACCAGCCCTGACCAGCTATTTTCAATTGACGGCTCCGCAGGGTGAGCGGCGATGGTACCGTTGTCGCTTACACGGCAAGCGCGCGTTGCACGACCCGCGGCTCAGGATGTGTCCCACTGCCGTCGATGAGGGCGTTATCGTGGGAACCAGGGTTCAACCCGTTGTAGGGGACGGGCAGATCCGGTTGAGCGGTGATCAGCGTTACGCACTTATTATCCGAGGCAGTATTGATAATTTGATAACTCCGAGCCCAGATTGATCGATCTCGCCACCGGCGCAATCACGGTGCTCGATCACGCCTGGATCGGCGATGGCCGGCAGGTATTTGCGGACGACGGATCCGTGCTCCTTGGAACTCTCACTTTTATGCCGCAGCCCGTGCTCTGGAATCCGGTTTCTCCGCAGACTTTGAATCTTTCAAGAACCCCATCGCTGGCGCGCGTCAGCCACAACAAAGCGAAGGTCGTTTATGAAGCCGTCACGGCGGAGCAAAGGACTTTAGTGACCTACGACGTCACCTCGGGCGTCGAAACCGTTCTGGCCACCGGGCCCGGAAGCCCGGATCAGTTTCCGAGCCATTTTTATCCCTGGATCACGAACGATGGCCGCACCGTTCTGTTGATGTCCACGGATGCCGCTGACGTCCGGCAGGCATTTCTGATCAGCTCAGTCGGCTCCAATCCGCGGCAGCTTACGCACGAGCCGGAAGGCCATCTCGGAAGCGACTCTCAGCGGATTTGGCAATTTGGCATACGCAGCGACGCCGCTCGCACGGCTGTTGCGGATCGACACCACCACAGGCGCGGCGACGGAGCTATCGCCTCGATCGGCGCAAATTTCTTCGATCTCGGCTGCAGCGGCCGGGTCGCTGGCCGAGTTAACCTATAATCCGGCAGTTCGGCCTTCGCCGCATTCTGATACGCTTTTGCCGACTACGAGTTCCAACTGCTGCGCAGATCACCTTCTGGGTGACAACCGATTTTTCTGCAATGAGTTGCGGCGACAAGTAGATGGCGGAATCCGGCGGCCCCAACTGCCAGATTTAGGGTTAAGCGGTCGTGGGTTGAACAAGACCACTGCAGTGTACATGAACAGCACTGCGGCGCCGCTTTATTCCGCATCAGACACGTCAGTCGTTTTTCAGATTCCCTGGGAGGCATCCATCACGACGCCATCCGCAGTTCGCGTTCAGGACAGCTTGAGCTCCCGATTTGAAGCCGGCCTGGAAATTACGGTGGCGGCGATCAGCCCGAGTTTCCTTTCCTTCGGCACGACCTCCGATGAGGTTCCTTTGGCGTTGCACCAGGATTGGCGTTCGCTGGTGACTCCGGAAAGACCGGCCGTACCCGGGGAGGTGCTTCACCTGTATCTCACCGGGATGGGACCGGTGACGGGAACAGTGCAGACCGGCTTACCAGCACTTGCGAACGGCCCGCTCGAAAAAGTGCTCACCCCGTACACTTGCGAGTTTCTTTTCGCGTCGACCCCCTCGGACTGGACACTGCGAACGTGCCGATCTGTTCGCGGGACTCGCGCCGGGTTTTGCCGCCTCTACCACGCGGATGTTCGTGTGCCGCCGTTTCCGGCGGGCGTGCGGCTGGAAACAGCAGAACTCATGTGTTCGCCGCTGTTCTCCGTGCCAGCAGCCTCCCTGGCTTTCGGGCACCTGCCGGTGGCTTCGCAGCCGGTCGAGCATTGAAGCCGGGCGCCGCGGCGCTACTTGAGTTCGACTCGTTTGCCGCCAATGTACGTGGCCTGCACGTTTACCTGGTCATCGATGATGATGATGTCGGCGAGTTTGCCGGGCGCGAGACTGCCGAGCTCGTCCTCGCGATGAACGATCTCAGCCGGTGTCAACGAAGCCATGTGCACTGCCTGCCACAGCGGGCAGCCCACCAGATCGCGAAACACGCGCACCATTTCGTTCATCGGAAAAACAGAGGAGGCCAGCGCCGTGCCATCTGGAATCCGCGCTTCTCTGTTCTTCACGACTGCGCGCATGCCGTGCCGTGGCCCGAAAGTGTATTCGCCATCAGGCATGCCTGCGCCTCGCATCGCATCGGTCACAATAGCCAGCTTTTCGTGGCCTTTGTTACGAAACGCGAGCTCCAGCATCTCGCGCGAAAGATGCTTGCCGTCGGTGATCAACTCCGAAGACAACCGGTCATCCAGATACACGGCCTCTACAATGCCGCCGGTACGGGGATTCGACGTGCCGCGCCAGCGATTGTTCATGGCATCGGTCATGGCGCAATAGAGATGCGTCACGTGGGTGACGCCCCACTCCGCGGCTTCTTCGATCTCTTGATAGAGCGCTTCACTGTGCCCGGCATTCGCGTTAGCGCCGCGCCGGTGCAGCTCCTCCACTAGAGTTCGTGCTCCAGGAAGCTCGGGCGCAAGCGTCATCGACGCGATGGGCCCCCGCTCCAGGATTTGCTTCCACTCGTGTTCATCCGGATTGTGCACGAACTCCGGCAGGTGGCACCCGCGTTTGGTCATCGAAAGATAAGGCCCTTCGATGTGCGCGCCAAGCGCCCGGCCGAATGCCTGCGGTCCATTTCGATATCGCTTCAGCTCTTCGAGCGCGGCCAGGATCTCCGTGAGTGATGCAGTCGCCGTAGTGGGACAAAGGCTGGTCGTGCCGTGCGCCGCGTGGTAGCGGAAAACCGTTTCGATGTCGCCAGCGGTGGCATCCATGAAATCACTGCCCGCGCCGCCGTGAATGTGGAGATCGACAAAGCCCGGCGCCAGGTAGCGGTCCCGCACATCGAGGGTTTCAGAGCCCGACGGCACGCGATCCGCAGCCGGTGGACCTACATATTCAATGCGATCGCCGCGCGTCACCAGCATGCCGCCCGCAATCACGCCGCTACCGGTGATGATGTTGGCGTTGGTAAAAACCAATCCGCTGCTCATGAGGAACCGCAATGCCATAACCGGCCGCCGAAAATGCATGACCCCGGCGACAGGCATCTGGCTGCGCGATTTAGTCTCACTTGCGGTTTTGACTTAAGCACTCTTCGATCACCGGCCTGGCATCCCGGTAAATCCGTTCGGCCAGAGTCATATTCACTTCATCGTACCCATGAAACAAATCCCAGAAATAACTATTGGCCGGCCGCAGGAAATCCTTCAGGCTGATGAACGTCCCGCCGCCTGACTCTCGCATCCGGCCCAATTGCACGTCGGCCTCATCATAAAGCGCCGTCAGTGCGCGAATCCACGTCGATGCGCCACTCGGGTCGAGATGGTAGTTGCGAATCAGGAAAGGCGTTGCGAACGCCGGATCGAGTGCGCCCGCCGGCTGCAGGACGCCGATCGGCCGGTAGTGGTAAACCGCCGCCAGCTCGACGAAGCGCTTCCAGTTCGAAAGATACGCCGCGACGCGCCCACTAACGAACCGGGGATCCCCAGCAATTTTGCCCGCGGGCATGGCATTCGGGCCAATATAAACGCCCCGGGCGGCATCGGCGGCCGTATTGGGAGGCATTGCTCCGCCCCTCAGCCTCTGCTTCAAAGACCGGTACAGAAAACTGCGCGAAACAAATAAGCCGGCCAGCGGCGCCTCATAAGCTTCGCGATGCGCGTCCCAAGCTTCCTCGAGCGTTTGGAAATTGTAGGGAAAGTTCGGCCGCGATTCGTATGTCATGGGCAGAACGAGATCATTCGCGCCGTCGTAAAGAATCACGATGTCAGGGTGATAATCGACGACCGTGAAGATCAGGTGCGCAATGGATTGGCGAGAAATGCAAGAGACGATTCCAGCATTGATCACTTCAATGTCGCGGCCAGGATACGTTCTCCGCAGCAAGGTGCGCAGCGAGCCGGGTAGCGTCAGCTCAAAGGTGCTTGCCAACTGCACGGCGGATCCACCCAGCACAGCGATGCGAATCTGGCCGACGGGCTTGATGGGGGGCAAATCATAGCCTGCCGCGGGCACCCTGAGACCATCTCCATTCGTGTAGTGCCAGGCGCGCTGCTTGAAATGCGACATGGCGAACGTTTCCTGCGAGACGTAAGACGCATTCTCGAGCGGCCGGAACATCACGAACGGGTAGAGGTGATTGTAGAAGGGCAGCTTCACTTGCGCCGGGGCGCTGAGCCTCAGATAGATTTCGGCCGCGGCCACCGCCACGAAAACAGAACAGGTGACGATGGCGATGTAGAGTGCGGCTTTCCGGATCATCGATCAGATTTTCTTGGCGACAGCGCGCAGCCGATTCCGGTCTCGCTTTGTAAGAAATACACGAACCTGGGGACGCTACGTAACTGCATAATTAATGCAACATAGCACGTGCGGCCTAGTTCTTCGTGACGCAAGCCGCATGCAAGACAGCCACTTAAGTTCTTTTTTTACGTCATATCCGGCTTGATGTTGAAAGAAGCTGGAGCAACTGTTACCATCAAGTTCCCCCGGAACCTCACCCGTGCCTGAAAAGGTGTCCGGTTGTTCCGAACTTCGACTCCGTGCGCACGCATTGAGCCAGGTCCAAATGAGCCGAAAAATACCCGATCCTGCGCGCAACCAAGACGCCTATTCATGGCTTGATTCCCGACAGGCCCAGACGCGCGTTCTGCAGTTCATCACGGATCATGTGGGCGATGGCGTAACGATAATTGGGGACGACGGTAAATTCCTGTTGAAGAATGCCGCTGCGCAGCGCATCGCAGGCATTGGGCCTTTAGAAGTGTCTCCAGCGGAGTGGTCCCAGACCTACGGAATCTGTCTGCCCGATGGCGCGACTCCATTCCCGGAGGACCAGCTACCGTTGGCGCGAGCGTTGCGCGGTGAATCCGTGGATGATGTCGAGTTGTTCTTGCGCCATCCACAGGCGCCGGACGGAACCTGGGTGAGCGTGACAGCCAGGCCGCTGGTAGATCACACGGGCCGCGTGCAGGGGGGCGTCGCTATCTATCGCGACGTCACTGAACGCAAGGTCTCCGAGCAAGCCTTACGCTCATCCGAAAAACGTTATCGGGTTTTGTTCGAACAAAATCTGGCCGGCATCCTACGCACCACACTGGACGGCCGCGTGCTCGAATGCAACGAGGCCTTCGCACACATGCTGGGCTACAGATCCAGCAGCGAAGTCGTGAAGCTGAAGGTTCAGGAATTTTACTACCATCTGGAAGACCGTGATACGATGCTCGACCGCCTGAAGAAAGAAAAGTGGCTGGCCGAGTACGAGATGTTCTTACGGCGTAAAGATGGCGAACCCGCGTGGATCCTGGCGAACTTGAACTTGGTGGAGCGCGACGACGAGACCGGGGAAAGCAGCATCATCGGCACTTCTTTCGACATCACGGAGCGCAAACTGTCCAAGGAGGCCCTACGCGAAACGCAGCAACGCTTCGCGGCATTCATGCGCCATCTGCCTGGCGTGGCCTTCATGAAGAACGCTCTGGGCCAGTACATCTTTTACAATGAAGGCGCCGAAGGGCTGTTCCATCTCGATCCCGAGCAGTTTCTCGGTAAGACCGACGATGAAATCTGGCCCGCGGAATTCGCCGAGCGGTTTAAAGCCAACGATCTGGACGTCTGGCAAAACAAGCGGCTGGTAGAAACCATCGAACCTGTTCCGCACAAGAACGCCATCCGCTACTGGCTGATCTACAGATTTCCCATTCTCGATGAGAACGAACAGGTCCAGTTCATTGGGGGTATGGGTATCGACGTTACGGAGCGCAAGCAACTCGAGGAGCAACTGCGGCAGTCGCAGAAAATGGAAGCCGTGGGGCGGCTGGCCGGCGGGGTGGCGCACGATTTCAACAACTTGCTCACGGTTATTTCAGGCTACGGACACATGCTGCTTCGGGGCATTCCACACGATAGCTCCATGCAAAGTTGCGTTGAAGAAGTTTTGAAAGCTTCCAGCCGCGCTGCCAGCCTCACCAACCAGCTCCTGGCATTCAGCCGACGCCAGGTGATCCAGCCAAAAGTGCTCGACTTAAATGTTCTGGTCGCCAATATGGACCGGATGCTGCGGCGCGTGATCGGCGAGCACATTGAACTAAAAACCGCGCTGAGCCCGGGCTTGGGGCGCGTCAAGGCTGACGCCGGCCAGCTCGAGCAGGTGGTGATGAATTTGGCCGTCAACGCCCAGGACGCCATGGCCGAAGGCGGTAAGCTTTCTATTCTCACGGCGAATGTTGATATTGCCCCGGGCTCGCGGAAAAAGGCTGAGGTGCCCGCCGGGTCCTATGTCCGGCTGACGGTCACCGATACCGGCAAGGGCATCGACCCGCATACCATGCTTCACCTGTTTGAGCCGTTTTTCACTTCCAAGGCAAAGGGTCGAGGAACGGGGCTTGGCCTGTCCACCGTGTACGGCATCGTGAAGCAGAGTGGTGGCGAGGTGACGGTGCAAAGCTCACCGGGTAGGGGCGCCACATTCAATATCTTCCTTCCCAGGATCGCGGACACGGCTGAGCCAGTGCCCATGGCCGAGGGACAAGGCATCTTCCGATCGGGTACAGAGACCATTCTGCTGGTAGAGGACGAGAGCGGCGTTCGCCAGCTTGTGCGCGACATGCTGCTTCACCTGGGTTATCGAGTACTCGAGGCCGGCAATGCGCAGGAGGCCATAGGCATCTTCGAGAAAAACGAGGGCGCCATCGATCTGCTGCTCACCGACGTCATCATGCCCCAGATGAGCGGGCGCGAGCTGGCCGTGCGTCTCAAGTCCGTGCGGCCCAGACTCAAAGTGCTCTATATTTCGGGTTACACGGATGACATGCTGGCACACCACGGCGTGCTCGAGTCCGATGTGTTCCTACTGCAGAAACCGTTTGCGCCAGACGCGCTGGCTCGAAAACTCCGTGAGGTTCTGGACGCGCCAGGCGCACGAACCGCGGACGCTTAGCCGAAGAGTACTTCAGTCCGGCTCGCTCGCAACGGTTCCCCGCTCCCGCCCGCGCTTAAATGCGCCCGAACTTCGCGACGGCTTCTTTGATCGACCGGAACTTCTCGATGAACGGAAGCATGCGATGCTCGGTGTCGTCGAGCTGTTGGGCTTTCTTCAGCACGTCGGCGGCATGCGCGCGCGGCACCACCGCCACGCCGTCGTCATCAGCCACGATGATGTCGTTGGCATTCACTTGCACACCCGCGCAAGTGACCGGGACATTTACGCCGGAAAAACGATAGTGATTGATCGAAGTCGATGGCGCGATACCCACGCTGAACACGGGAAACTGCAGGCGTCTGATTTGCGGCGTGTCGCGAATGCCGGCGTCCACGATGGCGCCCGCGAGACCCCGGACTTTCATGGCTGTAGCCATCAACCCGCCAATCCCGGCGGTATCGGCTCCATCATCAAGCACCATGACATACACCGAGCCAGGCGGCGCAGCATCAATCGCGTCCAGCATGCCCTGTGAGGCCGGTGAGCCTTCCTTATGCTCTTCCTTCTTGAGGAGAACCGTCACAGCCGGGCCGGCAAACTTGGTCATGAACAGCGGACGCATCTGATGCGACATGTGCGCGCGCTGGCCATAGAGCTGCTCGATTGCATCAGCCACTGACGCAACTTCAACCAGCCGGAATCCTTCGACCAGCGTGTCGGCCGCGGGCTGCGCGGCGCTCCATCGGCTGCACACGAAAAGCGCGGAGATCACCGCGACAACGGACCACAATAACTTGGTTTTCATGGTTGGATGTGGCGATTATAGCAACGGCAGTAACGCGCTATCGGCTGGGGCAGGTTGCGCTTACTTTTCTCAATGAATGGCCACCGTCACGGTATTACTGGTAGCGCCGCCTGCCGCGATCTGCAGGCTCTGTGGACCTGAAGGAGTACCAGCAGGCACTTGCGCGTTGATCTGGTAGAGGCCTGCGAACCCAGGAGCCACACCGGCATAAGTGACATGTGCGAGCGTGCCGGCTATGTACACTTGTACGGGCAGTACGGTGTGAGGCGGCGGCGTGGGTGGAGCGATGCCGGTCGAGGCGGGGCAGATTCACCGCGCCCAAACCGGTGCAATAGATCGAAATGATCTCACCGGCAGTTGCGGGATTCTTGTCCGTTACCAGCCGACCGATAATACCGTGTTTAATACCGTGTTCGATCGCGCCTGCTCCGCCGCCACGCGAGTCCACCGTGAAAATTCCGGGAGCTGCAGGTGCTACCTGTACGCTCAGCGTAGCCGCGCCGGCACTCGAGGTCACTTGAATCTGCGCGGGCCCGATCGCCGTCTCGAAAGGAACTTGGGCGTTCACATGAACTGGAAAAACGTAGAACAATGGCGCAGCCACGCCGTTCACCGAGACTCGCACATCCGATAGCTGACCTGGCAGCGGAGCCCCTGTCGCTGTCGCCGGCGTCACAGCCATCGCCGATCCGAAGATGCTGACGATTTCATCGGGAGAGACCACGGTGAGGTAGCCGGCCGCGTCCGTAACGGCGCCCAATGCGATGCCCGGCCCCGCACCGTGCAGCGCGATCTTGGCCACGAAGGCGTCCTCGTGCTGGCAAACGGATGCCGCCGCCTGGGCATGCGCCAAAGGCATATTGAAATACATACTTGCGCGGGAAATCCGGCGAGGAGGCCGCACCTGCAACGTACGCGTTGCCCGCAGCATCCGCCGCTATGGCATTAGCCTGATCGCTTCCGCTGCCGCCGAGATACGTAGAAAATAGAAGCGTGCCGCCGTCGTTGGTGAACTTCGCGACGAAAAGATTCTCGCAAGCACCGGACGGTCCCTGGCGGGAACGTCTCTGGCGGCAGAAACCTCTGTTCGACCGGTTCTTTGTTTCCAACACTTGCACCCAGGTTCCTGGAAAGGGATAGGTGTAATCAGGCCGCAAAAACCTTCGGCGGCCGTCTTCTGGATGGCACCTGGGGAAATGGGGAAGTTCGTCGACGTCGTCGTACCTGCCACATAAAGATTTCCGGCGCTGTCCAGGGCGATCCGGCCCGCGGCATCCGAATAGCCGCCACCGAGAATCGTCGAAAAGTTCAATACAGGATCGATGGTCAGCGCACGCCTGCGATCGGACTCTCCCAGCGCAAAGTAAAGTGGACAGTTTGCCCGCGTAGCTCATAGCGGCATGCGACCTCCCGGCCATCCTGATAAGCGTGGGGCTTGTGGAGTCTTACCTTGCCGGCGATGAGCTCGCCCTCGGAGCTGAGTTCCAGGCTCGCGCCTCGGATGGAAAAAAAAATCGGATTTTACGCGGATCGCCGCCGGGGCCCACAGTGAAATCGTGCTCGATCTGCCCATCACGCCCGTGCCAGAGTACGTCGATTCCCGGATAGACATCTGCGTAGCGGACCCTCGCGCAGTTGAAAATACCGGTATGCCACTGGGCCGGCTCGGAACCGATGAAGTAGTTGGACTTCGCAGAGAGACGGTCAACACCCTCTGGCTTGACCTCTTTTGCACTCACCAGGCCGATCTGCACGACTTTGGCGTCATTCGAAGCGATCAAGGTTCTATTCCTGGTCAGAAACACGCCGTACCCTGCCCCACGCGATAAGAATAAGACTTCACGTGATGCCTGGCCGCGATTTTCCTCGAAGACAATCGGTGACCCCGCGATCACTATTCCCGCAGCGAGGCTGAGGACGATCAACACGACTACAGCCCTGATCTGGAGATTGCTCGATCGTCGCGGGATTCTACGATTGGGTGAATGCGCGGCCAGGGGTGAGGCGGAATAACCCGGATTCAGACGGCCCGTGGTCCGCGGTCTCCGCGGAAACTGTTGAGTCTGTTGCTGCACCGGTAGCGCCGAAATCTGAGGTGATTCTCGAGGTGCACGCGACCTTCCGGGAGCAGGCCGAAGGATACCGCCTTCAACCTTGCTTGAGCGGCAGACCGGCCTTCTCTTTCGAAAATCGCGCCAATCCGAAAAACGGGTCTACGGGTTTGTTGCCCAGTACCAGCTCCGCCATACGCTCGCCGACCGCGGGTCCATGCTTGTATCCGTGACCGGAGCCTCCGCCCAGCAGCCACACGTTCGCCGCCTGAGGATGCCGGTCCATGATGAAGTTCTGGTCCGGCGTATTCTCGTATTGGCACACGCGAGCCTCCACGAGCGGCGCCCCTTTCATTCCCGGGAACCGAAATTCCATGTACTTGCGCGCAGCTTGAATGGCATCGGCAGTAGGCGTTCGGTCGCCATCGGTAGGGTCGAATGTGGGGCCGCGCTCGTCGTCGGCAATTTTGAAACCGCGCCACTCGTTGCCCGGAATTCCGTAAAAGTGCGCCGCACCATGGTCGTTCCAGGTGGGCATACCGCCTTCGACAAAGCGAGTGTCACCCGCCGGCACGCCAAAAAAGAAAGCCTGCTGCCGCGTGGGACGAATCAGGTTTCCCGCCACATCGGGAAATACTCGGCCGAGCCAGGGCCCGCACGCAAACACCATCTGGTCTGCGCTTGCTTTGGAGCTGTCGGTCAGTCGAACCTCATGCATTTCACGCCCTGTGATGGCGCCCGGCTCCACGGCGAGCTGCCGATATTCGCCGCCTTCATTCATGAAGTGTTCGAGCACTGTCTGGCAATTTCGGCGGGCCGTGAGAAAGCCGAAGTCCTGTTCATGGATGGCCCACTTCACCCCGTCAAAATTCATCTGGGGGAAACGCTTTGCCGCGGCCGCGGGCGTCATCTCCTCGAAACGCACACCGGCATCGCGCAGCAGCGGCAGAGCCGCCTTTTCGTACTTATCATCCGCACCAGCCAGCCAAATGACACCGGTGTGATGAAACAGCTTGAGGTTCCAGCGTTTCTCATGCTCTTTCCAAATCTCGAGCGCGCGGACCGCCATCTGCACGTAGGGCCGGTCAGGCCCGTAGGTCGCGCGAATGATGCGCGTTTCCCCACCAGAGCTGGCGCGTGAGTTCCCCGGTCCCCATGCATCGCAGAGCGTCACTTGCGCCCCGCGGCGTTGGAGGTGCAGCGCGGTCCAGCCGCCGAATGCACCGGCGCCGGCTACGAGAATGCGCGTCTTGCGAGTTGGCGAACCAAAGGCACTAGACATAGTTAGAGCTGCAATTTCGAGCAGTGATCGTCGTCGGATCTGAATAGACAATATTAAACACCTTTACGCCGGTTGAGGCCACTTCAAGCTTCTGCGGGAGCTGCGCATGCCGGATCGCCCGCCGCGACGTGACCGCGGGGCGCGTGGCGTCCCATTTATTTTAGCGGCGATGTCAGATATTGCTGGACGTCCAGCCAGTGTTGCCGCATGATCCGCCGTTTGTGTTCGAGCGCACCGGCAAGGTCGGGCCCCAGCAGAAAAACGTCTTCGTCGGACACTCGCCTGGCTCGTGCGATCATCTCGAGACCGCCATTGCGTATCAGAGACAAAAGTTCCGCAGTGTTGTCATATTCTGCACGCTGAATCTCGTTCCAAAGTAGATAATCCGAGTCACCTGCGAAGGTCGACGTCTTGGATGGTTTCAACGGCGGACCCGACAATTCCTTCGCATGGCTGTCGCGGATCCGCTGAGCGAAATAGAAATTGTTGATCGACCGCAGCTCGCTCGACCACATGCGCAACCCGATAGCCACCAGTTCCAACCATTCTTTCTCTGGAGCGCCGGTAGCGCCTTCCAGGATCTGCGCCGCTTCGAGTGCACTCGATAATGATTGCCGCAGAAGCGGATCCTCCCAGGAGGCTGGTCCACTCATGCGGCCTCCGTGGAGGTCGATATAGTCGAGACGCGCCTCCTCACGCGATACGTTGAACACATGCGGCAGAAAATACGCCTCATCTTCGGAACCCAGATCGCCCGGCCGGATGAGTAGGGGACGTGTGAGCAGTCGCATAGAGACGCCCGCGTAAAGGTTGCTGTAGTTCGGTGCGGCAATCTGTTTGAGCCGAAATGCTTCATCCAACTGATGAAACGCCTCGAACAGGCGGTCGGCATTCTTCTCACCGCCCCACCGCGCCGCGATCTGACGCACTTTATTGAACCGCGGCAGGAGACCGTGAGCCGGATCGGCAAGCGCCACCTCGACCAGGTCAACCATCTTCTCGACGGTTTTCACGGGCTCGTCGGCCCGGTAATACCACGACAGGGATGTATTGATGACTACGGTCCGCACGCCCGGATCATCCAGGCGCTCGAGCGCCTCGAAAATCGCAAGCGGATTGACAAGCCCGAGCACGGGATATGAGGCGTTGATCTGCGTCGTAATGCCGATAGTGGCCGGGTCGTCGTTGCGCCCGTCGATGTGCGCCGGGTCGCGCCCGGAAAGATAAGTATCTGGCGGGAGTTGCCGGCGGATCTCATCGATCTCGCGGCTGGTGAAATTTCCTCCGAGGCGAATGGTGACCGGACCACTGCCCAGCTCTGCGCCGCGGTGCATGGCTTCCATCAGGTCCCGGACGCGTTCTCCGACGTTTCTGCGCTTACAGTGAGCTGGCCCGTTCGGTCCGCTGTACTGTTGATCCGCCCAGCACAATCCGGTTCCCGAGTCGTTGGTATGAACCAGGATCGTCTTGATCTCGGGCACATGCCGCTTCATGTCCGCGACCATCGACGCTATGATGTCCCGGGTTTCCGCGAGATCCACACAGTAGGTGAACTCCTCGCGCAGGCTACGGCGCGGGTGATCCACGCGCGGCCCGCGCAGGTGCAGATATTTTTCGAAGAACGCTTCGGGGAGATAGTGCGTGTCGTTGCTGGAAAGCGCCGCCTCCAGCCCGAGTTCCCGCAGGATGGCAGCCTTGGCCATCAGCAGTTCGCGGTTTTTCGTCACCCAATCCGCCGGCAGGTACGGCGCGATCTGCGGATGAGGGAAAAACTTGGAGAGATTGGCGTTGAATATTGCATACTCGTGCCAGGCGCTCCAGGCGGGCGGCATCTCGAACATCGCCTTGCTCGCCAGCACGCCGATATCAATCTGGACCGAGCCGTGCGGCTTCAAGCGGCTGGCGATTTTTGCGAAAGCGCGAAATTCGCCGAGGTCACGGCTGGAGTTCGTAAAGATGAAAGTCCGGGAGGCCGGCGCCGCTCCAGAAGCCGTTGTCGCAAGCAGGACCGGAATCAGCGCGCAGAGCCGCCGACCCACTTTTCCAGCCATTCGAATGCCTCTTCCTGCATCTGGACGTTGAATTGATGGGGCACATCGTAGAACTTCATCTGGAAACGCTCCGCATGGCCGAGGTCCTGATAGACCCGCCGGATTTTTTCGGCGGCCTCCTCCATGCCCGCGCGTGTGAAAAGCTGGTCTTGCCCGCAGTTCTGGACAAAGATGGCGCACTCTGGCGCCGCCAGTGTCGCTACGTCCGGATGGTCGAGGCGCGCGTGCAGACCAGGCGCGTCCGGCAGACCGGCGACAACCGAGTGGGTGATATCAAAAGTCGTGGGTAACGCGGTCATCCACCCTGTGATGATTGCGGCTTTAATGCGCGAATCCATTCCAGCCAGGTACGTCGAGCGCATGCCCCCGATCGAAAGACCGACGCACCCGATCCGGTGCGGATCCACTTCCGGCATCGAGACCAGCAAATCGACGCTCCGCCGGTCATCGTAATTCATGATCCCGAGCCATGTGGCGCCAACCAGGAATAGCGAGGAGTTCATATCGTGCCGTCGCAGTCCCAGCCAGTTGTTCAGCGCACGAACGTACCGGGTCTCCTCCGGCCTCAGTCCCTTCAGCGCCGCCTGCATGTCAACGGGCGGATGATCGTATCGGAGACGGCGCTCGCCCCAGTAGAATGCGTCGATGACCAGTACGACAAAGCCGCGCTTCGCCAGCTCATCGGCGACGGAACGTCCGCCGTAGAGTTCCTGCTTGAACTCGGTGAGCGCCGGATGTTCGTTCTCGGTGTGGACCAGCTTCTCCTTGCCGTGGACGAAATAGCCACCGTGATCGTGCAGAGCTACGAGAGCGGGATAAGGCCGCTTGCCCTTCTGCGGAACCAGCAGGTAAGCCGGAATGCGGTAGTGCGGCGAGCCCGCGAAGGAGATAGTTCTGACTTGGTAGCCGGCCCGTGTGATGGTCGAGTGGACTTTCAAGTCCAATGGGACAGTTCGTGGCCTGTAAGAAAGCGCGCGGAGCACTTCCGCCCGCCCTTGACGGCGCCATTCGCTCAGCGGTAAGCCCTTGCGGTGAAAATAGTCCAGCCTAAAGCCGTTTTCTTTCTGGATAGAGCGCATCACCGGCGCAAGACTTCCCATGTAGCCCTCGGTAGAATCTTGCGCCTGAATGCAAACAGGAAACAGACAAAGGACAAGCGGGGTTAGTTTCGTCAGCAAAAACTTCGCGCCCCGCTCAGGTGTGTACACACTAGCGATCAAAACTGAAGCTTCAGGCCTAATTGAACATTTCGCGGTGGACTGACGGAGCCGTTCCAGATGCCGAAATTGGGGCTTGAGACATCCGTGTTGAAGGCCGAGAACGCGCTCGACAAACCATCTTCACCACCTCGGCCAACGAACTGGTGCCAGTTGAATACATTAAAGAATTCCGCGCGGAATTGCAGGTTCACCCGCTCGGTAATCCGCGTGTTCTTGAGGAGGTTGAGGTCCTGGTTGTGATACCCGAAGCCGCGCAGATTCGAAACGCGCGGTCCCTTTCCCAAATAGAAGTTGAAGCTATCGGCGGATTCAAAGGCGCTCTGGTTGAAGAGAGGTCTGTTGGGATCGAAACTGCGGTCCTTCTTCTGTGCGAACGGAGTGGCCCCCGGCAGAACTGCCGGGATGCAGCCGGCCAAGAATTGGCTCGGGACATTGCAATTGCCCGAGCGGAACAGGAGCGGAACACCGGAAGTGATACGGAGAATGCTTCCCAGTTGCCAGCCGCTGATCAGCCGGTCAAACGGGCCCGTGCTGTTGGCGAGGTGCTTGCCCCTTCCGAACGGCAACTCGTAGATCATGGCAAGGGAGAATGTCTGAGGAACGTCGTTCAGTGCCAGCGCTTTGTTGCGCTTGCGCTCGAACGGAGAAATCACTCCGTAAGCGCCGCTCCATAGCGTCGCATCAGCCTGCACGCTGTCGGTGCTGGTAAGCAGCTTAGCGAGTGTGTACGACGCCAGCAGCCAGGCGCCCTTCGAGAAGCGGTGTTCAGCCTTGAGCTGCAGGGAATGATACGTTGAGTTTCCAGCATTCTCATTCTGGCCGAACAGCGGGCTGCAATACTGCGGATACGGCGTTAGCGCCTGGGCCACAGTTGGAGCGCAGCCGGTCATTTGCTGCACCCACCCCGGGTACGGCAGAGGAACGCCGTCCAGCTCGGTCTGGCCCGGTTGGAACTCGTCGTAGAGCTGCTGACCCATTGCCAGAAATTTCGGATCGATCGCGTTCAGTGGAGCTACTCTCGAAAGCATCCGCGTCCCTTTATTGGCTACGTAGGAACCGGTCACGTAGAACTCATTGGTGAACTGGTGCTCGACTGTAAGATTCCACTGCTGCGAATACGGCAGTCGATTGGCGTCAAACGGCCGGTAACGCAAACCCTGGCCGTTGCGATAACTCGAATCAATGAACGGCGGCCGCACGAAGTTCTGCGGCAGGCCGTTGTCCAGCAGGAAGGCCGGCGTCAGTCCGCCCTGCGAGCTCGAGAAACTCTGGCTCGCGTTGAAACCGTCGAGCGCGACGCCGCCGTTCCAGCCGGGGTAATAGGCCTGGGTAAAAATAATGCCATAGCCCGTGCGGATAACGGTTTTCGAGGTCAGGCTGTAGGCCAGCGCGAAACGCGGCACGAAGCCGCGGAACCACGTTTTCTCAGGATGACGGGCGCCGAAGCTCGCCGCGCCCCACTTGGTTCCGGCGAATGTAAGGCGGCCAGGTCGATTGCCGGCGCCCGGGTTCGGTCCGAAGTCGAAGAATGAAGTGCGGTTATATTTCTCTACTGCTGGCCGCGAAACGTCCCAGCGAAAGCCCCAATTCACGCTCAGCTTGCTGGTCGCGCGCCAAGTGTCCCCGAAATGCAGGTTCCAGGAGTCCGCGCGAGCATACCATGCTTCGACGGTATTGAATTGACCCGAGGCATTGTCTACCGAGCCGAGGATGAAGCTTGCTATCGCGTTTCCACTGGTCTCGCCGATCAAACCGGTGCTGAGCCTTGAGAAACCGAATGAGCCGGAGCCGTTAAAACGGTCGACTCGATTGATTCCCATCCTTCGGTACTCGCCGCCGAATTTGAATATGTGGCTGCCGTGGACCTTGGTCATCAGATCGGTGACGATATA
>QHXW01000582.1 GCA_003223115.1 Acidobacteriota bacterium
TTACGCCGCGAAGGTTTGGCGAGCAAAGACTGTATGAGCTTTCGTTGCGATTTGCTCGATGCCGCCGTCTCCAAGGAAGTACTGCAAGCCTTGCAGCCGGCCGAACTCGAGCTGGCCCTGGCAGCCCTGCAGGAGTTGGAAGCTCGCGATCAGATCATCTGGCGTCAGTGGCAGATGCGGCTCGAACGTGCCGCGTATGAAGCCGAGCTCGCCGAGCGGCGCTATCAAGAAGTCGATCCTTCCCAACGTCTGGTCGCGGCCACATTGGAACAGCGCTGGAATGATGCTCTGCTTCAATGGGAGGAACTCAAAAAACAAGCCGCAGAATTTCAGTGCCAAGAAGCGCGCGTCGCTACCCCTGAGCAGAAGGCCAAAGTCCTCGCTCTGGCTCAGGATTTGCCGCGCTTATGGTACGCTCCCACCACACCGTCCAAAGATCGCAAGCGGATGTTGCGGCTGCTCATCAAGGATATTACCGTCGAGAAGCCATCTGCGGACAAGCAGCTATTGGTACACATCCGCTGGCAAGGGGGCGCCTGCAGCGACCTCCATCTCCAACTCCCGCCCAAAATAGCGGATCGCGTGCGCTATCCTGCGACCGTCGTCGACTGCGTCCGCGATCTCGCCCAACACTTATCCGATGGCGAAATCGCCGAGTCCCTGAATCGAGAAGGGCAGGTCAGCGCTCTCGGCAAACCCTTCAGCGCTTCGATGATCGGGTGGATCCGTTATCGCTATCAGATTCCCAAAGCCACGCTCATCCGTCCTGAGGAGTTGACCGTCCAACAAGTGGCCGAGCGTTTTAGGGTCAGCCCGCATGTGGTTTACTACTGGATTGATCGTGGTGTGATCCAGGCCCGCCGGCTGAATGCCGGAGCCCCTTATTGGGTTACACTCAACGAAACAGACGAACAGCAGCTCCGAGACTGGGTGCGGAACTCGAGCAGAATCCAGAATGGCAAAGCATTGTCAGACCCAATTGGAGGAAGTGCATTATGAAATCACCGTCGGAATGCCGAGCGGCCTCTCACCGCCACCGGGCTTGGGTATCTTCACCCGTCGCACCGGCTGTGGTTGATACGTCTTGTTGCGTAATTCTTCTCCGATATCAGTCAACCACTCCTGCAGTCCTTTCGACTCGATCCCCTCGAAGCTCTGTCCATCTACTCCCGGCGCGCCCTTGTTGGCTCGCGCGATGTCCTCTCGGTAGATCTTGTCGTACAGCATGTAGAAGCGATATCCCGGTTCGTTCTTCGCCTTGCGATACAGCTTGATCTGAAGTTCTCGAATCCTACTCGGTGTTGCCAGACTCATCGCCAATCACCGCTCCTTCCCTCCTTCACAAGCACACCTGAAGTATGGGCCCTTTCCTCTGCCGGCATTACCCGGCTTCATTGGTCGTACGACCCACTCCGACTCCCAGACTGGCCGCCGCTTCTAGCGACGTTCGCCGCGACCTCCGCCAATCCCGAGCCTCCCCCAATTACCCAGACCACCTTCCCTGCATGCCGTGCTCACTACCCCGGTGGACCGGGACAGGTGCTTGTTGGTTTCTTCCCTGCCCGCGCGACCTTCCCCGTTCTTCAGGCGGGGTCGGCATCCACATCGCTACTTTCGAGGCCTGCTCAAGCTTCACACGCGTTACGGCCTTCAAGGTTGCTCACCCACCATACGTGGGCTTTATCGCGAGGCTCCGCCCTAACTAACCTGTTTCCCGGTTCGGACGCTCGCAAGCTATCAAATCCAACCAACAACTATTTGAGTGAGTCCTTCCCCCACCGGTGATCTGCGCCTTTGGGGCGCACTGAAGAAAGCCGTGAGTTATTGCGGGTTGTGCGGAGCCGAGAAGAGTTCGGGCGGGAAGACAGAGCGGACGCCGATCTCAAAAACAGAGCAACAGCATTGCAAACTATGTTGATCGAAGCAGCGAAACTGGCGCCGCGATGGAACGCGGAACTAGTGCTGGTTTACGAACGCGCGAAACAGAGAGGAAATCGCAACCGGGCCACACTGGCCGTGGGCGCAAACTGGTGGCTTACCCTCATCGCCGTAGACCGCGAAGAACGGCCGTTCGACACACAGCTCAAAGTAGCCGGCAACGCCGCCTGACGGGCGGCCAGGAATGGAAACTGTAACCGAGATGCAGAGCATCGCGACCTGCCCGGCCTCGCCGTCTGGGGACTGGGCAAAGGGAGACAAACTTCTCGAGGCCTCAGTCGCTTCTGCGGCACTGTTTGGTGCCCGCTGGCTCCACGAGCGATTGGGTTCAAGTTCCGGCAGCTGCGAAAGCGTGTTCTTCCACATCTCCTCCTGCCGCTCCGGCGGCGCGTTCCGGACGGCCGAGTCAAAACGACGGGTCGAAGACTTGCTTCATTGGGCTACAAGAGCATCGCGGTCCCTCCGGCGATCCTATCAGACGCTGCAACAGGACGCGACCACCGGTACTCGAGTTATCGGGTACCGCGTGGTATTGGGGATCAAACAAACACAGGTTAGGTCACGGCCAGCGACATGCTTGTTCATCCGTCCGAAAACTCGGCGTCCTGCTAGATGCTAGAATCACTCTCAACAACGGCAACTGATGGATCTCCTCTCTCGTTCTCGTCTACCCATGCAGCTTATGTTCGGCGTTCTGCTAGCCACCTCTCCAGCAGAAGCGCAAACAGAGGGCCCCGAGCATGCGCGCCAGCTCGTTGCTGAAGGCGCTCGCTTTATCCAAGAAGGCCGCCTCAGTGAGGCAGCAGACCGGTTCCGAAAAGCCATGAAGGCTGACCCGAACAGTGCCGATGCGGCGAACGATCTCGGGGTCGTCCTTCGGCGGCAGAAGAACTTTCAGGAGGCGGTTACAGCGTTCCAGTTCGCGCTGCAGCTGCGGCCCAAGGAGGCGCGCATTCATAACAATTTGGCGCTCGCACTGCAGGATCTCGGGCGAATCTCCGAAGCGGTCGCGGCGATGAAGAGGGCATACGCGCTCCAGCCCGACAATGTCACGATCAGGCGCAACCTGGGCGTTCTGGATTGGAAGCTGGGAGACGAAATCCACCAGAAGGGCGACCTGAGGGGGGCGCTCCCTGAGTTTCGAAAAGCCGTAGAACTTGCCGGCGAAACGTATGAGCCTCACCAGTTGCTGGGAAGCGCGCTGCTGGAAAATGGTGACTTCGACGAAGCCGAGGCTGAACTGCGACGGGCCCTGGAACTTCAGCCGTCGTCCGGTGAATCGCATCGAGACCTGGGAATTCTGTTATCGAGGCGAAACCGGCTTGAGGAAGCTGCCACGGAACTGCTTCGCGCGGCCGAATTGCTTCCCGGCGATGCAGCCGTTCATTACAATTTGGGCCGGGTACTCCGGAAGGCTGGGAAAGCGAATGAAGCAGCGGTCGAGTTGAGCCGGGCCCGTGAATTGAACGAAAAGGCCCAGGCTGCAATCCTGGCGAAAACTTATAACAACACGGCGACCAAGCTCTTGCGGGAAGGACGATTTGAGGAAGCCGCGGCCAACCTGAAAGAAGCTCTTCGACTCGACCCGGACAATGCCACCGCCCACTATAACTGTGGTGTGGCATTTCTAGAGATCAATCACCTGGATTTGGCCGTAACGGAGCTGAAAACCGCCTTGAGGCTGAACGCCGATCAGCCTGATGCTTACTACTATTTGGGGCGCGCGTGGCTGATTCAAGGACAACCTGCCGAAGCGGCCAAGGCCATGGCCGACGGTCTGAGACTGAAACCGGGAGATGCTCGCGCACATAATGTTCGAGCCGTAGCGCTTGCGGCAATGCGGCAATATTCAGACGCGGCTCAGGAACTACAACTCGCACTCGCTCTAGAACCTGAAAACCAGATTTTCCGCGAAAACCTCGTGTGTCTGGAGCGGCGGCTTTACGGCTGCGAGCTGAAACCATAAAGGCTTTTAGCGGGGTTCCTTGACTGTCAGGATCTGATTGATAGCTACGTTCTTTAAGATCTGCTCCACTCCACTCGGCCAGTGGATTTCGATCTTGCGCACTCGCCGATCACTCCCCAGTCCAAAGTGCACGCGCTTATCGCTTGCGGACAAATAGCTTGAACACGTGGATACGAAGCCGTACTGCTCAAGACCGGACTCGCCGACAATGTGAATCCGGGCGCCGATTCCATCGCGGTTGCTCGATACACCTACGGTGTTGATCAAAATCCAGTTGTTCTTGTTTCCGTTGTTGTGCAGCAAAACCGGCGCGCCGTCGTTCGTGCTCACCACGACGTCCATAAATCCGTCATTGTCGAAATCGCCAAAGGCCGCGCCGCGTGCGGCAAGGGGAATCCGGAAAGAGCGCCCTCCGCTCGCGGAAGCGTTCTCGAAACGGCCATGGTTATTTCTGAGAAGGAGCAATTGCTGTTTGTAGGAGATGGAAGGGAAATCTGCGGAGATAGTATCCATTACATGACCCTGTGCAACAAACAAATCCTTCCAACCGTCGTTATCGCAATCGACGAACTTCGATCCCCAACCGCCGTAGGCCATGGTCAGCGCGGTAAGGCCGGTCAGGTCGGAAACATCCTCGTACTCTCCTTGCGTATTGCGCAGAAGCACGTAGCCCTGCAACGAGAGCGCGTTAAGAAAAATGTCTGGCCAGCCGTCATTGTCATAGTCATTCCAGTCCACCCCCATGCCGGCAAAGCTAGATCCTTTGGAGTTGTAGGCGGCGCCCTTTTCCAGCGCGAGCTCGGTGAACGTACCGTCACCGTTGTTGCGGAATAGCTGCTCGGCGACAGAATCGTTGGCAATCACAATGTCGGGCCGCCCGTCTCCTTCCGAATCGTTGATGGCCAGACCCAATCCTTTGCCCGGATGCGCCGAGATCCCGGACTTCCGGCTGACGTCGCTGAACGTTCCATTGCCATTATTGTGATAAAGCACATGGGTGACGGCTTGAAAGGCGTTAGGGTGACAATAACCCCGTTCCTGGATCTTTTCCGGACCGCACCAGATGTTCTTGCTGAAATCCCAATCGAGATATCGGGCGACGATGAGGTCGAGCTTTCCATCGCCGTCGTAATCAAAGAATGCTGCACCGGTAGACCAGCCGCCTGCACCCACGCCGGCTCGCTCGGTAACATCCTGAAACGTCCCGTCGCCCTCGTTATGGTATAGATGATTGCGGCCGAATCCTGTCACGTACAAGTCCGGCCTGCCGTCGTTATCGTAATCACCGACGGCAACGCCCATGCCGTAACCCTCGCCCCGCACCCCCGACCGCTCCGTAACGTCCAGAAACGTACCGTGCCCCGTATTATGGTAGAGGCGATTCCAGTACCGCGGATCTGATTTGTCTGGCGCTGTGCCCTGCGGCATGGGATCTTTAAGCGCAGCACCGTTGACATAAAAAAGATCGAGGTTGCCGTCGCCGTCATAGTCCAGGCATGCCACTCCGGAACCCATGGTCTCAATGAGATATTTTTGTAAGGTGTGTGACGCCTCATGCCGGAATCGAAATCCAGCGGCGGAGGTAACGTCGGTGAAGATTTGGCTTCGGGGACTTTGTAATGCCGCCGCGATCCAGATTACCGAACTCAGCGCTGCTACCAAGAATCTTCGCATCGGGATAGTTGCTTCAAAATAGCAAAACGTGATCACCATTTTGTGGCATTTCTGCATGGCACGTCAGAGGAAGCACAACTGTGCGCATTTCATCCCATCTCGAGACTGTTCCCGCCGTTGACAGTTCCGCCCGGCTCGAAGTATCATCCCGTGATATGGCTAAGGGTTTTGGTTGGCGGAGTGTCGTTATGCAGATTCCTAACCGCCTGGCAGTGAACTGATTTTAGAAGTGCGGTATCAATGTTTCAATCCAAGGAGGCATTCGTGTCAGTCGCTTGTGCCCGATTCGTGCCTCAGGCGCTATCAGCGATTATTCTGGCGCTGATCGGATCCGTCATCGTTCTTGCTCAGTACACGACGGCAACACTGAACGGCACCGTTTCCGATCCGTCCGGAGCAACAGTGGCGGACGCCAAAGTGACGATTCAAAATCTGGAAACCGGTTTGATACGGGAAACTCAAACTGGTAGCAGCGGCACGTTTACGGTTACGGCGCTGCCGGTTGGGAAATACCAGCTATCGGTCGAGAAGGCCGGTTTTTCAAAATACGTCCAGAGCGGCATTACGCTGGCGCTCGATCAGTCAGCCTATGTATTGATTCAGTTGAAAGTTGGTGACCTTTCCCAGGAGGTTACGGTTGCGGCGGACGCAGAGTTGGTGACTACGCAGAGCGGAACCGTTGGCCAGCTCATCGATCAAAAGAAGATCTTGGACTTGCCGCTGGACGGCAGGCAGCCGCAAAATCTGTTGTTCCTCTCTGCGGGAACGGTCAATACGACCTCGAATTACTGCCTGGTGAACTGTCAAGGCGGAGTCTACCCGGGCGAGATGGCCGCCAACGTCAATGGCGGCGGTGCGTTTGCCATCAACTTTCAGATGGATGGCGCCGGACACAATGACACCTACGTAAGAACGAATCTGCCGTTTCCCAATCCGGATGCGGTCCAAGAATTTAACGTGCAGACGGATAACGTTTCGGCGCAATATGGCTCGGGCGCGGGCGCGGTGGTGAACATCATAACCCGCTCCGGCACCAATGAAATCCATGGCAACTTGTTCGAGTTTGTTCGGAATGGTGATTTCAATGCCCGAAACTTCTTTGCTCCTACGCAAGACACGCTCAAGCGCAATCAATATGGCGGGTCCGTCGCGGGCCCTATTCTGAAGAACAAGTTGTTCTACTTCGGCACCTATCAGGGTACGAAAATTCGCAGCGCGGCTCAAGGGAATGTTCAGTTCGTGCCCACAGCCGACGAGCGCGTCGGTAACTTCGCGGGCTCCGGAATCACGGTGACTGATCCCACTACGGGCAAACCGTTTCCCAACGACCAGATACCCACCAGCCAGTTAAGCCCTGTTGCCCAATACTTTTTGAAATACATTCCACTGCCGAATGGACCGAACAGCCAACTGACCTTCGCCGGCGCCAACATCGTGCAGAATGACGATCAATACATGATCAAAATCAACTGGCTGCAGGGCAAGAACCAGGTGAGCGGAAGCTGGTTCTGGACGCGTTTCAACGAGCCGCCAGATATCGCTATCGCCAAGCAGAATATTCTCGCGGCTGACGGCAATGGAAATAAGGTTACAATCAAGAATCTCGCGCTGAACGACACCTACACCCTCACCCCGAACGTTCTGTTAAACACCTGGTTTGGCTGGGATTCGCAGACCGGGGGTTCCTTGTCAGGCGCTCCGTTTGGATTTCCTGACGCGGGCATTCAGATTGCCGCCCCAACTCCTCCCGAAATGAGCCTGTATGCAAGCGGTTACTTCGGCTTCGGTACAAATCACTTGGGCGTATTCAATCGAGGCGACTATACGATCCGAGAAGATGTGACCATCCAACGGGGCAGGCATGAGATTCATGTGGGAGGAGAAGCCGTCCGAATATCCAATGACCTTGTGAACACGTTCCGGCAGTCTGGAGGTTTTTCGTTTTCCAATCAGATCTCCGGCAACAATCTCTCCGACTTCATCCTGGGTGATGCTTCGAGCTTTACTCAGGGAGGAGGCGAATTCAAGAATCTGGAAGGCGTCTTTTGGAGCCTCTACGTACAAGACGACATCCGCGTGAATTCAAAACTCAAGGTCGAGGTCGGCTTGCGGTGGGATCCGTACCTCCCCGTTACAGAGTTGAAGGGACGAATCGTGTGTTACGTGCCGGGGTCCACCACAAAGTCGACACGGTTTCCGAATGCGCCGCCCTGGATCCTGTTCGGCGGTGACCCGGGCTGTCCTAAGGGGGGATCCCTGAACAACGTTGGCAACTTCGGCCCACGCGTGGGACTTGCGTACGACATGGGTCATCAGACGGTTTTGCGAGGTGGTGGCGGCATTTATTACGCACCGCTTCCAAGCAACTTCTCGAACGGCATGGTGGATACTCCGCCGTTTAGCCCGCAGTTCAGTTACACGGGCGTAGTGAATTTCGCGGATCCGTACGCGAGTATCGGCATTCCCAACCCGTTCCCTGGGCAGTATGCGGTGAACGCTCCCGCTCAAGACGTCGGGTTCACTCTACCTGTGTCGATTTACGGTACGTTTCAACATAACTGGCGCATGGCTCAACTGGCCACATGGAATCTGAATCTCGAACATCAGTTCGGCAAATCATGGGTGGGCAGGATTTCGTACGCAGGCAACAAGGGTACGTATCTGACGAGCCAATTGAACTACACCGAGCAGAATCCGGCCATCTATCAGCCGGGTAATTCCAGCGAAGCCAATACGCAGCAGCGCCGCATCAATCCGAATTTTAGCAACGTCGGGCTGGCTGCCTCGAACAGCAATTCGCACTACAACTCGCTGCGCCTGAATATCGAAAAACGCTTTAGCAAGGGATTTACACTCGTTGCAAATTGCACTCACTCGAGGATGCTGGACGATGTCGGCGCGAACGGCGGAGGTTACGGCGCCACTAATCCTCTAAACAGGCGGTTCGATTATGGCGTCTCGAATGACGACGTGCCGAATGTTTTCAACCTCTCGGGCGTGTGGCAAATTCCTCACGCTCCACTCCACGGAGTGGCTAACACGTTAGTGAATGGATGGGAGTTGACAGCGCTCACAAACTGGAGGTCCGGATTCGCCTTTACGGTTTTCGGCAACCAGGATAACTCGTTCAGCGGCGTCGGCTCGGATCGCGCCGACTACATCGGCGGTAAAGCGACCCTCGATAGAGGCCGCTCGCACGGCGAATTAGTTCAAGAATTCTTCAACGTGAGTGCGTTCGTGCCGAATGCCATCGGCACCTTCGGCAGTTCAGGCAAGAACATCCTGCGGGGACCGCGTTATTTCGATACGGACCTTGGTCTTCTAAAAGATTTCGGCATTGTCGAGCGCGTGAAGCTGCAATTCCGCGCGGAGTTCTTCAACGCGTTCAACAACGTGAACTTTGGGCTGCCGCAAAATTATCTGGGATCTGGGGCAACGGGACAAATCACCGGGGCCAATAGTCCGAGGATCCTGCAATTGGCGCTCAAGCTGGCGTTTTGAACGAACCCGGCGCGAGAATCATACACCTCGCTGCAGAGTGGGTGGCGCGAGCGGAGTTCCATATGCAGGTTGAGTGGTAGCCGGGGCGGGACTTGAATCTTGGATTGTTGTCGATTGCGCGTAAGTTATTGATTTAAAAAACGCTACATCATCACGAGACGCACAATTCGCGGTTTCGTCGTGCACGTATCGTACAAGGGTAACCTCCCGTAGCGTCCAAGAATTCGATCGCGTCGGACTCCCAGCCCATAGGGATACATAGCAGACTTCAAAGTTCAGAGTTCGTCGTGTATCACCGGATCATCGCAGAGATCGATGATCACGGAATGGAAGCGGTACTCAAACCAGCGGATGTTGAGGTCCCCATCAACCGGCCAGGCTGAAGGAGTACCAGCCATCGAGTTGTTCTTCAAAGATCTCGCTGCAGAACTCTTTCAGAACGCGCGCGCCTCTTCTTCGGTAGCGTACTCCGGAAGCAAGTAGATCGCTGGCTCGCGTCTCAGATCCTCCAGGCTCAACTCGGCACTGGTTGGGTCCGCCTGACGCAACCTGTGCTTCGCCAAAACTCCATCCGGCGAGGAAAGCCTCTGCGGTAGCAATGTTACGCCGAGTGCCAAGCTGGTGATTCTCTGTGGGATCTATTTTTGCCTCCCGGGGCCGAGAGGCGAAACGATCTCGTGGGGGCCGAGGCGCGTGCCGGCAGAAAGAGCCATCGCTGGTTATGCTGCGATACTCATTCTAACGCCGAAGCGCAAGAAATAAGTAGAGTGCCCTGGGCTGCAAGCACCTGATTCCGAGACGCTTGCTCGCGACATGTAGCATCAGTCCTGATGAAGTCCCGAGTATTCCGTCGCACGTCTTTCGGCGATAGCTGTTGCGAAAAGCCCTACCAGCGAATTTAGAAACAGAAGTCATTTCGATGTTTGCTTCTGGAGCCTTCTCGTTGACGCGGCGAGACCTGCCGGTCTACCATCGGTAAACAAGGTAAAATCATCAGCGCAGAGTTTTAGTCGAACGGGCTCTGACACCTCGCTGGAACAGTTTGGTTTCATGCAATGCCCGGAGTGCAATCTCGAAAACCCACCCGAGGCTATACGGTGCGCCAAGTGTGCCGGCTACCTGGTTCGCACTCCCACCATAAGTGCTACCGGCGCGATCACCGGCTGGTCGACAACCGACATGAGCCGGCAAAGCAGCGCGGGTACTTCCCAAGGATTGCAGCCCGGAAGCGTGCTGGCTGGACGATACGAAATTCTGCAACTGCTAGGCAAAGGCGGAATGGGTGCGGTCTATAAGGCAATGGACCGTGAAGTCGACCGCCCTGTGGCAATCAAGGTTATCCGCCCTGATCTGGCAAATGAAACGCAAATCCTCCGGCGCTTCAAACAAGAACTAATCCTGGCCCGACAGGTCACGCACAAGAACGTCATCCGGATCTTCGATCTTGGAGAAGCTGATGGGATCAAGTTCATCAGCATGGATTACATCGATGGTCAGGACTTGCGATCGCTGGCACACGAGAAAGGCAAGTTAACGCCGGAAGAAGCGGCCTCGATCATCATTCAGGTCTGTGGAGCCCTGGATGCAGCGCATGCGGCAGGGGTGGTGCATCGGGACTTGAAGCCGCAGAACATCCTCGTGGACAAACAGGGCCGGGCAACAGTAATGGACTTCGGCATCGCGCGCTCGATGGAGGTGACGGGTATGACTCAGACCGGCGCGCTGCTAGGAACACCGGAGTACATGTCGCCGGAGCAGGCGAAGGGTGAGGAAGTCGACGCCCGGTCGGATCTGTTCACGGTGGGGATTATCTTCTACGAACTGCTGACCGGCAAATTGCCCTACCAAGCGGACACGCTTGTAGCGACGCTGCTCAAACGTACTCAACAGAGGGCTCGGCCTCCCATCGAGTGTGACCCCGCGATTCCGCGATACCTGAATGACGTTGTGGTCAAGTGCCTGGAGATCGATCCGCGCCTGCGATACCAAAAGGCGTCCGAGATCCTGGCGGACCTGGAAAAGCGGAACGCGCCCCGCCAGACCTTAGCGCTGCGTTTGGTACGCCTTCGCATGG
Source organism: Acidobacteriota bacterium (assembly GCA_003223115.1). GTDB lineage: Bacteria > Acidobacteriota > Terriglobia > Bryobacterales > Bryobacteraceae > QHXW01. Next base: position 11,154 of record QHXW01000582.1, read on the forward strand.
TGGAGGACTATCCCACTCGATGGATTGCTCCCGCGCTCGCCGCCACCCTGCTTTTGGTAGCTGGTGTAGTTTTTCGCGGAAAGATCTTCGCACCCACAACCAAGCCGTCTTCGGCGCCGACCGTTTCACTGGCCATCATCCCCTTCCGCAACGCATCCGGTGATCCGGCGCTCGACTGGTTGGGATCGAGTGTTGCCGATATGCTAAGCACAGACGTGGGGCAGTCTAATTCGCTGCGTACGATTTCCTCCGATCGCATGCACCAGATCCTTCACGATCTGCGCTTAACCTCCGACGCAGGCCTCGACTCGGCAACGCTGCAGCGCCTCGCGGAATTCAGCAATGCGCAGACCATTGTCTCGGGACAGTACGCCAGGTTCGGCAATCAGATTCGTATCGATGCCTCGCTCCGCGACTTGCGCCGCGACCGCACGATCCCGCTCCGCGCGGACGCGCCAAACGAAAACGGGTTACCCGCGGCCATAGATGAACTGGCTCAGGACATCCGGAAAAACCTGCCCTTATCCGCGTCGATAATCAAGGAACTGGAGGCGCAAGCGTTCAAACCCTCCACCAGGTCGCTGGCCGCCTTGCGCAACTATGACGAAGGGCTGCAACTACTGCGGCAAGGCCGGAATCTGGAGGCTCAGAAAAAACTCGCGGCTTCAACTCAGCAGGATCCTCAGTTTGCCCTCGCGTTCGCCAAACTCGCCGAGGCCGAAGGTAACCTGGGACACGACAGCGAAGCCGAACGATCGGCTCGCAGGGCGGTCGAACTGAGCGAAGCCCTTCCGCCTCAAGAGAAATACCGGATCGCCGCCAGTCACGCGCAGATCATGAAGGATTATGCGAAGGCCATCGAGTCTTATGAGAATCTGGCCCAGGTTGCCGGCGATGATCCCGACGTCCAGTTCGCTCTGGGCGTTCTCTACGAGAATAAAGGCGTCTTCGATAAGGCACGCGAGCACTTTGGCAAGGTTCTGAAGGTCGACCCCAAGTATATAGATACACTTCTGGCCAGCGGTCGTGTGGAAATCAAGAGTAACAATGCGCAAACGGGCCTGGACTATTTGAACCGCGCCTTGACTCTCGCCATCCAGGTCGGCAACGACGAAGAGAGAGCCTTGATTCTGCAGGCTACAGGCATTGCTTACAGGGTCATGAACAAGCCGGAAGAGGCACTGAACAACTACAAGGAGTCTCTGAAGATTCAGCGCCGCCTTGGCCAAAAGCGCGGAGTCGCTGCGAGCTTAAATGAAATGGCCCAGGTTTATGAAGTGCTGGGCAAGCCGAGAGAGGCGCTGGCCAGTTTCAACGAAGCCATTGAGGTGCGGCGCGAGATCGGGGCAAAGAAGGAGGTTGGCGACACGCTCATTGACCTCGGCAGCTTTTACGAAGACAGAGGCCAGCACGATCGCGCGCTCCAGATGTACAAGGAATCTTTGCAAATCCAGCGTGAGGCCGGTGACGAGACCTATCAGGCGCTCTGCTTGAACAACATTGGGGGTGTCTATGAGGCCCAGAGCAAGTACGATGATGCGCTTACATATTTTCAGCAGGCGCTGCAGCTGCGTGAGAAGCTCAAGGTGCCTGGAGACATTGCCGATACACTGCACAATCTGGCGGAGACCAACGCCAGGATGGGATCGTACGAGCAGGCGCTCAGTCAGTACCTCCGCGCACTCGATTTTTACCGGACTTCAGGGGATAAGCGCGGCGCGGCCGTCGACTCTCACGCCCTGGGGATCTTGTTCGGCTACCAGGGGCGCTACGGGGCGGCACTCAACGCCGAAGAGGAAGCGCTCAAGATTTTCCGCGAGCTCCAGGACCGGAGCGTGTTGATGCTTCACATCCTGACTGGATATGGCGAGGCGCTGAGCCAGATTGGGCGAGGCTCAGAAGCCGAGAAGACCCTGGAGGAGGCCATGAGTTTCGCTCGCGAGCTGAAAAATGACGCGCTACTCGCTCAGGTGCTCAACCTGCAAGGTGGCAGCTTCTTCTACCGCGGAGATTTCAAGATGGCGCGCGTGAAATACGACAGCGCGCTGCGGTCAGCTTCCCAAGCCAAAGACGCCAACCAGACAATGCTCTCGAAATTCAACCTGGCAAGACTCGACGTCACCGGCGGCCGGTTCCGGGAGGCGATCAGTCACCTGAAAGCGGTAGCCAGGGAGGCGGACAGGGTGGGGCTTAAGTACCTTTCTGCCGAGTCTTCGGTCTCACTGGCCGAAGCGCTGGTGAATACCAAGGCGTATCCACAGGCGCGCCACGAACTGGAAACAGCGTTGATGAAGAGTGAAAAGCTCGGGCTTCGAGCTCTCGGAGCCAAAATCCATTACCTGCTAGGGACGACACTTCGCTTGACAGGCAATGAAACGGAAGCGGCTCGTCAGTACGGCGAGGCGCTTCGCTTGCTCGGAGAGATCCGCAAGGAGAAGGGCACCGACAAGCTGATGGAGCGCTCCGACCTGAGCGCCATCTTTGCAGAGTCCAGCCACTGGTCACAAGGAAAACCAGAATAGAGAGCCGCGCTTTCGCGGCCCGGCTTTGAAACGATTCCTCTTACTGGGTGACGGTCAGTGACGTTGATGTAATGTCAGCGGCCTGTGGGCCGGACGTTGTCATACCCGTAACGAAGTAAGTTCCCGGACAAGTGTTGCTCGGAACTCTAAATGGGAAGCCGAAAGGCACCGATGTACCAGGCCGTAGCGAAAACGGCGGAGGCGAAAATATCAGCGTTTTTGTGCTGGCACAGGCGTTCGGCCGACCCGGGCCGATTAAAGTTAAGGTCATGACCACGGTTTGTGCGGTGGCGGCGCAAGATTGGATGCTCCCAGCTACTGTAGTGATGCTGCCTCTTCTAACCGTCGACGGAGTGAGTCCGAGCGTGAGTGTATGGCAGCCGCCCAGATTGACGATCACTTCGTCTGAGTTGAAGCCTAAAGTCCCGCCTTTTAGCGTAGGATCGGCGTCGAAAGATTGCGTGATGTTATTCCAGCTGTTCGAGTCCTCGGATGCGATTATGAGCGCCGGGTGCGACAGAGGCGACTGAGTGTTGAAGTAGGAAGCGAGCCCTATCAGATCCGTCGTGGCCCTTATGGGGCAGGTAGGAAATTCGTGTCCGGTACTGTCGAAGCACTTGTTTCGCGCGATGATGCAATTCCCGCCGGTGTTGGTAATGATCGCGCATTGCGCGTCAGTCGTCGGAGGGAGAGGCGTGCCGCCTGAGAAGCCGTTGTCCCCCTTCGAGGGCAGCCTAGTTGCGTGGAACACGTCCTGCGCTATTGGTATGAAGCTGACCTGCATCGTCGCAGCACCATTCATCTGCACACTATTAGGAAACGGAATTACCATTTTGAAATTGGGGTAAATAAACGTGTTCGTTCCTCCAGGAGTAATATTCTGGGGTGGGGTTGTGAAGGCGGCCAGCGTCAGGCCCACAGCTTGGTCAGAGGTTAGGATTTGCACATTCTGTGACGTGTATACCGTGTTCAGGTCGACCACGAGGATCGGAGTAGGAGTAGTCTGAGAGGAAATCTGTGGTGGCGGCAGACGCCATACTTTCCCGTGCCTCGCATACTCATCTTGTACCGTAACCACAAAGAGATTGCCTGACGGGTCGAACTGCATGTAAGCAGGGCGATCAAGGCTGGTGAAGGTTACGTAAGTGCCCAAGAAGACGCCAGCAGAACTGAAATGGTCAATGTTGCCTGATCCGAAATTTGCTACGAAAATATCATTTTGGTTGTTGACGGCTATCCCGATCGGCTCACTGAGTACAGTCGATTGATCGGTATTGGGGATTATCACGGTCGCGCTGGTATAGGACGGACTTGATTTCAAGATTCTGCCGCCAGAACTATCCACAATTAAGAGATTATTTTGCCCATCGAACGTCGTCCCCTCACCGAAGAACGTCCCGATCTGACTAGTTGGAAGAATATTGACCGGGTTGAACGGCCCTGCGTCGGAGGTTGAACCGAGTCCGGTGATCGTCCAAACGCCGGTGGCGGGTCTTGATTCATCATTTCGTGTGTTGAAGAAAAGATCGCCGGCATGGTTAAAGCTCGGTCCCTCCGGTCCTTGCGGCCTGGTTGAGTTGCTCGGCAAGAAATTGTAAATGACCGCGGCTGAGGTTCCGTCCTGGGTAATCCGCCAAATGCGGTTGCCCAGGGAGTCGCAAACATAGATTTTGTTATCCGGACCCAGAGAGATACCCTCCGGCTCGAACTGAGCGTCCCCGGTATAGAGGACGAATACTTTCGCGGGATTTGAATCGACAATCTTCAAGATCTGGCGTCCACTGAACGTGGAGACGAATATAGTCTGGCCAGTCCCTGTAGTTGTCTGCCCCCAAACTTGAAGAGGCACGGAAGAAACAAGAACTGCGATTAACAAAAGACCGTTACGCATAAAAAAGCTCCCTTATGTTATGTAGTCATTTCCCCCGTTTTGCGATAGAAACTAGCTCGGTAAGATTCACTCGGATACGTCGGTGCGCCGGTCCGGAACGTTCTTCAGTGTGTAGAAGACGCCCTCAAGCCTGGAACAGCGGAATCGCGAGATGAACTCTGAAACCGACATCGCCAATCCCGATGAAGCGGGCGACGGCGTTCCTCGAGTCGAACAGGAAATCTCCGATATTTAATAGTGTGACAAAGATTACGGTTGGCGGCAACTAGGAATTCCCCTCCTAGTAACTAGGAATCTTCCTATCTTGCTTATCCGGTTGAGCAGACGCTCCCGATCTGGCTGCCGTTTTGGCTTTAGCTCACGAGTTCTTACGAGGGAGATGCGTTTGGCCGCCAAGATTCGGGAGTTGGCCTGCGATCAGTATATATATATATATATGAAACATGACGGAGCCGAGACCGGCAATGGCGGACCACACGTTGCGAGACTTCAAGGCTTGAATCTCCTCCGGTCGGCTGCGGCACCCGCGCCACCGCATATTCTTTGAGTATTCAGCACAGCAGATGCGTGCTGTGCCAACTATGCGTGCGCGCCGAAAACTACTCGTTTGGGCACGGTCCAAACGGTGGCACCAAAATCCTTTGTCTCCGGGTATCCACTGTCTCCGGGTATCCACACGAAAGGCTTCGAATTCCGGTTTTGCGAGATCGGTTAAACCATGATAGGCTTTCTCGCCAACTTCGGCGTACTTGCGATGAGCCCCACAGCGAATTTGCTTCTCCGTCAGCAAAGTGAAGAACTGCGCCGCCATGCGGATTCAAGAAGCCCGGTTGAAGCGAGCTGGACGTGAACTCGCGTTGGCGGGCCAGGCAGCCACCAAATGAGAACTGGCTCGTGGGCACCATTGTCTCAACACCATGTGTGCATCGAGATCCGGCGCAGCCGCGTCGATCACTTTCAAGAACTTGCGAAAATCAACAAGGTGGTGCCGCTGGTAACATTCCCGAGAACCTTTCTTCAACCCAGAGTGGTGAACATCGAGGGCGTACGTTGCTAAAACG
>QHXW01000166.1 GCA_003223115.1 Acidobacteriota bacterium
GCTGTGCCGCTCCGAAGAACGGCAACAGAAACAAAACTAACACAAACTGTTTCAATTTAGGGCTGTTTTTCCGCCGAACCGCGCATTTTTTTCGCCCGTTTCAGCAGCGTTTCAAGCCGGTCCTCACCTCCGGGCCAGGGGTCGGGCTCAAAATGGAGCTCAGGTGTCTTGCGAAGGTTCAGCCGCCGCGCCAGTTCTCGCCGCATGTAGTGCCGGGCGTGCTCGAGGGCGCGGAGTGCCGCCTGCTTCTCGGTCTCGCCGCCGTTCAAAACCACGCGGATGCGGGCATGTTTAAGATCCGGCGCTATGTGGACGTCGGTAACGTCAACCCCTGCCAGCCGGGGATCCTGCAGTTCAAATCCGATGATTTCGGATAACTCCTCGCGGACCGTCTCCGATACCCGCTCTGCTCGATGTGGGTCCATCTTTCAGGTGTAAGTGCTCCTGAACTTGGCGAAATACTGTGGTGGGCTGGTTCCAGCCGGCGCCACCGGTTTCCAAACGCTTCCGTCCTAAATCCACTCCACAGAGGCGCCCGCGAGTGCCGGCCCCAGCAGCGACGCTGTTTCGTCCTCCACCGACTGCAAGATTCTCTCCGCCTGTACCTTGTCGTAAGAGACCGTAACCGCCGCGACTACCGCTCGCTGCCACAGGTCCTGGCAATCGATTTCTGCCACCGACACATTAAATTTATTGCGCAGACGGTCGCGCAAACTCTTCACCACGTGACGCTTGTCTTTCAGCGAATGGGAGTTTTCCAGGCGCAGCTCCAGCGTCAATACACCGATTGAGGCCATCTGTTTTGTAAAAAACTCCGTGCAGCCGCTCTCAGGCGAAAACTTCGGGCGTGACCTTCTCCGTTACATAGGCCTCGATGATGTCGCCCGGCTTAATATCACCGAAATTCTCGATCGTGACGCCACATTCCATACCGGTACGCACTTCGCTAACGTCGTCTTTAAACCTGCGAAGCGAGCCCACGCGACCGGTGTGGACCACCACATTGTCGCGTAACAAGCGTATTTCGCTGCCGCGCGTGAGCTGCCCGTCTTGCACGAAACAGCCCGCCACCATGCCCACTTTGCTGATTCGGAACGTGTCGCGAACCTCGGCTTTGCCCCGGTAGACCTCGCGGTACACAGGCTCGAGTAGTCCGGTCATGGCGCGCTTGATCTCGTCTGTCAGGTTGTAAATGATGGTGTGCAGACGGACATCGACCTTCTCTTCGTCGGCGATCGCTTCGGCGCCGCGTTCCGGCCGCACATTGAATCCGATCACGATCGCGTTTGAGGTCGAAGCCAATAGCACATCTGATTCAGTGATGGCGCCGACGCCCGCGTGCAATACGCGAATACGAACCTTGTCGGTCGAGAGCTTCTGCAGGGTGTCCGTCAGAACTTCGGCCGAGCCGCCCACATCGGTCTTGAGAATGATCGGCAGCTCCTTGACTTCTCCCGCCTCCAGTTGTTTGTGGAGTTGCTCGAGCGTGAGGCGGCTGGACTTTGCCATGGTCTGTTCGCGCGTTTTAGCTTCGCGGTAAAGCACGATCTGCTTCGCCTTGGCCGTATCGGTGACTACTTGGAACGAATCGCCCGCTTCGGGCAGCGCTTCAAGTCCCAACACTTCAACCGGCATCGAAGGTTCCGCTTCCCGCACCGGTTCACCGAGATCATTGAGCATGGCGCGGACTTTTCCGAATACCGACCCGCAGATAAAATAATCGCCGACGTGGAGCGTACCATTGCGCACCAGCACTGTAGCCACGGGCCCGCGGCCGCGATCCAGCTTCGCCTCGAGCACTGGACCCATAGCCGGCCGGCTGGGATTGGCTTTGAGATCCAGCATGTCCGCCACCAGCAGAATCATCTCGAGCAACAGATCGAGATTCTGTTTTGTCTTGGCAGAGACCGGCACCATGACAACGTCGCCGCCCCAATCTTCAGCCAACAGACTGCGGTCCGCCAGCTGCTGCTTGATGCGCTCGGGTTGGGCATCGGGTTTGTCGATCTTGTTGATGGCTACGAGGATGGGGACCTTTGCAGCGCGCGCGTGGTCGATGGCCTCCAGTGTCTGCGGCATCACTCCGTCGTCGGCAGCGACCACCAGGACCACGACGTCGGTGACTTTGGCCCCGCGAGCACGCATTCGAGTGAAGGCTTCGTGGCCAGGTGTATCAATAAAAACGATCTTCCGGCCGTTCCTTTCGACGTGGTACGCGCCGATATGTTGCGTGATTCCGCCGGCTTCTTTCTCCGCTACGTGTGCTAGCCGGATGGCGTCGAGCAGCGACGTCTTACCGTGGTCGACGTGGCCCATGATCGTCACGACAGGCGCCCGTTTGACCTGATCTTTTTCCACCTGCGCCGTTTCCACGTCCTGCATGGCTTGCTCTTCAAACGTGATCGTGGCGGTGGAAGCGCCGAACTCGCGCGCGAGATCGGTCGCAAGTTTCGAATCAAGCGTCTGGTTGATGGTCGCGAAGATGTTCCGGTCAACCAGCTTCTTGATCACCAGGCTGGCCTTGACGTCCAGCCTCTCGGAAAGTTCTTTTACCGTGATACCTTCAGTGACGGTGATTTCGCGATTGATCGGAGGCGGTCCGCTCGGAGTTTCTCGCCTGATCGTGGGCCGCAGGACTTTTTCTTCCTGCTCCTGAATCCGATCCCGTTGCGACCGGCTGGGACGTTTGTCGATCAAACGCCGCTGCTGCTCGACGGGCGGCGGGGCGATTCCGGCGACACCCATCGGCGCCCGCGAAGTGGGATGCATCGGACGAGGTCCGCCCGACCGCGCGCCGGGGCCGCTCGGGCGAACGCCCTGTCGCGGCATGATGGGTTGGCCGGGTCGAATGGGGCCGCGATAAATCGGCTGGCCAGGAACCGGCGAGCTCTGCGGACGTAACGGCACGCCAGGCCGTGGCGGCGCTGCTACTCCTACGCCGGGCCCGGACGGGCGAGGCTGCATCAATTTCGCCGCGAGGTCGGGCCGCGGAGGAACCACTGGCCGCACTGCCGGCTGTCCCGCCAAGCCCGGACGCGATGCAATTCGCTGCGCCGCTGGCGGTACGTTCGTCCCGAGCGCGGGCGCCGAAGCCTGAACGGCTCCCGGCGCGCTCGCACGCGGAGATCCCTGAGCCTGCTGCGGCGGCATGGCGCGGATCGGCTCAGGCGGACGAACACTACCTGGCAGAGGCTGTCGGGGACCTGATAGAACTTGCCCGGGCCTGGGTGTGGGCCGAGGCGGAGGAAAACCGGGACGTTCCGGCTCTGACACGGCTGCGGACGGCCCTTGCGCGGTTTGCTGCGGAGCTGACGGAGAATGCTGTGTCGCCAGTGGCGGACGTAACCGTTGCGTTTGCGGTGTTACGCGCGGCTGCGTTTCTCCCGCCGGTGCCGTGTGCGGCTCCTGGGTCCGCGCTGGCTCCTGTGCTGGGGCGGAAGGGTGTGCTGTGACAGCCGGTGCACTGGCAGCAGACGGAGCCGGCGGCAACTCCAGTAACCCTTGGCTTCCGTTTGACGCCGCGGGTTGCGGCGAAGGCTCCTCGGCGTGGCCGCCAAAAATGTGCCGCAGTTTCTCAGCGACATCCTCGTCGATTGAACTCGAGTGAGTTTTCTTCTCCGTTACGCCTAGTTCGGGAAGTTTATCGAGCAGTTCATGCGCTTTGACTTCTAGCTCCCGAGCAAGAACGTTAATCCGTATCTTATTCATAACTAAGCAAAATCAGGCGGCCTTTCCCACCGTTAGCTCTTTTTCTCCTCGTCACTACCACCTTCCTGAACGCCGCCCTCGATGACAGACCGGGAACCCTTTATCGTATCAGAGTCGACCGAAAACGTTTCAGCATTCGGTTGCTTTTCTGTGGTACCAGACTCCTCATCCGGCCCTGCTTCAACGGGTACTGGAGTTGCCGATTCCTCCAGCGCGGCTTGAGCTTCCTGCATTTCCTCCAGCTCGGGTTCAGGCTCCCCTTCGACTGGGTGTGCTTCTGCCGTTTCTGGGGCCAGTTCTTCCACGTTTTCGACAGTCAGACCGGCCACGGCTTCGGATGCATCTCCCGTCGGTTGGCTTCCGGGCTCGCCTGTCTCGAACTGCCCGTAGTAGTTGTTTACGGCGAGCTGGATGCGTTCCACCAGTTGGTCTCCGATGCCGGGAATGGCTTCCAGTTCTTCGGGCGTCATGTTTCCTAACTTCTCCACCGTCGAAATGCCGGCTTCGATGAGCTTCTCTGCAAGTGTCTCGCCCAGGCCGTAATCAATAAGCACCGATACCGGCGCTCCCGGCACCACCAGCGCGGCCATCGCAGTTTCGACTTCCTGGCGCTTTTCTTCCTCGCTCTTGATATCGATCTTCCAGCCCAGCAGCTTGGCCGCGAGGCGGACATTCTGCCCCTTCTTGCCGATGGCCAGCGAAAGTTGCGAATCATCCACGATCACTTCCATATGTTTCTCCGCTGGGTCGATGATGCTGACGCGGCTGATCTTGGCGGGGCTCAGCGCATGTGTGGCGAACACCACTGGATCATCCGAGAATTCGATGATGTCGATTTTCTCTCCGCGCAGCTCGCGGATGATAGACTGCACGCGCATGCCTTTCATGCCCACGCAGGCACCCACGCTATCCACGTCTCGATCGCGGCTATGTACTGCGATTTTGGTGCGCTCGCCGGCTTCGCGAGCGCAGCCCTTGATCACGACTGTGGAATCGTAGATCTCGGGCACTTCCTGCTCAAACAGGCGCATGACTAGTTCCGGCGCCGCGCGCGACACCATCACTCCCGGCCCTTTGCTGGATTTGTCCACAAGCTTGATGACGCAGCGAACGCGATCTCCAACAGTGAAACTTTCCAGCCTGGATTGCTCCTTCTTGGGAAGGCGAGCTTCGGTCTTACCGAGGTCCGCGATCAGGTCCGGCCCTTCAATCCGCTTGACCGTGCAGTTCACCAGCTCGCCAACACGCCCCGAGTACTCGTTATAAACGGTTTCACGCTCCGCTTCGCGAACTTTTTGAAAGATAACTTGCTTGGCGGTCTGGGCCGAAATGCGCCCCAGAGCGTCGGTTGGCTTTTCGATGCGCAGCTCTGAACCAACCGCAGCTTCCGGATTTTGACGCGCGGCCTGTTCAAGCGAGATCTCATGCACCGGATCTTCAACTTGCTCCACCACCTTCTTTACAGCGAATAGACGAAGCGCACCGGTCTTCTCGTCCAGTTCCGCAATATAGTCTTCATTCGTGCGGAAATGCTTGCGGGCGGCGATCAGCATGGCGTCCTTTACGGCGTCCAGGACGATCTGCGTATCGATGCCCTTTTCCTTGCTTAAAATTTCTATGGACTGGTAGATGGTTTCCAAAATGCTTCCTCTTTCGCTCTGTGGCTTGGCTTAGTTCCTGGTGGGAGTTACCACTCGAACTTCAGATTGGCCCGTTGCACGTGGTCCAATGGAACCCGAACAATGCGGCCTGCTGTTTCCAGCAACAGTGACCCGTTTTCGAGGCCCGCCAGAGTGCCTTCCCAGTGGCGCCGGTTTTCCAGCGGTTCCCGCAGCACGACCCTGGCTTTTTTGCCTTGAAACCGGATATAGTCCTTCGGTTTGAGTAATTTCCGCTCTACGCCCGGCGAGCTGACTTCGAGCGTGTAATGGCCCGGCACGACGCCTTCCACATCGAGGATCGTACTGACTTGGTGCGAAACAAGTTCGCAGTCAGCATGGCTGACGCCTTCGGGCTTGTCGATCGAGATGCGTAGCAACTGGTTTCCACCGCCACCCTTAAGTTCCACCTCGAGCACTTCGATGCCATCGGACGCCGCGACTCGCTGGGCGATTTCCTCGACTTTGGAAACGACTTCCTGCCGCATGGTTCACGTAAAGCGCCGCCCAACAAAAAAGTGGGCTTTCGCCCACTCGTGTCGTCCGACAGCTTTCAATTACATTGTATCGTGGTTTGTGGAAAACGCAAGACAGACGGCCAGGGGTTGGCGAATGTTAACCCGGGTTTCCGCGTGCGCGATTGCACACATCGAGCCTGACCGACATCGGGGATAATCGATACTATTTAGGGAAGCCTGAAAATCCCGTTCATGTCGCGCCTACAACTGCTGCTCATTGAAGACTCTCAAGAAGACGCAGATTTAATCCTTCGGGAATTGGCACGCGGCGGTTACGAACCGGATTGCCGTCGGGTGGAAACCAACGCAGCAATCGCCGCAGCGCTTGACAGCGGGAAGTGGGACCTCATCATCAGCGACTTTTTTGTTCCCCAAGTCGCCGTTATCGAGACTTTGGCGTTGGTCAGGCGGCGCGGCCTGGATGCCCCCTTCCTTGTGGTCTCTTCCAAGATGAGCGATGAGGATGCGGTCTCCGTCATGCGCGCCGGTGCCGACGACATCATCGGCAAGGACAAACTCTGGCGCCTGGTTCCTGCCCTTGAAAGGGAATTTGACGAAACTCGCTTGCGGCGGGAACACCGTCACATCAGCCAACGCTTCCGCGCTTTGTTTGAGCACAATATCGACGCCATATGTCTGATCGATGCTTCTGCCACGATTTTGTCAGCCAGTCCTTCGACCGAACAAGTGCTTGGCTATAAGCCCGAAGAGCTGGTGGGACGCAATGGCCTGCATCTGGTCTATTTGGAGGACCGTCCGCTAATAGAGAAACGCCTGAGAATGCTGGTCGAAAACCCCAGACTTCACATTACGATCCAGACGCGGGTCCAGCATGAGAACGGCGATATCCGCTGGGTGGAGGCTGTTGGAACGAATCTGTTAGCCGATCACGAGGTTGGCAGCATCGTGGTGAACTTCCGCGATATCACCGAACAAAAGCAGGCCGAGCAGAAACTGATAGCGAGCGAACGGCGATTTCGGGCACTGATCGAGAACAGCTCGGATGGAGTCCTCTTACTGAACGCCGATGGGACCATACTGCTGGCCGGCCCGCCCATTCTCGGGTACCAGAATCAGGAATGGGTCGGACGTAAAGGGTTCGACCTGATTCATCCGGATGACCGGCCGCCTGTGCTCGCGCAGTTCTCCGACATCATCACCAGACCCGGAGACGCGGTCACCAGCCACTACCGGGCGCGTAACCGGGTTGGTTCCTGGCGCTGGATTGAAGCGGTGACCAAGAACCTGATCGAGGATCCCGACGTTCAGGCCATCGTCGTCAATTATCGCGACATCACGGGAAGAAAGCGGACCGAAGAAGATCTCCGGCAGCAGGCACAGCTCCTGGACCTTGCGCACGATGCCATCATGGCCATTCGATTGGACGGCACCATCGAGTTCTGGAATCGCGGTGCGGAGCAAATGTACGGCTGGTCGCGGGATGAGGCCATCGGCAAAATTTCGCATGCGCTGCTGCGCACCGAATTTCCTGAGCCTCTGGGCGATTTGGAAGCCAAGCTGGAGAAACAAGGGCACTGGGAGGGCCAGTTGGTCCACACCACTCGCGCCAGCAGTCGACTGGCAATGATGAGCCGCTGGGCCTTGCGCAGGGACGCGAGCGGCCAACCCTCGGGGTTTCTCGAAATCGACACTGATATCACAGAGCGCAAGCGATTTGAAGCGGAAATGCTGCAAACGCAAAAGCTCGAGAGTCTGGGCGTGCTGGCCGGAGGAGTAGCGCACGACTTTAATAATCTGTTAACCGGGATCCTGGGGAACGCCAGCCTCGCACTTGACAGGCTCCCGGACCGCAATCCGGTATATTCGATGCTGAACGAGATTGTTCGAGCAGGTCAGCGCGCGGCTGACCTCACACGGCAGTTGCTCGCCTATGCGGGTAAAGGCCGGTTTATCACCCACGCCCTGGACCTGTCGGAGGTTGTGCGTGAGATCAGCGTCCTAATCCAGGCTTCGATTCCCAAAAACGTGCAATTGAGGCTGGAACTGGCGCAAGATCTGCCAGCGGTGGAAGCTGATCCAGGTCAGTTTCAACAGGTAATCATGAACCTGGTCATCAATGGCGCCGAGGCCATCGCTCCGGGTCAGGCCGGCACGGTTCTGGTCACTACCGCCGTGCAGCACATCGACTACGCCCATGCTGACACGCATTTTGCTGCGGGCCAGATCGGTCCGGGAGATTACGTAAGGCTCGAAGTTCAGGACACAGGCGTCGGGATGGATGCGGCCACGCAACTGAAGATTTTCGACCCGTTCTTCTCCACAAAATTCTCCGGTCGCGGGCTGGGCCTCTCGGCGGTGCTCGGAATCGTTCGCGGCCACAAAGGCGCGCTCCGGCTTTACAGCCGTCCGGGCAAAGGGAGCACGTTCCAAATTCTTTTTCCAGCCGTGAGCAAACCAGCGGAGCGTTCGGCGGAAGCGAGCTTGCCGGACGATCTGGAAGGTTCCGGACTGGTGTTGGTGGTGGATGACGAGGCTTCAGTGAGAGACGTAGCCACGAACACGCTTGAACGCTACGGCTACACGGTAATTCCGGTGGAAAACGGCAAGGGCGCAATCGAAGTTTTCAAACAGCGTTCAGGCGAAGTTACGATGGTACTGCTGGATCTCACCATGCCGGTGCTGAGCGGTGAAGAGACGTTGCGACAGATGCAAGCCATCCGCGCGGATGTACCGGTGCTATTGTCGAGCGGATTCAATGAAGTCGAGGCTGTGCAGCGCTTCGTCGGCAAAGGCTTGGCCGGATTTATTCAAAAGCCCTACACGGCTGCAACGCTCGCCCAGAAAGTGAAGGCGGCGATTATTTCCCACCGATCGGACGGCGCCAACTAGGGGCGCCAATTCGAAGTTCAGGCCAAATGCGTGCCGCTAAAGTTTTCGCTTGCGGTGCTGGCGGAGGGAGGCCGCGGTATTGACCTCAGTCCGCCGTGTGTTAGGCGAATCTCCCGGGAGCGGGATTCAAACGGAGAGTCGATTCGAGAATCCACTGGACATGGCAACGCTCGAACGGAGGCGCGCAATAATCTGTGGCGCCGGCCTCCAAAGCGTCCAGCCAGTCACGAACCTCTGGAAGCCTGCTCGCCACAATCACAGGCAGCAAGGTCCTGTTCGATCGCAAAGCTGCGCATGTGATGTCTGAGTGCAAACATACAAAGCAAGTTATGTAACGAGTAAGTTGTGATCTATTCCACAGCATTCCACAGAGAAGAGTGCGACTCGCGGAGGACTTAGTCTTCCCCGGTGATCAGCCGGGCGCCCCGGTTACGTGTGAAGTA
>QHXW01000169.1 GCA_003223115.1 Acidobacteriota bacterium
TGAATACCGTGGCCACGGTGGCCCTTCTCTTGCAGTTGGCTTTCTGGCCCTGGGTGAGTCGCACGCTGGGTTGTGCGCCGGCGGGCTTGACCCTAGACTAGCTGGTGGAACGCGCAGCGCAGGTCCCACATCTCCGGCGCCGCGGCGATCGAGATGAGCCTGGAGCAGCAAGCGTTGCACCTCTTGGCCCCTGGTCTGCTGCTGAGACTCAATCTGGTGGAGCGGGAGTTGTAGGGCACGACTGGACGCCCACCAAGCCTCCAGTAGGGCGAACTCTTGGGCCGCTGAAGTGGAGCCGTCGGCCGTGGGGGAACCTGTGGCTCATGGACCGGGAGTTGATGCGGACGGCACGAGAGAAATAGCGTTGCATTATTTGCTGTTGACATATTCTTACTGTCTTTATTACCGTAAGAATAGGCTTCATGTACAGATCTCGCTATGAGCAAACTTCGACGACCCCAACAGACCGCGATCCTGGATCGCTACGCGCTACGTTTTCGGAAATTAAAGCGGGAGTTCCAACAACTGGAGTACTTCTGCAAAGGGACGCTTCTCCAGCGCATGATGAGGTGCGGCAAAGCCCAGTGCGCCTGCGCCCACAATCCTGCTAAACGCCATGGACCTTACTTCGAGTGGACCTATAAGGCCAAAGGCAAAACCGTCAATGTGAAGCTCACTCAAGAAGCGACATCCATGTATCGGGCCGCCTCTCAACAGTACCGAAGACTGAAGTCCCTCCTGAATCGCCTAGAACGGCTGTCGCAGACTGTCCTGCAATATCGCGCCAAACTGCCGCAATCCGTACGCCGCGACTAATCGCAAACCAGCGGATATTCTCATATCCCGCCATCTGGTCCGGTGCCAACATGGATCACTTCGCGCTAAGCCGCTCATTTCACATGCGGTTAGCCGTCTCTTAAAGTAGCCACACCCAAATGCATCTTTGGAACGCCGCTTCCTCAACGTTGGCGGCCACAGTTTGTGAAAGGCCTTCCGCATCAGCCGCCTCGGCTCGCCCGGCGCGGCACGCCATGTCCGTCGGAATCGACAGCATAAACGTAACCAGCGGACGATGCGCGAATGGATGGGTGAAGTATAGGTGCTGCAATGGTTCCGGTGGCTGTAACTTGCGCAATTGAACCATCTCCATCAGACCTCGAACGTGCTTTCCGCGCTCCGGTTACGCGCGAGTCCATGCTTGCGAGAGGAACTTGTGAGGATCGGACAGGCCTATACGCTTGTGGAAGCCTGGCGCAATGGAATCTTCCGTACTACAGGAGGTATCCAATCCCTCGGTTACCCGATACGCAGTTACTGGTGCGGCTGAAGGCGGCAAGCTGAGCAGGAAAGCCTCCCGAGCACCCACCATATGGGGATGCGCAGAACCTTGCCCGCGAGAGCGTCCGTGAGCGCTGATCCTGGCGGCCATGGCAGGGTAAACCGGCCACTTGTTCGCTGTCGTCCCACCAGTTGCCCATGATCAAATCGCCCAGTTGCCCGGTGAAGTACGTATTCGCGCCGATATCACGAAGCAGCGCTGTGGCATGAGAGTGCAGCCGCTCCCAGAAAGCTGGTTGGGCTCCGACCGTATCGTTTTCGGTCAGAAATGGATGAGCCGCCGTGGACACGTGGATGCTCTCCAGCCGGATGCCCGGTCGGCACAACTACAGTTGAGATGCATTGTATTTCGCTTTCCACAACATTTCATACGAGAATGTAAGTGAGTTATGACCGTGGATATCGAAGGCGTGGTGCTGCACCTCGCCCATCCGGACGAGCTGTCGGTGCGCTGGGTCGGCCAGGAGGAGCTGATGCGGCAGTTGCTGGCCGCCTGGCTGGTGGTTAACGACCAGGACTTGCCCATGAACCCGCGCCTGCTTGGCAAGCCGGGCGTGGGCAAAACCACGCTGGCCTACGCCGCAGCGAAGCGCATGGGCCGCGAAGTGTACATCCTTCAGGCCACTCTCGACACCCGCCCGGAGGATCTGCTGATTACTCCCGTGATTGAAGGTGAAGGCCGGTTACGCTATGTGGCCTCACCGCTGGTGACCTCCATGCTTCGCGGCGGTATCGCCATTCTGGACGAGGGCAACCGCATGAGCGAAAAAAGCTGGGCTAGTCTGGCACCGCTACTCGATAACCGGCGCTATGTGGAATCCATCGTGGCGGGCATCAAGGTCAAAGCGCACCCGCAGTTCCGCATGGTCACCACCATGAACGATGACGCCTCCACGTTCGAGCTGCCCGAGTACATTCATTCGCGCCTGCAGCCGCAGATTCTGATCGACTTTCCGGAGCGCGACGAAGAATATCAGATCCTCAAAGAGAACCTGCCTTTCGCCGAAGAACACATTTTGAACTACGTCACTGAATTTCTGCAGCAGGCTCACGCGGCGGATGAACGCTACACCGTGCGCGATGGCATCAACATCGGACGCTTCGCCATCAAGCTGAAGAGCCTGCCCACCGGCCGTAGTCACGAAACCGAGGCTCTGGAGACGGCCATCATCGAGACGCTGGGCGAAGAGGCTCTGCGGTATGCCCGAAGAAACCGGCCTTCCATTTCCTGATCCGGGCGGCATTCTGAGCGACCCGGGCAGCCTCAAGCGCGGGCGCTTCGCCTACTTCCCGGTTGTTCCAGGAAAGCTCGAATTCGCCATTGAAGTGCGCCGGGCGCTTCTGCGCGACCGGCCGCAGGTGATTGCGCTCGAGCTGCCGACTACTCTCCGTGAAGCGTATCTGCGAGCCGTAGCGCGTCTGCCGGAAATGTCAGTGGTCTTCTACAACGATGACCAGAATGCGGAGGAAGATCGAGCGGTCTATGTGCCTGTGGAGCCGGCCGATCCCTTTACTGAAGCTATCCGCACGGGTCTCGAGATCGGCGCCGAGATCGTTTTCGCCGATCCTGATGCCGGCGAGCGCCCGCATTTGCCCGACAATTATCCCGATACGTACGCGCTGCGGCACATTCCGCTCGAAAAATACGTCGAGGCCTACCGGATTTACCCGCAGGCGCGTTCGGCAGCCATTGGTGCGCACGCTGAGGGAATCGCCTGGAAGCTCCAAGGCTGCGACCCATTGGCAAGCGTGATCGTGGTGATTTCTCTGAATCTGCTTGATCCTGTGCTGGATGCCATGGAGCGGCCCCAGGCGCAACCGATGGCCCGCGTGCGGCGCGAAGGCGTGCAGGTACTGAATCCGCATCCGGATTGTCTAGCTGAGATCACGATCGAGTATCCATATCTGCAGGATCGTTACGAGCAGTTCCGGAAAGGAATAGCGGAAGCCGATGTGATTGACCGCCGCCGCGTGCAATTGGCTTTGTTCCGGGATGCCGAAAAAAGCTACGAAACCAACACCGGCGAGCGTCTGCAGCACTGGCAGCGGCGCATGCTGGCGCGTTACACCCGTAATTTGGCGCTGGTGAATCGCGAGCTGGCCGCGCGTGTGTTCGATATCACCGTGGCCGCGCGCTCCGTTGCGGATGACAACTACGGTTGGGAGGTTTGGGAAACCGCGAATCGGTATTCGCATCAAAAGGCGGCGAGCGACCTCATGACCGTGAAAATTTCGGGCGACGAGGTCTGGGTCGACATCAAAAAGATCCGCTTGCGGCAGCGGCTGCCGAGTACTAAACGGCGCCTGCGGCCGGTGGGCCTTAAGCCGCGAAAAAAAGAAAAAACTCCGGGCGAATGGGCCACCGAGCTCAACGGCGCCGCCATCTGTTCTTACCCGCCCGAAGATCTGGTCATCGAAGACTACGGCCGTTTCTTGAAGAAGAAGGGCAAGAGCATTCTTTCCGAGGAGCGCGCGCGCACCGAACCGTTTACCACTTCGCTGTTGGACGGCATCGATCTGTGCGAAACCATTCGCAACTGGCACCAAGGGCGCATTTACGTGCGAAACTGCCAGAAGATTCACGGTGAAGTTGGCTCCGTGATCGTCATCTTTGATGACGATCGCGATAACAGCTACCCCTACATGACCACCTGGCTGGGCGAGCATCAGAATGAATCGGACATGGCGTTTTACTCGACCTTCCCCTTCGACAACATGGTGGGTCCAGGCATCGGACGCGGCGAGTATGGCGGTTTTCTAATGAGTCTGCCGGCACGACGGATGTACGACGTGTGGCAAGACCCGGATTATGACTTCGCCGAATCGAAACCCGAGCGTCTGCTGCTGGCCGGCCTCGATTACTCGTTGCACCGGTACGTGGTCTACGTAGCGGGCAAACCGCCGCGATCCATTTTCCGAAACATCGCCGCGCGCTTCGGCCGTACCATCGTCTACATCCCCATCGGCCAGCTTTCGCCAGTGTCGCTGAAAAAAATTCGCGTCGTGCACGTGCTGGACGGCTACGACAAGCGCGACATCGCCAAGGAGTACATCTGGTAAATTGACATTTATGCGCACCCTTATGGTTTTACTGGCATTCTCGTTGGGTACGGTCCTGGGCTGGTTGTAAGTTCACATTCGCAATACGTATAATATTTCGGCGGCTGCCTTGGCTTGTTAAATCACGCGATCGACCAAAAGGTTGACCGGCCCATGGCGGTCTCCTGGTTCAGCCAGTGGCAAGAGCGCTACCAGCGATCGCATGCGAACGACGCCAGCCCGGTATGGCGAACCGCGGTAAAGTTGCTCTTGAAGGCCGACAAAGGCAATCAAACGCTCGAAGACTCAGCGCGCGAGGCAATCCAGGCATTCAAGGCCTGGTCCGAAAAGCTGCGCGAGAGCAAGCCTGTCCTGCAATAGTTAGTGGGAAAGGCGTCGCGATCGAAGATCCGCGACTCTCTCCAGGAACCTGGGTGCAAGTCGTTGGAAACAAAGAACCGGTCGAATAGAGGTTTCTGCCGCCAGAGACGTTCCCGCCAGGGACCGTCCGTTGCTCTCCAGAAACCTTGTACGGCTGATTCAATTTCTCCTTGTCCATAAAAATAAAGGATAGAGGATGGACTCGGCCCGGTTCCGATTCGTAAATAAAATAGAAAACTCTCCAACGGGGTCAGATCCGCTGCCGAAACGGTAACGGATCGCCAAACCAATGCCAGGGATCGGATGAAAACCGGAGCCATGCTTTCCATCGGGTATGGAACACCAGTGTCGAGACGGCCTTAGCTTGCCGAGTCCAGTCTTACTCTTATTCTAACAAACGTGTCAAGTCGCGCGGGGTTTCTGCGGGTTTCTGCCAAGAACTTCGTACCTTTTCAATAAACCGAGGTGGTTAGTTTA
>QHXW01000584.1 GCA_003223115.1 Acidobacteriota bacterium
CCGTCGCAGCCGCCAGTGCTGCACAATGTTTAAGACCGGTGGGGGAAGCTGCAATTTTCCTTCGCGCTCTAAATCCCGCAGGGCTTTCAGGCAGGAAGATACACGTGGCTTGCCGCGCATATCATGCAACTGGAAGCCACCACACACCCACCTCGCTAAGCGCGTCCGCGACTCCTCGCCGGACTCGAGTCTCTTCTGGATGACCGCGAGACTCGCCACTCGCGAGAGAACCGCTTTGATGCTCCCCACTTCTTACGGTATACAGAAAATCGGCTCAAATGTTCAGTACTTTTTTTGGGGTATGGGCAGAGCTAGCTAAGCTAGATTACTCAACTCGGAAAATAATTTGATTAGTACTTACTGTCACGGAACGCGACACACCGAATTAATTTGTGCGACCCGTTTTTCGTAGCTAATCGCGGAACATACTTACAAAATCAGTAGCTTGCTTGCCGGAACGAAGTTCGTCCAGACTAAACTGCATTTTCCTGCTCCAGTTCGGATATTGCCACGTGGTGCCGGGAAGATTTTGCTGAGATGTCTGCTTGGCGAGATCTTCTTGATTAATGACCAGCAGGCGTGACGGCGTGGATGCCAGAAACCCGATCACCGCGTTGTGGAGTTCTCCTGTGAGTTCGGGGACAGCCGAGGCGTTTCGCGGAAACCAGCCGGGCAGGAAACCGCCAGCGAAAAGCGCATCCAGCATCCTCTGTTTTTCGACGGCGCGAGCATTCAGCCATGACCGATAGCTGGCATCGTCGGATAGAATTCCAGCGCGCCTGCGGGCCTCAATGTCCTCGTTGATCCAGAAGCCAGCCAGCGTAGGGAGATCATGCGTCGTGGATGAAACCAGCGCCTGGATCGGATATTCCTCGTGTCTGCGGAATTCACCGCTCGCGTTTTTCTCAAAGTAAAGAAGCCTGTAGCTCAATATTCCAAAGCGCTCTAGGCTCTCGCGTACGTGCGTTTCCACGGTGCCGAGATCCTCGCCGATGACTACTACGCGCTGCCGGAAGCTCTCGAGCGCCACAATGCGGATCAGATCCTCGTGGTAGTCGCGGACATAAGCGCCTCGAGTTGCATCAACGCCCTCCGGAATCCAATACAACCGGAAGAAACGCATGACGTGATCGATTCGCAAGGCTCCGCCGTGACGGCAGTTCTTCCGAATCGACTCGATAAAAAGGCGGTAGCCACTCTCACGGTGCGCAGCCGAGTTGGGAGGCGGGAATGCCCAATCCTGTCCCTGCGGAGAAAAGTCATCGGGCGGCGAGCCGACGCGGCAGCCGGCGGCATAGAACGACCGGTAGGCCCAAAGGTCGGATCCATAACTATCCGTCGCCAGCGCCAAATCATGATACAGGCCGATGCGCAGACCACGGTCGCGCCCATGTTTCTGCGCCGCGGCCAACTGCACGTCGATCTGCCACTGCAGGAACTTGTAAAACTGGACCAATCTCCAGTGTTTATCGCGGAATCTTTTCGTCTCGCTTGAGTCCGGTTCACGGAAGGCTTCCGGCCAGTCGGTCCAGACCCAGGCGTCGGGCTGGCGCTTGTGAATCCATTCGTCGAGTGCGCAGTATGTTGCGAACCGTTCGAGCGGTTCACCCTCGCGCTCTATGAACGCTCGGAACTCGGAGGCTCGGGGAGAACTATCACGGAACTCCCGCAGGAACTCGGCGAATACCAGCTTCAGGAAATGCATCTTCAGCGCCTGCACACGCTCGTACTCCACAAAATCCGAGCGTCGGAGTGCTTCCACCTCCTGTTGCACGGCCGGACTTGTCCACAGCCGCTGGACGCGACGCGAGGTGCAAAATTCCTGAATGCGCTCCACGTCGAGATAGATGATGTTTTTGTAGAAAACTGAATTGGGCAGGTAAGGGCTGGTATTGAAAGGCCGCCGATTATGGATCGCATGAAGCGGGTTCAAGGCGATGAAGCTCGCACCCACTTCATCCGCCAGCCAGTCGACCGTATCCTCGAGGTCACGAAAGTCTCCACAGCCCCAGTTGCGTCTCGACCGGATTGCGTACAGAGCTATGGCAAGCCCGCCCGCGCGCAAGTTTTCAGGCAGGTAGGCGTGGTCCGGGGCGACAATCCACGGCATGCGAGCATGAAGCGTTGCTACGGTAATCGCAACCTCGTGGTAACCCAACGGGGCATCCTGAGGCAGTGGAATTGTTTTTCGAACAAACTGGCGTTCCTGAAATTCCGCTGATTCCAGCACCGGCAACGAATGCAGGTCGACGTCCCATACACGCGGGATGTCGTTCTCCAGCCCCACGTCGATGCGCACCCGTGCGTCCGCCAACTCAACCGGAAAACTCGCCACCACCTGCTTCGACTGCGACTCGCCGGCAACCAGGCAGTGGGGAAGCAGACGCGACCACTCACCGAAAAAACGCTGTTCGATGGCGCGGTCGAGATCCTCCTTGCTCTGTGTATTTACTCCCAGAGCCTGCAGAATAGCTTTCTTTGTGTCGGATGAAGTGGTGTGCTGGAGACCCCAGATGTCCCAGTATTGCGGCTCAATGCCCCATAGAGTAGTGGCTCGATCAAGCGCCTCCTCATAGGTTGATGACGATTGCATCGGAGAAATGCCCTTCCATTTTAGCAGTCGGGATTCATGCGAAAATAAAAATCATGGATGATACGCCTCTCGCGAGCGGGCCTACCGACCTTTTCGCACGTATCGACCAGGATTACCTCGAACGCACCGCCGCCTCGGAAGGAATCATCCTCACCACGCTCGACAACGCCATCAACTGGGCTCGCAAAAATTCCATATGGCCGATGTCGTTTGGCCTCGCCTGTTGCGCTATCGAAATGATGTCCATGAGCGCCTCGCGGTTCGATATCGCACGGTTCGGCGCCGAGGTGTTTCGCGGCTCTCCCCGCCAGTCGGACTTGATGATCATTGCGGGCCGCGTGGCGAATAAAATGGCGCCGGTGATCCGCCATCTCTACCAGCAGATGCCAGAGCCCAAGTGGGTGATCTCCATGGGCGCTTGCGCAACCTCAACCGGCGTGTTCAACAATTACGCCCTCGTTCCGGTGAACCAGGTGATTCCGGTGGACGTGTATGTGCCTGGTTGCCCGCCTCGCCCGGAGCAACTCATTCACGCTTTGATGTTGTTACAAGAGAAAATTCAAGGCCAGAGCGGCACGTTGAAGGCAGTTCTGAACCTGGAATAGACCACCATCGCCAAAAAATTCGCTCTGTGAGTTGGGATTTTCGATGAAGCCCGAGAACTGCAATCGCAAACACCGGTGATGGGTGAGGGCGGCCGTCAGCCAGCCAGGCTTTGGACCTCGAGGGGTTTTGCCGGTGCCGGTTCAGTTTCGGGTGGAACTCTCTTGAGCCACTCTCTAATTTCGGGTATCATCGCCGCGGCCGCCTTGTCACCGGCTTCGATGAGTTCTCTTCCGCTCTTGAAACCATCCCATTCGACCCCGGCCACGTCGGGTGTAATCACGAGATCGGAGTGCTGGCGCCAACTGTCCTCGTTGCGCCTTTGCAGGATTTGAAAGCAGCGGTTCACCACTTGAAACATGTTGTGCGGCATGATCGTGGGCGCTTGCATCGGGAGGCAAACGGAGACCACGCACGTCGCCCCCAGCTTCCGTGTCAAGATTGCAGGGACCTCTACCGTGATGGCGCCATCCACCAACAAGTGCTCTTCATGCCGGATAGGCTGAAACAGGCCGGGATAGGAACAACTGGCCCGAATCGGCAAGATTACGTCACCTTTATCCCGAAATAGGACCGGCTGGCCCGTCGACAGGTCCGTAGCCAATACGCCTAGAGGAACCTGCATGTCCTCAAAATTGTATTTTTTGAGAAGCCGTTTGAGAAAAATTGCCATTCGGTCGCTTCCAGCCAGTCCCAGGCGGCAGATACTCCACCGAGCCACATCCGCGAAACGCATGGCGCATCCGACCTTGGCGATCTCCTCCAGGTCGGTACCACTGGCGTAAGCTGCCGCCACGATGGCGCCCGCGCTGACGCCGGAAATGAAGTCTATAGGGATGTTTTCGCGTTGGAAAGCTTTGAGAACGCCGATGTGAGCGAGGCCACGGGCAAAGCCGCCGCCCAGCGCCAAGCCGATTTTTGGTGGGAGTCCTGGAACGGTCAGTACGGGCGTGACCGGTTTCGGAGGACGAGAAAACCGGCTCAAAAACGCGCGGAGCCTGCTCGCCGCCCTACCGGTTTCCACAGTACCCTCCTCCGGTATCCCGTATTATTGGTCTACCATTAAATTAGATGAGCATTTTTTGTGCCAGGTTTCCTGCCCTATGGTTAATCGTGTCAACAGCATTGGTCGCAGCCGTTGTGACAATTTGCGCCGTGCTGCTCCCCAGACCAGTTCGAGCCCAACGGAATCTTTCAGGAACGCCGGAAGTCAGGTTAGCCCTCAATAAGCTGAACACCTTCGGGAGCGTCCTGATGATTGCCGCGCATCCGGACGACGAAAATACCGCTCTGCTGGCTTATTTCGCGCGCGGCCGTTCCATGCGCACGGCCTACCTTTCGTTAACACGCGGAGAAGGCGGCCAGAATCTGATTGGGTCCGAACAAAGTGACCTCTTAGGTGTCATCCGGACACAAGAGCTGCTGGCAGCCAGGCGCATTGATGGCGCAGAACAATTCTTCACGCGCGCAATCGATTTTGGCTATTCCAAAAGCGCCGACGAGACGCTCGAAAAATGGGGGCGCGAGAAAGTGCTGTCGGATATCGTCTGGGCAATCCGCCGCTTTCGGCCGGACGTCATGGTACTGCGCTTCTCCGGAACACCGCGCGACGGTCATGGCCATCACCAGAGTTCGGCGCTTCTTGGCAAAGAGGCATTTTCAGCCGCGGCCGACGCCCATCGTTTTCCGGAACAGTTGAAATATGTTCAGCCTTGGCAGGCTAAGCGGCTCATGTGGAATGTCTTCAGCTTCAGCCGGGAACAGGAGAAAGAAGCGGAGACCATGCCGCATCGCGTCGGCGTGGATACGGGCGAGTTCAATCCGGAGCTGGGACACTCGTATAGCGAGATTGCAGGAATGAGCCGCAGCATGCATCGCAGTCAGGGAATGGGCGCACCCGAGCGTCGAGGCTCGTCCATGAGTTACCTGGTGACTACCGCCGGTGAACCGGCCGAACGCGATTTATTCGACGGCGTTGATACTACCTGGAACCGCGTGCCCGGCGGCGGGCAAATCGCGGCGCTGTTGTCCGATGCCGCAGCCGGTTTCGAAGACCAGAATCCCGGGAAGACTATTCCGTTGCTGCTCAAAGCGCGCCCGCTGATTGCGGCTATCGATGACCCTTGGGCGAAACGCAAGCTCAAGGAACTGGACGATGCTCTGGCGCTGTGCGCGGGGCTGTGGCTGGATGCCACGGCGGACCGGGCGGAGGCTGTGCCGGGGTCAACCGTGAAGATAGACCTGGAGGTGATCAACCGATCGCATTTTCCGATCGCCTGGACTGGTCATTCACTGCTATCAAACGATGGAATGGGCCGCGAGTC
>QHXW01000172.1 GCA_003223115.1 Acidobacteriota bacterium
TCACCGCAAATTACTTCCGTACGCTCGGTGTCAATGCGCTCTTGGGGAGAACGATGGCGGCGGAAGACGATCGCGCCGTGCATCGCCCGTGGCGGTCAACACATATTCCTATTGGGAGCGCTGCTTCGGCTTCGATCCGGCATTGTCGGCCTTGACATTTTTGTGAATGGCCGTCCAGTGACGGTTGTCGGCGTGACCCGCAGGTCTTTTGCCGGACTCGAACCGGGCGCAGCTACGACCTATTTCTGCCGATGGCTTTCACCGAAATATTCGGACCGAAGTGGTTTCTGCTCGGAAGGGACGATGAATGGTGGGTCCAGATCGTGGGCCGCTTGCGCCTGGCGTTCCAGACCAACAGGCGCTCGCTGGTTTGGACGTAGTGATGCAGCAGGCGAGCGCCGCCTATCCGGAGAAGCCGCAGCACAAAGCCAGCCCTGGCGTTCGGTGGTTGAGCCCGGGGCAGGCGGACTGCCGATGACCCGTCAGCATGCATCCATGCTCCTGTTCATTTTGAGCGGCGTCGTGGGTTTAGTGCTGCTGATCGCATGCGCCAACATCGCGAATCTGCTTCTTGCACGCGGTACCACGCGGCAGCGCGAAATTGCCGTACGATCGGCGCCGGACGGTGGCGGCTGGTCCGGCAACTGTTGACCGAGAGTCTGCTGCTCGCCGGGCCGGGAGCAGCCATCGGATTGAGTTTTGCATCTCCCTTGGCCAAAGCTGTTCTGGCCATGGCTGTCGGGAGCAAGCCGCTGAGGTTCGAGACGGGTCTGGATGCGCGCGCTGCTGTTCACCACGGGAATCGCTCTTCTCACCGGCCTCTTGTTCGGGCTTGCGCCGGCACTAAAAGTTGGGAGCGTAGGGGCTTCCGGAGTGGGCTCGCGTCTGCGCATGAGCCGGTTGCTTGTGGTGGGTCAGGTGGCGCTATCCACATTGCTATTAGCAAATGCCCGGCTGTTTGTGCGTACACTCGTAAACTTGTCGCGCATCGATCCTGGCTTCAATGCGAGCCAGCTCTTGATTTTCACCGTTGACGGCATTCACAGCGTGTACAAAGCGGAGAAACTGACCGATCTCTACGAACGTATCCGGCTGAAAATCGCGGCGCTTCCGGGCGTGCTGGAAGCGACTCTGTCAGACGTTTCGCTGATCGCCAACAGCATGAGCAGCAGCGATCTCACTATCCCGGGCTACACTCCGAAATCCCCCAGGTCCCCGACACTTACCACATGTCCGTGGGTCGCCGGTTCCTGACCACCATGGGTATACCGATTCTGATCGGCAGGGACATCGGCGAACGCGATACGGCGAAGTCTCCGAGCGTCGCGGTGGTCAACGGAAACTTTCGAGAAAAAGTATTTTGCCGGCCAAAATCCGTTGGGAAGGATCTTCTACTTCGGCAGGCCCGGCGAAAACCCAGAGGCGTCCGGCGGAAAACCCGGCGCGCTCGCCGGAAAACGAGACCCAAAAGATACGTTCGAAGTGGTGGGCGTGTCTGCAAGGATGCCAAGTACGACAACCTGAAGTACGAGATCCCGCCGACAGCCTACCTGGCGTATCTGCAAAATCTTGAGTGGATGAGGGGGACGACCTTCGAGATTCGGACAGCGCTGCCACCGCTGGCCCTGGCGGGTACGGTACGCCGGGCCGTGGCCGACATCGATCGCAACGTGCCATTGGCGGATTTGCGGACGCAGGAAGAGCAAGAGCAAATCCGGTTGTCGCTTGGCATGGAGCGGATGTTCGCTACGCTGGTGGGCTCGTTCGGATTGCTGGCTGCATCACTGGCGGCTCTGGGCCTCTATGGCGTGCTGGCGTACGCGGCGGACGGCGGAGATCGGTATCCGCATCGCCCTTGGCGCGGGATGCGGCGACGTGCTGTGGATGGTATTGCGCGACAGCCTGCTCATGCTAGCCATCGGTGTCTTGCTGGGCGTACCGGCGGCGCTGGCGGTGACTCAACTGCTTCGCGACGTAATCTTTGGCATCGCGCCGAACGACCCGGTGAGCTTCGTCGTGGCGGGAGCGCTCATGCTGGCGGCGGCAACGGCCTGGATTCCGGCACGGCGCGCCACGCGCGTAGATCCGATGCAGGCCCTGCGGCAGGAGTGAGGTGGACAAGCGGTCACAGCGTAGGCTCTTTCACTCAATCTTCACCCATCTTCACTCAATAGTTAATGACACGCCCGCCCTTTTTCGTTTAAGATAATCTCCTAAACCACAAGCGGAGGAGTTTACTTGCGAACCTTTCGTGTACTCGGAGTGTTGGCCTGCCTGATTTTGACCTTGGTACCGCTGAGTGCCCAGACTACCACCGGTTCAATCCTGGGTACGGTGAGTGATCCCACCGGCGCAATCATCGGAGGCGCCACCGTGACCATAGCCAACATGGACACCGGAATCGCAGTGAAGACGTCGACAGATTCGACCGGTAATTATGTGGTGACACCACTGGCGATCGGCCGGTATTCAGTTACGGTGGAGGCTTCGGGCTTCAAGAAGTCTGTGCGCACGGACATTACAGTCAACGTGCAAGATCGCGTTCGCGTGGATGTCGCTCTCGAGGTGGGCGCAGTCACCGATACGGTGGAAGTCCAGGCGTCGGCGCCGTTGCTCCAGACCGACACGTCCTATTTGGGCCAGGTCGTGGAGAGCCAGCGCATCGTCGACCTGCCGCTCAATGGACGGTATTTCAGCCGGCTGGCGATCCTGACCGCCGGTACGGCGCCGACTCCTGCCGGAGCGCGTGACGAGAAGACTGGCGGCTTCAGCTCGAACGGAGTTCGCCCCTACCAGAACAACTACCTGCTGGACGGCGTGGACAACAACAGCATGTCCGAGGACATGGTGAATCAAGCGTCTTATGTCGTGGGACCTCCGCCGGATGCCATTGCCGAGTTCAAGGTGCAGACCAATTCCATGAGCGCCGAATTCGGCCGCTCAGGCGGAGCGGTTCTGAATGTGACCATCAAATCAGGCACGAACACCTTACACGGGACGTTCTACGAGTTTCTGCGGAATAGCGCCCTCGATGCCAAAAACTTTTTTGATTCCCCCACCGACCCTATTCCGCCGTTCAAGCTGAACCAGTTCGGCTTCAGCACGGGTGGACCGGTCCTCATCCCGAAAGTCTATAGCGGCAAAAACCGGACGTTTTTCTTTTTCGATTATCAAGGGACTCGTCAGCGCACGGGGCACACCTTTTTCGCTACAGTTCCGCCATTGGCCTGGCGCAATGGAGATTTCAGCGGATTTCGTCCGATATTTGATCCCGCGACTACCGACGTCGCTGAGCAGACGCGCCAACCGTTCGCGAACAATCAGATTCCTCAGGACCGCTGGAATCTGATCGCCAAGAAGCTCATCGATGCGTTTCCCGCGCCTAACATTCCCGGGGACAGGGATGAGACCGGTGTATCCAACAACTACCTGACGAATCCCGTGGAGCCGGATACCACGAACCAGTTCGATGCGCGGATCGACCACAAGATATCGGATTCCGACTCCATCTTCGGCCGGATCAGCTTTTCGAATAACCACTTGACGCCGCCGGGCGCCATTCCCCCGCCAATCGATGCCGCCGACTTTGCCTCAGGCGATTTTCTGAACAACGCCCGGAATGTGGTCATTACCGAAACCCATATTTTTACGCCCCGCACGGTCAACGAACTACGACTGGGCTACTCGCGCAATCGCTCGGAACGTCTTCAGTTCAACTCCACCAAGAATCTTTCGGCGCAATATGGTATTCCGGGTGTCCCATTCGGCCCAACCAATGGAGGCTTGCCGCAATTCAACGTTGACGGCCTCAACAGCTTCGGTAGCGCCGAGTATCAGCCCACTGTTGAGATCCAAAATGTCTACCACATTGTCGACAGTCTGAGCCTAATCCGTGGACGGCACACCATCAAGATCGGCGCGGAGATCAAGCCGCGCGTAAACTTCACCATTCTGCAACCGCCATATCCCCGCGGCGAGCTGAACTTTACCGGAAATTTCACTCACGACGCCGATCAAAACCACGATTCGGGCCTAGGAGCGGCCGATCTGTTGCTCGGAACCCTCGACAGCGCCATCCTGTCGTCGTTTATAGATGATACCTTTCAGCAACCCGGCCAGTTCTATTACGTTCAGGATGATTTCAAGGTGACTAAGAAACTCACCCTCAACCTGGGGCTTCGCTACGAATATGTCCCCCACGCAATGGAAAAGTATAATGCGCAGGCAAATTTCAATATCGCAACGAATACGCTGGACATCGCACACGGACGGCAGGACCCGCTTCCCCCTGGTTGGTATTCGCAGATTGCCGTCAACCGGAATGCCCCGCGCAGCCTGGTACCGAACGAAAAACACGACTTCGGTCCCAGAATCGGCTTCGCGTACAATCTGTTCAAGAACACGGTGATTCGCGGCGGTTATGGGATCTTCTATTCGTCATATGAAGCCGGCCCATTGAGTATCCCCAATCCCGGTAATAACCCACCCTTCTTCAACCAGACCACCTATCCGTCGATCAGCCCCCTCGAACCGAATCCTAAAGTCAACAGCCTCTCTCAGGGCTTTCCGGCCGACGCGCTGACTAACCCGGACCTTCCGGCACTTTTTTCTTTGGATCCCAAATTTGCAAATCCATATGTGCAGCACTGGAATTTCAGCGTGCAGCAGGAACTGGGATGGAACACGGTCTGGGAAGTGGCCTACGCCGGCTCCAAGGGAACCAAGCTTTACGAATTCCGCAACGCCAATCCCGTAGCGCCTTCTCCCGATGCAAGCGCCGACCGTGCCAGCCGGCGGCCACGGCCGTACATGGACGATCTTACCTACTGGTGCTCCTGTAACAGCTCGCACTACCACTCGCTGCAGACGAAGTTGGAGAAGCGATTTTCGAATAACCTAAGCTTTCTGACGGCTTACACGTTTGGGAAGGCGATCGATGAAAAATCGCAGGCGTCTCTGGGGTTCCATGATGGAGGCGGCTCGCGCAACCCCTTCCATCCTGAGTGGGAGAAATCGCGGGCCGATTTCGACATCGCACACCGTTTCGTGAATAGCCTGACCTACGAACTGCCGATCGGCAGAGGCAAGCGATTTGCCAGTGGCTTGCACGGCGTGGGCGAGGCCATGCTGGGGGGCTGGGAGCTGCAAGGCATCCAGTCGGTCAACACGGGGACGCCTCGCACCGTGCAGTCCCGCAACCTTTCAAACGGCAGCGGTGAGGGTCGGCCCAACCGGGTGCCGGGCGTGTCACTATATCCCACGAACCAGAGCCCCGATCAATGGTTCAACAAGGATGCATTTACATTCCCAGAGTTCGGCACCTATGGCAACTCGGGGCGTAATATCCTCACCACGGCCACGCAGGTGAATATCGATATGTCGCTGTTCAAGGACTTTCGGATCAAGGAAGGTGCGAAGTTGCAGTTCCGCTCCGAGTTCTTCAACATGATCAATCATCCCAATTTCAGGAGCGACAGCTTGAACAACAGATTCGACCAGGCTGGCGGCGGCACTTATAGTGCGGCCTGGCCCTCACGCCAGATTCAGTTCGCGCTGAAGTTCATCTACTGATTAGGTCTTGACTAGCCAGGATAGGCACGAATGCCTGTCCTGTTCTGGAATATGCACCACCGGCGGTTTCTCGAAAACACGGTGCCGTTGTCCGAAGCAAGGGCCATATCGTTTTTCAAAAATCATAGAGTGAAAGTTCCGCCTCCGGATGATAAGCTCGCATGTTTGTGCGTTGGGGCGCTCAGTTTTCGAGGGGGACCACAAGTGATTCGCTCGATCTGCTTTTCGTTTCTCGGAATTTTTCCGGCGCTCTGGCCACTCTATGCCGCCGATGCACAGCATCCGTTAGATGCGCTGACGGTCCCGGAGTTCTGGGCCACCTACGAGGCCATGAAAGCTTCGGGTAAGCTCGATGCGGCAAGCCGCTTCGCCGGAATCACACTCCACGAGCCTCCCAAAGCGGAAGTGCTGCGCTGGAAGCCCGGCGAGCCGTTCCGGCGCGAATCGCTGGCCATCATCAAGCAAGGGAGACGGACCTTCGAAGCGACCGTCGATGTCGCACACCAGAAGCTGATCTCATGGCAGGAGATCAAAGGCGTCGAACCGATTCTGATCGCGGACGAGACCGAAGGCATCGATGAGAAGATAAAGGCCGATCCGAATTGGCAAGCCGCTATGCGGAAACGGGGCATCACTGATTTCGACACCGTGGGCTGCGGCGGCAACTCGCCGGGTTATTTCGGCACCCCGGAGGAACAGGGCCGCCGGCTGCAACGTGTGACCTGTTCGGAGGGACGGGGCTTCCAGCAGCGCGGCGCTCATCCCATCGAGGGCTTAATCGTGGTGTGGGATTCAGAAGAACAAAAAATCATCCGTATCATCGATACGGGTGTGGTGCCGGTGCCTCGGGGAAAGGCCGAATATGACACCGATACCATTCCGTCACGTGAAGTTCCAGGCCCAATTTCAGTTCAACAGCCGTTCCACGGCTTCCGGTTCTCCGGGAATCAGGTGAGCTGGCAGAACTGGAATTTCCACTTCCGCATCGATCCGAAGCTGGGCGTGGTGGTGACGAATGTCACGTACAACGATCATGGAAATTCCCGCTCGGTGCTCTATGAAGGCTCGCTAGCGGAAATCTATGTGCCGTACATGGACCCGGCGGAAGGCTGGTATCACACAACGTTCATGGACCTGGGCGAAGGCAACATTTGGGGTAGCGTCGCCAGCGTGCTTGAGCCCGGCGCCGATTGCCCGGAAAATGCCGTCTACTTCGATTCGGTAGTGGCGACATCGCACGGCATCCCGCAGCGATGGCCCCGAACGGCGTGCCTGTTTGAGCGTGAGTCCGGCGCTTTCGCCTGGCGGCACTCTGCCGGCGGGTTACAGACAGACAGCCGCCGCCAGCGGGACCTGGTGCTGCGGATGGTCACCACTTTCGGCAACTACGACTACGGCGTCGATTGGACGTTCCTCCAAAACGGGAGTATCAGGATTGGCGTAGGCGCCACAGGCACTGTCGAAGTGAAGGCCGTGCGCAGCCGGACAGCCGCGGAAGCCGGTGAGGGCCGCGACGGACGCTATGGACACTTTGTGGCCGACAACACCGTCGCCGTGAATCACGATCATTTCTTTTGCTTTCGTCTGGATCTGGATATCGACGGCACCCAGAACAGCTTTGTCAAAGAGGAACTGAAGACTCAAATGCTGCCGGCGGACAATCCGCGCAGGAGCGTGTGGATCGCCGAACCAAAGGTCGCCAAGGTAGAGGCAGAAGCGCAACTCCAGATGATGATGGAGCAGCCCGCGCTATGGCGTGTGATCAACCCCCAGGTCAAGGGACCGCTCGGGTATCCGGTCAGCTACCAGATCGCCCCCGAGCACAACGCCATCTCCCTGATGACTGAAGATGATTACCCGCAACGCCGGGCAGCCTTTATCGCGCATAACTTGTGGGTTACGCCCTATCACGAAAACGAGCTATACCCGGCAGGCGATTATCCGACGCAAAGCCACGGCGGCGACGGCTTGCCCGCATGGACAAAGGGGAACCGGAGCATCGAGAACACGGATATTGTCGTCTGGTATACCCTGGGCTTCCACCACGTCCCGCGACAGGAGGACTGGCCCATTATGCCCGCCGCCTGGCACGAATTCGAGCTGCGGCCGTTCGATTTCTTTGCACGCAATCCAGCCGTGGACTTACCGAAGAACCACTGACCACCACAGCGCGACCTGCGGCTGAAATTCAGCTCTTATGAATAACGCGCCGATAGAGAGGGCAATGTTATAAGCGCGGCCTTGCGCGCATCAGGAGGACTAACTAACTTAACTTAACTTAACTAAACTAGGTTAGGTTAAGGTAACGAGTAAACGCCATCCGAAGCTCTCTCATTCCGAACTGCGGGAGTTCCACTCAGCTTCCAATTCCTGAATCAGCGCCTCCAGAACCTGGGCAGGATTGCCGGATCTTTCCAGCTTTGCCGTCCACTGCCACTGATTGAGGTAATCGTCCGTGCCCGCAAGCCCCTGCTCCATGGCCATGCGATCGATCTCCGCCTGGAAGCGGTCGGGCATCAGCCGTGTTAGAGGCCTGCCGCTTTCCGGGAACACTTTCACCTGAGCGGGAACGGTCTTCCAATAGAGAATTTGATAGCGTGTCAAGATTCCAGAGCCTCTCAGCCGGCCGGAGCGGCTTGCAGCTCTCCTTTGCGATATGCGCGCAAGAAATTCTTGCAGTTCCGATCTCGTCCCAAGAGTACATCTTCAGCCAGGCGGTACTGCGCATTCTGGTTATCGATGGACATGATACGGCGCACGTCGGTGGCGACGGGATCGACGATGCCGCAGTCCGCCCCGGCCGCCAGTGACAGGTTCACCCACGCATCGTTGAGGAGCCGGCGGCAAGGCAGCCCGAAAGAAACGTTGCTTAGGCCCCCGGTTATATGAATCTCCGGACCATACTTCTGGCGAATGCGGCGGATGGCATCCAGGCAATGATTACCGAAACGGCTATCGACCGAGATGGGGAACACCAGGGCATCGACGAAGATGTCCGGCAGAGCGATCCCGCTCGCCAGGGCGGCGTCTACCATTCGCGAGGCGTTCACGACTCTCTGCTCGTCGTCTTCCGGCATGCCCTTCTGTCCGGCGGCGGTGACGATTACGGGGAGATTTTTGCTTTTGGCGAATTCCAATGCTTCCACTCGCTCGAGCGACGCGGAGTTGAGCAGCGGGCGTCCCGCTCGCCCCTCGCAAGCATCAAGTCCCGCCTCGATGATTTCCATGTTGGAGGAATCCACACTCAACGGGACCGGCGACATGGCCTCCACGGTTCGCACCAGCCAGCGGATGGCTTCTATTTGGTCCTGGAGTCGCAGCGAAATCTCATCGACATTGAGGTCCAGGAAGTCCGCGCCGGCCTTCACCTGGCGGTTGACCAGCGCGCGGATGTATTCCAAACCCTCGGCCGCGGAGGGTTCCTGTCCGGCCATCGCCTCTAGCACAGCGATTTTGACGTGTTTTACGGACCCTTCATCGTAATCCTTGGTTCGCTTAATGTAATCGGGAATCGCCAGATAGCGGGTCGATCCGTCAGCCGCTGTGTAGCGGACGGCTTCGGAACCCTCCGGGGCAGTGGTGACCAGCTTGCCCTTGCGAACGACCACGCGGGTGGTGTGAATGTTTTCTCCAATGATGATGAATTGCTGATTGCGATTCTCCATGTTCAACCCTTGCCTTGGACCGTTGCCAACGGAACCAGTTCGTTCGGCATGGGTTTAAACTGGCAACCTTCCACGAAGACCTCAAAAAAGTCGGGCGTGGTCTCGAGTTCCACGTGTTCGATGCCCTTAACGAGCCCCTCGACGGACTGCCTCTTGCGCCGTGAGAGAAGCATCTCCCGAGCTCCCTGGATGGACGCGTTGCCAACCTTCACAATGCGATCTTCAGGTACTGGCGCTAGAAATCCGATGTCAATCGCATTGCGGACGTCGACGTAGTTGGCGAATCCTCCGGCAAGATAAAGTTTAGTGACGTCCCCCGGGTCGATACCGAACTTCCGCAGCACGATGAACTGCCCGCAATAATTGGCAGCTTTGGCCTGGGCCAGGTTACTGGCGTCCTCCCGCGAAAGCGTGATCCCCTGCTCGGGCGCCACCATGATCTCGCGGGCCCGATCGCGGAACACGCCCTTGGGAGTCATGCGTCCGTGGCGGCGAAGCTCCGCCAGCAGATCGATCAATCCGGATCCGCAGATGCCCTGCGGCGGCACGTCTCCGATGGTGCGGTACTCCACACGGTCTCCTTTTAGCCGGATGGATTCGATGGCGCCATCACAGCCGGGCATTCCATACTTCACCAACCCGCCCTCGAATGCCGGACCTGCCGGGCAAGAGGCGGCCATCATACGTCCGGCGTACCCGACCACCACTTCCGTATTGGTTCCCACGTCCACCAGCATGACAATTTCGCGCTGCGACTCCATGTCTATGGCCGCCAGGTCCGCGGCCGTGTCTGCACCTACGTGGCTCGCAATCAGCGGCGCTCCGAAGATCCTCGCGTGCGGATGGGCCCAGATCGCAAGTTTGTGAGCTTTTTCCACAAGCGCCGTGGTCTCTCGCAAACCAGCGTGGTACTCATGCTCGACCACCGATTTATACGGCCGCTGGCCGATGGACTGCACGTCTAGGTTGAAGAAGAGATCCCGCATGGTGGAGTTTCCGGTCACCACGACTTCGTAGATTTCCTGACGCGAGAAATGCAGATCGCGGCACATCTGCTGCAGCTCGTGGTTGACGGCGCTGATGATGGCTTTGTGCAGTTCGCCCCGAAATCTGCCGGAATCGTAGGAAATCCGGTTCATCACATCGCTGCCGCCGAAGCGCTGCGGATTGTCAAAGGACGAAAGGCAAAGGCCGGCGCCGGTCTCGAGATCCACCAGCTCAACCACCACGGTGGTGGTGCCGAGGTCGATGGCTATTCCGTAGAGATGCCCGCGGTAGGTGTCAATCCGCTCGCCATTGTAGAAAACCGCGCCGCCTGCGTGCGTCACCAGCGGGTCGAGCTCCAGCGGCTTTTCGGGCGTGGAAGTCAAAATCTGGGGCCGCCGGCGGAGCAACGCGAACTCGACGTCGCAGTCTGCATTCCGGATCACCGCCTGGCATGCCAACCGATAGTCGCCGCGCAGAAATGACTCAGGCTCAGTGCGTGGACAAAGCGCCTCCATGCCCCGCTTCACTTCCACGACGCACTCGTGGCAGTGCCCCATGCGGCCGCAGGAAGTGGGTACCTGCACCGCGAGTTCGTCGGCGTAATCGAAGACAGTCTTACCCGTCGCTAATTCGCAGTTGCCGCCGCCATGAGAGATCAGCGCCATGTAAAGAGCATCGAGCGTCGCGGTCGAGGCTAAGCCGTTTGCCAGGCCTTGCGATAGTCCAGCTTGTCGTCATTTGCGCAGACCGGCAATTGACCCGGCGCGAGCGGTTTGCGCTTGTTCCGGCAGCCGAATTGCGCCGTGCACTGGTCGAATCGGTTTTTGTAAGGGCAGCGCTTCATGGACAACTCGTCGGCGTGAGTCACCATGCCTGCAAACAGTTCCGAAATTTTATCGAGGCGCTTCTGGTACTCTTCCGGATTAATCTTCCGCATGGAATCCTACGCTCTCGTCTTTGCGACGACTCCCAGTAGCTTTTTAGCCGTGGCCACGCAAGCCAACGCATCTTTGCCGTAGCCGTCGGCGCCCATGTCGTCGGCGAATTCCTGAGTCACCGGAGCGCCGCCTACCATGATCTTGACCTTATCGCGCAGATCGGCGTCGATGAAGGCCTCAATGGTCTTTCCCATGTTCGGCATCGTCGTCGAGAGCAGAGCCGACATTCCGAGCAGCAGCGCATCGTGTTCTTCAACTGCCTCGATAAAACGGTCTGGCGCCGTGTCCACACCGAGGTCGATGACCTCGAAGCCTGATCCGCGCAGCATCATGATGCAGAGATTCTTGCCGATATCGTGCAGGTCGCCTTTGACGGTGCCCATGATGACTTTGCCCACGGGTTCAATTCCTGCCGCGGAAAGGATGGGCTCAATGTGGGCCATACCCGCCTTCATAGCGCGCGCGCATGCCAGCACTTCGGGCACAAAGATGAAGTTCTGCCGGAACTTGATACCCACAATTCCCATGCCTGCGATCAGGCCGTCATCCATCACTTCGAGAGCTTCGATACCGCTGTCGAGCGCTTCGCGTGTGAGCCGGTTCACTGTATCGTTGTCGCCGTCAATCAACGCCGCGGCGATCTCCTGCATCTTGGGCCTGGCCCTCGCAAACAGGTTAATGTTCCGCTCGCGCTCCTCGGGCCGCTCAATATACTCTTCAATTTCCTGCCGGATGAAATCGTTCGAGATGTCGGTAATTTCCGCCATAGACACTGTTCACCTTCAGTTTGTCGTCGCGTGCTCCCGATGCCAGTCGCGTACCGCAAGCGGGATTTCCTTGAGATTCTCGATGGCGGTCTGCAGCGGAATGGCGCACTCGGGACCCACCAATTGGACGCCGGCATCCAGATTCTTGTAGACCTCCTTCCGCACCTGCTCCGGCCCCTTCGAAAACAGCGTCTCGGGATTATTGATATTACCGACGAGCGAAATACGACTTCGGACGACACCCATCGACTCGGCCGGCTCGTTCTTGGAGTCGTAGTGAAACGCCGCCATCCCCGTCTGCGCGATGTAGTCCATACGGTCAACTGTTCGGCCGCATATATGCAGAATTAGTGGCGCCGGAATCCGCTCCACGAACTCGATGTGCAAATCACGCAAGTATCGTTCGTAGTATTCGGCGCTGACCAGATCGCCGGTGGCGTGGTCGGGCAGAGTTAAGGCGTCCGCGCCGGCTTCGATCTGCGCCAGTCCAAACTGAACCGTGGCTTCTTTCAACTTCTCCAGGCAGAGTTTCGTCTTGCCGGGGTCGTCCAGTGACATCAGCAGAAACTGTTCGACGCCGAAACAATGATATCCGAGCGACCAGGGTCCCATGGTCTTACCGATGATGGCCACCTCGTCGCCGAACTCTTTGCGCAAAATACGGATGGCGTCGAGTACGCATTTCGTGTCGCTGTGGGTGAGCAGATTGGATGGAATTTTGATATCTTCCGGCTTTTCCCAGATCGGCTCGCGCATCTTGACGGTCGGCCAGTTATCTTTCTGCTCCCACTGGATCTTGCAGCCCAGTGCCGAGGATTCCTGGATGATGGTGTAGACCGGCATGATCGTATCAAAACCCAATTCGGTGTACCCGGTCGCGGCCAGCCGCGCCATGGATTCGGGTTCACGGCAGGCCTCTGGAAACGGCGCATCGGCCAGGTCCATCAGCTCGACGGTGGCCACCGAAGTCGGATTGCAAACTGGCGTTCGGTCTACCGGTTCGCGTCGAAGGGCCGCCATGACCCGCTGCCGGCTTGTCATCTGACCGGCCGATTTTGCACCTGTTCCCATGTTTTCCTCTACGCTTTCCCTATTTTTGAGCGCTGGGCGCCGTCAATACACCGCGAGACGCCGCCATCTCCTCTTCGCGCAGAATCGCCCTGACGTTTAGAGCGCGGATCAACATCGTACCAACCGCAGCGTCGTGTGCATGTTTGCATGCAAACGCAACTTGTTCGTGAGTGCTGCTGACGCGTGTCATCTCCGCCAGTTTCGCCAGGCCGCCGGCAATTGCCGAAACGCGGCTCGCGGCATCTTCCCCTCCAGCCTCCGAGCGGAATTCGTAAACGCCCGACCCAACGCCAAAAACAGTGATATTCAGGTTGGACTTCTTGTCCAGAATGTTCAGGGGACGCGGCTCGACCTTAGCATCCGGCTTCAGCTTACAGGCTTCGATAAAAATTCGGCGAACCGTGAGCTGGTGCGGATCGCCGCACGTAAAGCGCAGCCGGGGGCCCTCCTGTTGCATGCCGCCGAGTGTGGCCATCGCCTGGATGACGAACTCGATTCGCTCCAGCGCTCTGGGTTTCTGACTATACGTGTGAACCAGGTACCCCGGGCCTGATTCCCTCTCCTGCCGATAAATGCCGATTGAAATGTCGTGAAAATGAGGGTCCATCGACACTAACTCGACGCGTCTGCCTAGTTCGGTCGCAATCGCCATCTCTGTAGCCCTCGCGAACAGCAACCGGCTTGACGCCGGAGGCGGGTTTCCGTATCATGTCTACTTGTCAGACAAGCTGTCTAACAGCATAATTCAGGATTCGGCGGCTGTAAAGCAAACCTCGTAGTCAAGCGTAGTCAAGCTGGAACCTCTTTTTCAATGATAGAAAGCCTGTTTTTCAATGATAGAAAGCCTGAAACCCATTTCGCGGCTGTCTTTAAGCGACGAAATCGTAGAACAGATCATCGACCTGATTTCCCGCGGGATTCTGAGACCCGGTGAGCGGATGCCATCGGAAAAGCAACTTTGTCAGCAGTTTGGTGTGGGCCGGACCTCCGTCAGAGAGGCTTTGCGCTCGCTCTCTGTGATGGGAATCCTGGAGCCGCACGCCGGAGAGGGCACTTACGTCTCGGGGGACAGTAGCAGATACCTCGAAAAAACTCTGCATTGGAGCCTGCTGCTGGACCGCAAAATGGTCGACGATCTGATCGAAACCAGGCTGACGCTCGAATCCGAGACAGCCTTTCTGGCGGCACAGAGGGCGGGCCAGGAGGACCTGCAGGAGATCGCGGCTGCCATTGAAGGCATGGAACTATCGGCCAATCAGCCGGACAGTTACCTGGGTTTCGATCTGCGTTTCCACGTCGCCATTGCCCGAGCTTCCCAGAATTCCATCCTTTTTCAACTACTTGGCATGATTCGAGGCTATCTGCAAACCTGGATCAAGGAGACGCTGAGCGCACCGCCGGCGCACGATTCGGAGTTGCGCGCGAACAAGTCGATTGCCGAGCACCGCATCGTGCAGGCGGCCGTTACAAGCGGGAACGCCGAGCGCGCGCGTCAAGCCATGAAGGAACACATCCTTTCAAGCAGCGCCGATCTCCGCGCACATCTGGCGAACCAGGGCACCAGGAGCTAGGGACCTGACGCCAGAAACGCCAAGAATTGAAACTGCGACTCTGCTGGTGTCGTGCCCAGACCGTAAGGGGCTGGTCGCGATGATTTCCGATTTCATTTTTCGGAATGGCGGGAACATCCTTCATGCCGACCAGCACACGGATCTCGAGGAAGGAGTTTTTCTTGCCCGGATGGGACGGGATCTGGACGGCTTCAAGATACCTCGAGAGCGGATCGGCAGTCATTTCCAGCCGTTGGCGCTCGAGTTCGGAATGTGTTTTCAGCTCTTCCGGAGTAACCAAATCCAAAAAGTCGATCTTCGCATCCCGCCTGCCCGCGCTGTTCGTTTGCATCTCTCGCACCGGATCCTAACGTATGGGTCACGGACTGTTATCTTCGATTGATAGCGTGTGCTTCCGGTCATTTTGGGTCAATCCATGAAAAAGGTGCTGATTACTGATTACGCCTGGAAGAGCCTGGACCCGGAGCGCGAGATTCTGGAGAAAGTAGGCGCCACCCTGGTCGTAGCAGAGACAGGCGGCGAGGAAGAGCTTAAACACCTCGCGCCAGCCGCGGACTGCATTCTCACGTGCTGGAAGAAGGTAACCGAGCCGGTCATTCGCAACGCGGAACGGTGCCTGGCGATCGGCCGTTATGGAATCGGGCTGGACAACATAGCCGTGGCTTGCGCGACCACCCTGGGAATCGTTGTTACCAACGTGCCCGCGTATTGCCTGGAAGAAGTCTCGGACCACGCGATGGCGCTGCTTCTCTCGAGCGCCCGCAAGATAACCGCGTTCGATCGGGCGATCAAATCGGGTGTTTACAATCTGCAGGCCGAGACACCGCTCTATCGTCTTCGCGGCAGAACGCTCGGAATATTAGGATTCGGGAAGATTGGCAGGACGCTCGCGCGCAAGGCGCTGGCCTTCGGGCTTCGGGTGATCGCCTATGATCCTCTGTTCCAGAAGTCTGCTGAGTTCGCTGAGGTGGAAGCGGTCAGTTTCGAAGATCTGCTGCGCGGAAGTGACTACATTTCAATCCATGTCCCTGCAACACCTGAGACCCGCCACGCGTTTAACCGTGACGCCTTCCGTCTGATGAAACGTTCGGCCGTCCTGATCAATACGGCCCGGGGCGAGGTGGTGGACGAAGATGCTCTCTTGTGGGCTCTCGACTCGAACGAGATTGCAGGGGCCGCCCTGGATGTTCTCTCCAAAGAGCCGCCGGACCCGGGTTATGCTTTGATCGGTCATCCGAAGGTTGTGGCCACGCCGCACGCGGCCTTCAACTCCGAAGAATCGTTGCTGGAGCTGCAGAAAACGGCGGCCAGTCAGATGGCGTCAGTCCTATCAGGTGAAATGCCTCAGAGCGTGGTGAATCCGGAAGTGCTCAAGCAATC
Source organism: Acidobacteriota bacterium (assembly GCA_003223115.1). Lineage (GTDB taxonomy): Bacteria > Acidobacteriota > Terriglobia > Bryobacterales > Bryobacteraceae > QHXW01. The sequence continues at coordinate 15,951 of QHXW01000172.1, forward strand.
CAACTTGCGGCCGGCGTTCAAGAAATAAGCCTGCTTGCGTTACGCGCGACCCCGCCTGTTCCCGGCCGTACCCGTATCACGACATAGAGGACTTGGCGTACGAGCTTGTATCCTCGGCGAGTTCGCTCGCCGCCCAGATCAACCCTACAGTCCGCGACGCGGTAGGTGACCTCGTACGCTCGATGAATTGCTACTACTCGAACCTAATCGAAGGCCATAATACGTTGCCCCGTGACATTGAACGGGCTCTCGCCAAGAAGTACTCCACCGAACCGAAGAAAAAAAATCTGCAACTCGAAGCGGTGGCACACATCGAGGTGCAGCGGAAGATCGATACTGGAGAGGACGCAAAGTCGGAACCGGTTTCGCTTAACTACGTCTGCTGGCTGCATCGAGAGTTTTGCTCCCGCCTGCCCGAGGAATTGCTTTGGGTTGAGAACCCGGACACGGGTGAACGGCTTCATGTGACTCCTGGGGAGGTTCGAACGCGAACCGTCAAGATCGGTCTGCATGTACCGCCAACGGGAGAAGACCTGCAGAAATGCATGAAGCGTTTAGAAGAAGCGTATACCGCGCCCCTTAGTAAATTCAGCAAGGTGATCGCGGTCCCGGCTGCCCATCACCGCCTTCTTTGGATTCATCCCTTCCTGGATGGAAACGGCCGGGTGGCGCGGCTCATGGCCCACGCGATGTTCAACCGCTTGGGAATCGGAAGTAGCCTTTGGTCTGTGTCGCGCGGGCTGGCAAGGAACGTGGCGGATTACAAGGGTCTGTTGATGGCGGCGGACCGCCCCAGAGAGAATGATTACGACGGCCGAGGGAATTTGTCCGAACACGCCTTGTTAGAATTTTGCCGTTTCTTTCTGCGGATCAGCATCGACCAGGTCCGGTTCATGCAGTCCCTTCTTGACCCCGGGAACCTGCTGCGCCGAATCGAATTGTACAGTCGGGACGAAGTGGAAGCCAGACGCCTCCCGAAGCTTTCCTATGTCGTGCTGCGCGAAGCCGTGCTCGCGGGGGAGATCGAACGCGGTCGTGTGCCAGCGATCGTCAACCTGCAAGAACGCGCGACCCGTAACATCACGTCCGCTCTGCTGGAAAAGAAACTTCTCGTTTCCAATAGTCCAAAGGCGCCCCTGCGGCTTGCGTTCCCGACTGAAGCCGTAGAGCGCTGGTTCCCATCGTTGTACCCCACGACGGGCGACTAACGTAAGAGGCTGGGAGCGTGCGGTGCTGATCACATCGGGCGAGCATTATGGGGCTGTCCTAAACAGGGACTTCGATTACGTGCGCTACCCGGACACGCTGCCCGCGGACCATCTGAACTTGACGCGGACCTTCTCGGTTTCATACCGGCGGGCAGAACAGGACTAACTCCACCACGACGTCACTCCACCCCGCGTACGTGACGAGATTCTTTAGCCGCGCGAAATCGAAACCGATCTACAGAACGGGCTATTTCGGTTGTGACCGCCGGGTTGCGGTCCCGCAAGAGAGGGAGATACGGACGGTCTAACCATGGCGCAATGAACTTTGCCAGGGCCGGTGCCAGTGTATTGCCGGTGATCTCGAAGTTTCCAGGCACCTCCCGGAGTCCGCCGGTGAGGAATGGGCGCTGCGAAGCGCTCGTTTAGATTTGATAGTAACTAAAGTTAGCAATATTCTGCTAACCGATAGATGACTTGATTATTACTTTTGCCAATATGAGAATTAAGTCCAACGTTAGGAGCGCTAAAAAATGCAAAGCGCCAAGCAACCCAAACCGAAAGCTATTTTGGTCGTTGACGACGACGTGTCGGTCCTTACGGTCGTCAAATGCATGCTGGAGTGCGCTGACTACAGGGTGCTACTAGCAAACAGCGGGATCGTCGCCTTGCGCATCGCCAACGACAATGAGGTAGCAATCGATCTGCTCATCACTGACGTTATCATGCCCGACATGCAGGGACCTGATCTTGCTGCAGGAATGCTCGCTCTTCGGCCAGAATTGAAGGTATTGTTTATGTCTGGCTATGCCGACTCCGATGTGGTCCGCATCAAGGTTCTAGACCACAACTTAGGTTTCCTGGCCAAGCCATTTGCTCCTGACGGACTGTTAGAGATGGTAGAAAGAATACTGGCCATGCCCACGGCACGCACATTGGCCGCTGGATTCGAGATGCCGGCTCAGGACTCCTAAGAATCGCACAGCGCCGAGGTCGAGCGGATGCGAAGAGCGCATCATAAAGCGCGCTTAAGAGCCTGTGGCAAAAAGAGCCTCGTGGAGGATCGGTACCGCTAAGCAAACAGCCGTTCGAGTCCTGAAATAGGAGGGTGCTATTACGTCGCCGGATGCCAGAACCATCCAGGTGCTCGCGCTTATTCCGGCCGAAGGTGATCGGAGACTGCTTCGGGACATATTCTCCCACACCAAATGGCAATTGCAGTTCGCAGGTACGCTGGACGATCTACGACAATCCCTCCGAAATTCTCAAATCGGTGTGGTCCGATAACCATCAGATCGATATCGCTGATTGATCGTTCGGCCGAAGCCGCAATCGATCCATAGACAAACGCCACATGGATTTGATCGTGCAATGGTTCTAAAGCTTTTCGAAGTATTTCCACGAGGCCCACGGTCTTGAAAAGGATCTGGGCAAGCTCTGAAAAGACTGGGCAGGTCGTGTCCGCCTGGAAATACACTCGATTCCCATTTTGCCGCCTTTTGAGGATGCCCGCTTCCGTCAACTGTCTTAACTCACGCTGAAGACTCGATGGCCGTAAGCGCAGATGGCGCGCCAACTCTACTAGGTACCTGGAGCGCTCTGGCTGAAGTGCTGCTTGGTTTTGCTGAAAAGAGCGTCCTGGAGCGTAGTATTATACGTATGATGCGTATATTGTCTAGCGTCAGATTCTGCAATCACCCGCGTCGCTCGCCTACGTGCGGGACCAGATGGGGCACAGCTCGATCCAGGTAACCGTGGACATCTATGGCCATCTGATTCGCAGCGCTAATATTTCATTCGTGGACAAGGTCGACGGGCTGACCTCTCCGCAACAATCCGCAATACAGCCGCAACAAAGAATCGAGCAGGAATCAGAAGATTTTCAGGAAATGCTTGGGAATGTTTGGCTGGGAGGCAGGGACTCGAACCCCGATACGCAGATCCAGAGTCTGCAGTCTTACCATTAGACGACCTCCCAGGAATTGTCATTTTACCATTTCGACGCGCGCGAACCGCCTGGAAACAGCCACGAGTCAGGCGGGAGAGATCGGAAACCAGGATCAACCTTGGCCAGCGCCAACACCGATGGTGAACTGCGCCAGGCCTGAGCGGCAGAGATACTCGAGCAGGAGAATCATTTTGTGCTCCTGGTCCTGAGCCGGATTCGAGGAGCGCGTAGAAGTGGAGCAACTACTGACGTGCCGGGTGCGGTCAAACTGCTTGATCGCCTCGGCGAGTTGCGAGCGGGTGCAATGACAATAACCGGCGCTTTCCAGTATGCAGGAACCCAAAAACTCGGCAATATATTGGAGTTCGTCCTTGGCAAGGCCCTGTAAAAATCGCCGGGTCTCACGCCTGTAACACTCACGGACACAGGCCGTCAGGGCTTGCGATAAAGCAGTCTTCTTGGTGACCGGCACCTGTAGGACTCCCGTTCCGTGCAGTCAAATCACTGTGTGCTGTAATTATCACGAAAACGGAAGCCCTACGCAAGTGGCTAGCCCGGTGGCCCGGTGGCTAGCCCGGTGACGGACCCTATTCGCCAGCCGTGCGGGTGCGGGAGCCGGACGTGGACTGGGTTGAACCGCGGTCCACGAACTTGTTGAAACGGCTCAATCCGCCCGTGGCGGTGGAGTCCTGGTAGACGAATTCCAGGTTCTTTTCGTCAAATTTCTTCAAGAATTCGTCCGAGGAAATCGATTGGAGGGAATCCTCCGCGCCGCCGGAAAATCAATTCGAAGGATGCCGGGCTCTTGTTCGGACCCTGTGTCCGCCACCATGGCAGGAACACCGCCGCGCTCCGCGCCCCAGCGCCGGATTTCCTCGTGATTTGTAGCCACAGAGGAGCTGGAGAACTGGACCGCGAAGCCCTGGCCCGCGGCGCTTTGGTTTGGATCTGGTCTCCGGACCGGGCGGCGGAACCAGCCGGCGACGACCGACGTCCGGTAGAAGCCCGGCCGCCTGAAGATCGGGTGGCTACCATCCAAGAACGGCCGGACGCTTTCGAGCCCCCTGCGCGGCTGGTTGAAATTCGACCGCCGGGAAGCCGCGGACCGTGACGAGGCCAAGGACCGGCGGCGAGACTGTGATGATTTACGGCTTGGCTTCTTCTTTTCAGGCATGTGGTTTTCCTGGCCGCCTCTATACTCGTCCAAGCAGCAACATCACGACCAATACCAACAGAATCAAACCGAATAACCCGCTCGGGTAATATCCTCAGCCCGTACTGTACGGCCACGATGGCAACGACCCAACGAGCAGCAGGATGACAAAAACGAGTAGCATCATTCCCAACATCTTTCGTTCCTCCCTAGAACTGTGAGAGCAAACTTCCTACCGTTGTGTGGAAATCAACTCTGAGAGTCTGAGAGCTGATGCGTGCGTTACCGAACCTCAGGCTCGCGACGCTTCCGGCTGAAACAGACGGCGGGCCGCCAGGCGTCCCAACAACATCGCGAGTTTCATCCAAGGCAGGCGCAAGCGCATTACCCGCCGGGCGAGACCGCTTTTCTCATTTCTCCCGGAAGGCGGCAACAGCAACCGCGCAGCGAGGCCCAGCAGATCGGCCGTTTTGCCGGGGGCGGCAGCGTGAACCTGAGCCAGCACCTTGTCCGGCGCGGTGAGTATCTCTTCGGCTTCACCTCGCTTCGTCGCTTTAACAATCTTGCGCGCCGCTTTTTCTGCGCCCATGGAGAGCAACGGCAGGCTGGCAGCGAGGCTGAACCATGTGGCATCTTGTTCTTTGCGGCCTTTTACCTTGGCGTTGAGGTATGAACCGGTGCGCATCAGGCCTGGAGCCACGGTGGTAACTAACACGCCTTTTCCCACGAGTTCCGCACGAAGCCCTTCCGAGAAGCCGACGGCTGCAAACTTGGCGCAGTTGTACGGGAGCAGATGAGGAACGCTGACTTTGCCGCCAATTGACGTGATGTTCACGATACGGCCGGCGGCGCGTTCGAGCATTTGAGGAAGAATCGCCAAAGTAGGATGCACCACTCCCCAGAACATCACATCCATGGCCGCTTCGAAATCTTCGGTGGTCATATTTTCCACCGGACCCACCTCAATGACTCCGGCATTGTTCACCAGTACATCAATGCGGCCGTAATGCGCGGTGGCTTCACGAATCATGGTCTCGACGGCCGTCCGCTGAGTGACGTCGCATTCGAGGGCCAGCACCTCCGCGCCATCGCGCTCGAGTTGGGCCCGGGCTTTATCCAGCTCGCGCCGGTCGCGCGCGCAGATGACAATCCGGCAGCCCTCTTCTGCAAACTCGCGAGCCATAGCGAGTCCCAGGCCGCGGGAACCACCGGTGATCAGCACCACCGAGCCCGCCATCTCGCGCAATTTGGGCCGCTTCAACATCAACCGTACAACGACGCCCGCGCCCACACTGACCGCAGCGAGAGCCAATTTCTGATCTCGAGTCATGATTCCTCCGGAGGGATCGTGTTGGATGATAGCACCGAACTAGTGGCGGAAGTCCTTCTGCGCCCGGCTATTGTGGACTCATCACCACCTTGATGCATCCATTTCGCTTTTTCTCAAAAATATCATATGCCTCCGGCGCTTCTTCCGGCTAGACTTTGTGTGTGATTACGAACGATGGATTTATTTCGTTCTTCCGAATGCGGGCTCCTTTGCCGTTTTCATGCTTTTGGCAACTTTTCCGCAACTCCGAAACGACCGCTTCTATCGCGGTGTGCTCGCTCAGTTGCTCAATCACTTTCTTCCCGGCAGTCTCCTCGACGCCAAGCTTCCCCCCATCGCACTCAACATCTGCAGCACTACCGTCATTTCCCGCTCCGCCCATAAATTGATCTGGAGATCCAGGCTGGCCCTTTGGTCAGCGCACTGGCTCATGCGGTTCTGCTTCATCAGAACAAATGTCGATAAGAAGATCGCCTCGAGCGAAACAACCATCGACAGCAGCAGGAACGGTACGGATCGAACGCGGGCAAATGCGGAACGAACCCGAGGTTTCAAATAATGTAGATCAGCAAACCCACCGCATGCAGCCCAACGAACTTCATGCTTCCGGAGAATCCGGCGATAGCGTCGGCCATCCTGTCGGAAACGGAGCGCTCCTCGAGAAAACGCTTCTCGACCCTGGCGATCGTCTCAATGTTATCGTTGATCGGGTTGGCATCAGTTCGTGAGAGCTGCTGTCGTTCTCTGGCCATTGGGTGCGGACTCCGTGTTGCCTAGCTCCCTCGAAAATAAAATGCCGGAGCGTTGGAAGAGCTTGGGTTAATGGCCAGGGGCGTAGGTGGCACTGTGCGCAGGCACACAAAGCACAATTCTCCCGTCCCTTGGACCAGGGGGTGAGCGTGACCGTCAACGGATCTCCGGGTACCCCACCAGCGGCGCAAGCGACAGTCTGGAGATTCCAGTCACGCCTCTCTGGGGAGGGCCACCGAGAAGTTAACGTCAGCTCTGTTAGCATATCGCTATCTGGTAGCATGTCGCGATCTGGCACCCATTTTCATGATTCGTGCTGTCGTCAAGACATGGAAAACTAGCTAGAAATCCACCGAAGGACGACACTACAAAGGACCACACTACATATGCGACCGTGCCTGCCTCCACGTCGAGCGTGATCTCCTCGATTTTTCCGAGGTCTTCACCGGCTGTGTTTCGCACGCGATCCCCCGTTAAAGACCCTGCCGATAAAATTCTGCGGTACTCCTCAGTTCTATCGGATTCAGTTACTGACCCGTCACTGGCGCGCGTGTAGTTTTCCAGTTCGGATTTTCTCTTGTGTAATCGGTTGGCAGGTTGGTTCCTTTTCTGTCTTTTGTTACGTGGTTACATTGGCCGCAGCCTCACGGGCTGATCCAGCCGGAACGTCAGCAGGGTCTCGGCGGGCACGTTGATTTGCTTTCCTTTTGTCAGAACCTGCACTGTGCCGCCGGCGGCTGCGCCGGCTATCGCTCCGATGACTGCGCCCTTACCGCCACCTGCGATTGCGCCGAGCAGCGTTCCCAATGCCGCTCCGCCGCCGACCATTTCGGCAGTCCTTCGGTTCTTACCAATTCCTTCCTGGCTTCCTTGCTGTACATCCTCCGTACTCACCAGGTAGCGCCGTCCGCCGACGCTAACGCTCTGAACATCGAGCGACAGTTCGGGACCGCTGAGAGTGCCTTCCTGAGATACATTTCGAATGACGAGTTGCGCGTCCGACCCTCTGGGGATGAGAACCGTGCCGTTGTTATCGACGACATCGCGGGCCACAGTAGCCGAGTACGTCCTGCCTTCGGTGGCGGTCGAGGAATCAATCGTCTCATTTGTGCGCACCGAGAACTCAGTTCCCGCCGGCACTGCGCGCGATTCAAGTGCCGAGCGCGAGCGGCCCTGACGAGGTCCCGCTGGGTATCGGTCATTGGCCGATGGGTATCGGTCGTTGGGGTATCGATCATTTACTGAGGGATTACCGTTTTCCGGGTACTGATTTGTTCTGCCTGTGTTGCCAAACGTCCCGGTTGACGCGGCTCCGGCCCCTAGACCGGTGAAGTCAAGCGACTCGATCTGACTAATTGAATACCGGCGACTCCGGCCGTTCTCATCCTGAAACGTGATGGTTTGGCTCGTGCCGCTGATCATACGACCGCGCACTTGTCTGCCGTCTTTTAACATAAGAAGCTGCTGTGCGGAAAGCGCCAGCGGCAGGGCGACGGCCAGAAAACAAATCGCTACTCTGGACATGGAATGCTTCCTCCAGAAGAGCAACAGCAATCACTGCGCCATCGTGATCGACAGGCGTGCGGTCAAAGTCCCGGCCGCGAGTGCGTCTTACCGCACGGAAGATTTTTCGTGGAGGCAAAAAGTGCCGGTAGAGTCGGATAACCGATGGAGCCCAGGCGGGAATGAATCGCGTAACAGAAACCGGACCAACTCGCTTATGTGCGGGGCACTGAATCTGATTTCTTGTTCCCGCGCCGTATTTCGAGAATAAGATCCATGACCAACTGTTCGATCTGGTCACGAACTTCACGGTAGGTTGATTCCGTCTCACCGATGGGATCACGAACCAGCCAGTTCCGGACCGGAGTTCGGATCTCGTCTGGGAGATCTTCGCCGCTCATGTTAACGATCAGATCGGATTTCGAAGCCAGCTCAGGGTGCAGCGGTTTGGGGTATTGATCAGAGATATCGATGTTTTTTTCCGCCATGGTGTGGACCGTCTCCGGCATCACGATCCAGGCAGGGGCAAGGCCTGCGCTCGCAGGTTTCATGACATCCTCGCCGTAACAGCGGGCGAAGCCCTCGGCCATCTGGCTGCGGCAAGAATTTCCCACACACACGAACAGCACGCGCTTTGGCCGAAAGGATTTCACAGTTTAGAAATAAACAGACGGTGAACGCGAGAGTCGGGTGTGAGTTCGGGGTGAAAAGTCGCTACCAGGTGACGGCCCTGTTCGACCAGCACCGGGTCGCCCTCATAACTGGCGAGCACACGCGCTTGGGGTCCTACGTGCCGGATAATCGGAGCGCGGATAAACACCGCCTCCAGGTCGCCCGGAGCAGTACGCTCGTGGAATTCGGCATCAGGATCCAAGCGCGTGATCCGGCTGTCGATCTGGCGCCCGTAACCGTTGCGCTCTACGCTGAGGTCCATCAAGCCCAAACTCTGTTGGGCCGGATGGGTCACTTCCCTGGCCATCAGAATCGCACCCGCGCATGTGCCGAAAATGGGACGTTTCCGGCCGAACTCAGCCAGCAGCTCGAACATGCCCTCTTCTCTCAACAGCTTCAGCATGGTGGTGCTTTCGCCGCCGGGAATCACCAGGCCTGCGATGTTCTCGAGGTCCTCGGGTTTACGGACCAGTACGGGCGTGGCGCCGGCACGCGCAATGGCCGCGCTATGCGCTTCGAAATCGCCTTGCAGTGCCAGCACGCCGACTTTTTTTGACGCGAGGTTCTCCGCCTTCGACATTGACGCCGCTTCGTCCTCTGTTTCCGTCGCGCGCATTACCAGCCTCGTGTCTGCAAAAGCTCCGATTCCTGCAACTTGGAAACATCGATGCCGTGCATCCCGATGCCCAGGTCTTCACTGGCCTCCAGCAGCTTTTGCGGGTCGTTGAAATAAGTCGCGGCTTTCACAATGGCGCGCGCGCGCGCTTCAGGATCATCAGACTTGAAAATGCCTGACCCGACAAAAATGGCCTGTGCGCCGAGCTGCATCACAAGCGCAGCGTCCGCGGGGGTGGCAATGCCGCCGGCCGAGAAATTCGGCACCGGTAGTTTACCGTGTTCAGCGACATACTCCACCAGCTCGAGCGGCGCCTGCAACTTCTTGGATTCGGCCACCAGTTCCTCTCTGCCGAGCACCGTGAGCTGTTTCATCTCCTTCTGAATGGTGCGCATGTGCCGCACAGCTTCGACGATGTTGCCGGAGCCCGCTTCGCCCTTGGTTCGAATCATGGCAGCGCCTTCGGCGATGCGCCGCAGGGCCTCACCCAGATTACGAGCACCGCAAACAAACGGCACCTTGAAAGTGCGCTTGTCGATGTGATGTTCCTCGTCCGCTGGCGTGAGCACTTCGCTCTCATCCACGTAATCCACACCCAGGGCTTCCAGAATGCGTGCCTCCATGAAATGGCCGATACGCGCTTTCGCCATCACAGGAATGCTCACAATATGCATAATCTCGCGGATCTTGGTGATGGGCGCCATACGCGCCACGCCACCTTCTTTTCGAATATCGGCAGGCACCCGCTCCAGTGCCATCACCGACGTAGCGCCCGCCTTCTCAGCGATCAACGCCTGCTCGGCATTGGTCACGTCCATGATCACGCCGCCTTTGAGCATCTCGGCCAGCCCGACCTTTACCCGAAACGTCTCGTCCAGATACATATGCACTCCTCAAGAAAAGATTGTCAGGTTCCAGGTGCCCAGCCACATGACCGCCGAATCCCTGATATTCCAGACGCTGCCCCGTTTTCAAACCATCGCCGGTGTCGGCTCGCGGCTCCAGGAACGCCGCAGCCGGTCCAACTCGCTCTTAAAAATTTGGCCCAAAATCATGACGCCTTTGCGGATTTCTTCCGGCCCGAGGCCGGCAAAACTGAGGCGCAGCGTACCAAGCTCCGGGCGGCGGACCGCGAAATACCTGCCGGGCAGGTACTCTGTACCCTCGCGCTGCGCACGCGTCAACAACTCCAAGGCGTCCAACGGCTCCGGCAATCGCACCCAGACGTTCATGCCGCCCTCAGGCCGTGTGAACTCGGTGCCTTGCGGAAGATAATCCGCACAGGCCGCGAGCACCGCTTTTAATTGTTCGGCGCCAGCCTCGAGAACATGTGAACGGTGCGCCTCCAGCCGCCCTGAAGCGGCGAAGCGCAACAGCACCGCCTGCGAAAACTGATCACTGTGCAGATCGGACAGGTGCTTGGCTTCGAGCATGCGGGCGATCACGGCCCTGGGCGCCACGGCCCAGCCAACGCGCAAACCCGGAAATGAAATTTTGGAGAAACTGCGCAGCAAAATCGTGCCGCCGGCATCATCCAGCTGCTTGATGGTGGGCAGCGCGTCGCCCTGGTAGCGTAACTGCCCATAGATGTCATTCTCGATAATGACAGTGCCGGCTTTGCGCGCCTGCCGCAAAATGGATTCGCGCGCCTCGAGATTCAAGGTCGAGCCCGTTGGATTTTGAAAGCTCGATGTCAAGACCAGAATTTTCGGCCTGTCTTTCGCCAGGACGCGCTCGAGGTATTCGACGTCCAGACCATCGGCGCGTACAGAAATGCCGATGAGGTCGGCGCCTGCCTCGCGAAATAGATTTTTCAGCCCGGGGTAAACCGGGTCCTCGAGCGCAACTTTATCCGCCGTTCGCACTAAAACGCGCCTCACGATATCGAGCGCCTGCTGGCATCCGCTGGTAATGATGAGATCGTCGCCAGGCCGCGCCACACCCTCGCGCCTCGCTCCCTCCAGAAGATATTGACGCAAGGGCTCGTATCCGCCGGGTGAGCCGAGCTGCAAAATCCCAGCTATATCGGGGCCGCTCATCACCTCCTGGCAACTCGCGCGAAATTCCGCAATGGGGAACAGATGTTCCGAGGGACGTGACATCGCAAAGCTGATGATGTTTTGGTTCGATGTCGCAAGCGCCGGCACAGCCTGTGTGCCGCTCCAGCCGAGAATCGCTTCCCAGTTGAGCCCGCCTTCACGCGCGTTTTCTACTCCCGTGACGAAACTGCCGCGGCCCACTTGGCCGGAGATCAGGCCCTCCGATTCCAGCAGCTCGTAGGCTGCGGAGACAGTAGTTCGGTTCAGTCCAAGTAGGCCAGCCAATTCCCTAGTGGCTGGTAGCCGGTCTCCGCGAGCCAGCGAACCGGATTGAATCAGCTCCGTGAAATGCCGATACAGTTGGTGATAGAGTGGCACTTCAGACGCCGGATTCAACTGGGGCTTGGGCAGCATTTCAGGTGATCATACCAATTTGGACTGCCAGAGGCAAGCCAATTTTACAGCCGGCGTACGGCAGCTACCCAAGGCTCGAACCTAGTTCCGTAGCGCAGCGTCACGACGTAGCGCGGCGCAGAGGAACCGTTCCCTGGAAGCGATGAGAGCGGCGACGTATGAGGGAGCGGAACATGGATCTCCCGGTTTGTGACTTCAATCTGACCTCGCAAAAAGCCTTTGTCGGACAAGCGATGCTGCTGCTCGTGCCATACCTTCTGGTAAAACAAACGAACCACTCCGCGTACGATCAGGAATCGCTGTTTTTCCGGATAACGTTGCCGCAGTGCGGTTGGGTCGCGGCCCACGTCTATGGCGATCAGGTGGGACATCCTCCGCGGGTCCGAACCCGGAAGATTGGAAGGACGCTGCTCCGCTTCTTGCTCCCGCTTTTTTATCCAGGCTTCCCACTCCGGACCTTCGTATTGTAAAACCACGAACGCATCGCGCGGAAACACGTGACTGTACTTGAGGTCAGCTTCCGGAGTGTTCGCCGGCGTGCTGACGTCAAAGCCGAGTTCTCGAAGTTTGGCCTCGTTCAGCCAGCCGGCCTGGGTGGTGGGCTGTCCGCTGCCCCAAGGCCAATACCACGGGGCCGTTGCATCGATCCAATTCAGGACCAGCCCGATCCGGGAGTTTTCCGGGCCAGCAAATTGGAGGCTCAGCTCTCTCTCGGTCAGTTCCATTTCCTGCACCGTGGCCGACCGGTTTTGCGCCACTCTCACCAGCACAAAAGCATTTGCCACAAGGACGACCGCGGCCACGAGCAGAAGACCTGGTCGGCTCATGCAGGTGCTCCCATGCGCCCGCGCATTTTCCGGAATGCCGCCAGCAGCGCCAGCGCGATCGCCCACACTACGAAAAAGA
>QHXW01000170.1 GCA_003223115.1 Acidobacteriota bacterium
CAGGGTCGCTCATCACCGCTTGCCGGAATTCCTCCAAAGCTTCTGTGGCCTGATTCTGGCGCCAGTAAACCAGCCCCAGACCTGAATGGGCTTGCGCGTAATCTGGTTTCAGCTCGAGCGCCTTCTTGTAAGCCTCGAGTGCTTTGCCGGCGTCACCTCTTCTGCCCCAGATGACACCCAGGTAATAATAGCCAGTGGGCACTTCGGGACTCTGGTCGACCGATTTTTGAAACAGCGCAGCCGCTTCACCCAGTTCCTCGCGCTTTAAAGCTTCGACAGCTTGAAGGATGAGATTTTTCGACTGGGCCAGGCGCGTACGGAAATCATGGAGCGCCTTCACTTCGCGTAGCTCGGATTGCGCGGCCTTTACCTGCCCTTGAGCGCGAAGGGCGATGCCGAGATTGTACCGGGCCTGCTCGAAATCAGGTTTCAGCTCGATGGCGCGGCGAAACGACGCGACCGCCTCGGCCAGATCGTTGTCGTATTTCAGTTCCATGCCGAGGTCATATTGGGCGTGTGGGTCCTTCGGGTCAAGCCGCACAGCCTCGCGGAATTCCGCCCGGGAGCCGGTACGATTCCCCAGCCGGCGCAGCGTGACTCCGAGCCGCGAATGGGCCTGGGCGAACTGCGGTTTGAGTCGAATGGCCCGCCGAAACTCGGCCGCAGCCGCCGACAGATTGCCGAGTTGCCCTTCGGCCAGACCGAGTTCGAAATATTCGTCGGCGAGCGGTTTGAATTTCAGCGCCTGGCGCAGCTCGGTCGCCGCAGCGGTCGGATTATTCTGCTCCAGATAAATGCGCGCCAGCAAGTGGTGAGCGCCGGCATTCTTCGGATCGAGCTCGATAGCCTGTTGCAATTCCTGAAGTGCGGAAGCCGGATCGTGCAGGTCGTAACACGTGGCGCCCAGACCGTAGCGCGCTTCAGCCCACTTGAGGCGCAACTTCAGAGATGCCTGAAATTCGTCGATGGCCTGGCGGGCAGCGCCTTTGTACTTCAGCGTCAGCGCCAGATTGTAGTGCGTGTCCGAGTCGTTGGGCTCGAGTTGCAGCGCGTGCCGATAATTCTCAATGGCGACGTCCCAGTTCTTTTCGTGGGCGGCAGCGAGAGCAGCACTGCGGTACGTCTCGGCCTGGGTGTCGGCGCCCGGCAAGCTGCCTAAGACGACAAATAAGAGCACAACGCCAGGCGCGACTCGCATTACCAGTAGAACTTCGCGCTCACCTGCCCGATACGCGGTGAAGCGGCGCTGCCCACAAGGCCGAACCGGCTGCTGCTGACGTTCCCACTCGGGTTGCCGAACTGAGTATGGTTGAAAATGTTGAAAAACTCAGCGCGGACCTCGATGGCCATGGACTCGGTAATCGCAATCCTCTTCGCCATGCCGAAGTCGGTGTTGACGACGCCAGGGCCGTGGAAAAATCGGGCGCTGCTCGTCCCGAACGTGCCGAGGGCGGTGTTTTCCTGAAACGCACTCGCCAGGAAATATCTATTCCCACCGTCGGCGTCCAGTTTGCGTGGGCCCCGTGTCACGATTGGTCCCACGCGATTTGGTTCATCGGAACTACTGCCCGTCAGCGAGATATCGCCATTGCCTTGGTAGATTCCGACCGGAAATCCGGTGGCGAAGCGCGAAATGCCATTCACCGTCCACCCCTGCGTCAGGCGTTTCGGAAGCGACCCAAAGGCGCGATCAAATGGGATGGACCACGTGTAGCTGGCCACGACATGGTGCGTGACATCAAACGTCGACAGCCCCCGGCTCAGCCGGAAGTTCGAAAAATTCATGTAATCGCCAAAAGTCGAAGCGTTGTCTATCGCCTTTCCGAACGTGTAAGCGATCAGAAACGTGCTATTGGCGGCCCTGCGCTCAAGGGTGGCCTGCAAGGAGTTGTAGTTGGAGTTGGCGCTGTTCTTGGTGAAGGTGTTGTTTTGGGAAAAGCAGATAAGAGTCGATGACGTGGGACAGTAGTTGTCGCTCAGATAATTTCGCGTGCTGTACACCTTCGACCCATCAGAAAGTTGGTAAATATCGTTTTCCTGATACGGACCGCAACCGGGTGAGGATGTGTTCAAGTCCATTGCACCGATCGCTGTGAGGTGCTGGCAAAGAGCCGCGTTCCCCGGATCGGCGTCGTGTTGCGAGATCAACGTGTGACCCTGCGTCCCCACATAGGCCAGCGTCAGCACCGTGGACTTGGTCAGCTCGCGCTGGATCGAAAAATTATAATGCTCCGCATACGGCATGCGGTTGTGAATGTCGTAACCGGGGGAATACTGAATGGGAAGATATCTGCCGTAGTCCAGCGTCTTGTTCTCCGGCGCGCCCGGGGTCGGAAAAGTAAACGGGAATTTCACACCCTGTGAACTGCCATCGGTGCGAGTGCGGTAGGGTTCCTCGAATAGAACGCTGCTGGGTGTGGTCCAATACAGGCCGAAGGGAGCGTCGCCAACCTCGTAGAACAGGTTCAGGTCCTCAATGGAGGTGTAGTAGATGCCGAAGGAAGCGCGGATACTGGTCTTGCCCGGACCTCCAAAAACCTTACTCATCACGCCGTCGGTAAAGCCCGGAGAATAGGCAATCCCTACTCTAGGAGCAAAATTGTTGTAATGCGTGGGCGCCAAGGTAGGGGGAATGCCAGGGTCTCCGGGAACCGCCCAACCTTTCGGAGCGGTAGGAAATTGCGTGGATTGCAGTCCGGGCACGATGGTTTCGATCTTGCCTTGCGTGTCGTACCAGGGCATGCTGACTTCCCAGCGCAGCCCGAGGTTCAGCGTCAGGTTCGGCTTCACCTTCCAGGAGTCCTGCCCGTAAGCGCCGCCGTAACGGGTCCTCGAGTCCAGAAACTGCATGCTGCACTGGTTGAAGCCACCGTAGGCGGGTGCGCCCAGCAGATAATCGGCGATATCCACGCCGGTGACGCTGCCGTCGAAGTTAAAAGTTCCATTCGGACCACAGACGTTCCTTTCATTGATCTGCAGGTAGCGGAATTCGCCGCCTAATTTGAGCGTATGGCTGCCAAGCACCTTCGAGAAGCCGTCAGTGAACATCCAGGTGTTGTTAGGCTGGGTTGTCGTCAGCGTAGGGACGCCGACTGAGAAGTTGTTGAAGCCCATCTGCGGCACGTACTCCGGGAACCCGGGAGGGCCTGACGGATTGATCCCCAGAGTTCCCACACCCGTGACGAACCCGAGGTCGGAGAGCTTCGCAAAACTGCCTTTCGGCTTGTCCGTAATCGTGGCAGTGCGGAAGAAGCTTACACGAGCTTCGTTCACGGCGCTCGGCCCCAGAGTCTTGGTGTTACTCATGACAATCTGCTGCGCCCGGCTCGGCGTAAAGGAGGGGAACCCCGGTACGCTCGCTCTTGGGAGAGCGTTCAGAGCGTTGGAGTCGTCAAAGTGGTAATACCACGACCAATTCCCGGTCTTCTGATTGACGAAATCGACGCGCTGCGCCGCCTTGTCGTCCTGAACCACGTTTTTTTGACCAGCGTCAGCGAACAGGCCGGAGTTGGGATCGATATTTCCAAGCGGGATAAATGGGATGGTTCCGATGGCTGGCTTCGAGAATGCCCGCTTCGGGATCACGCCTCCGGGAAATACGCAGTCATTTGTCGATGCACAGGTGGGCGAGCTGTAGGGCTCCTGGTTTGACACCGTGTATCCTAGCCGCTGAGAGAGTACCTGGGCCCAATAAGGTCCATCGACCGTGCCTGTCAAGTCCCCGGCGGAGAAAATGCCGTTGCGCTGATCGAGCGTGGGCAATTGAACGATGCCCGTGCTGGCGCCTGACACTTGGCGCGTGCCCTGGTAGTCCGTAAACCAAAAAAGCTTATTCTTCCAGAACGGCCCGCCGATGGCGTACCCGAACTGATTGCGCCGCAATTCTGCGCGAGGTGCTTTCCCGTTGGGTCCGGGAGGAGCCTGGTTGTCGAAAAAGTTGTTGGCATCGAACTTGTCGTTGCGCAGGAACTCAAATGCTGTGCCATGAATGCGGTTGGTTCCGGATTTGGTGACTGCGTTCATTACCGCGCCGCTGAACTTGCCATATTCGGCATCGAAGCTGTTAGTAATGAGCCGGAATTCCTCGACCGAATCCAGGTTTGGAATCAGGCCTGTGCCGAGATTACGGCCCTCACTGACATCGCCGCCATTGACCAGGAATGCGTTGGAAGTCTCCCGCTGGCCGTTTACCGAGATGTTACCTGCGCTCAGCCCGCCGGAGACCGGCCGATCCCCGCCGATGGTGCCCGCGCTCGACGGGCGACACCAGCCTGCAACCCCAGCAGATCGATATAGCTGCGGCCGTTCAGCGGCAGCGCGAGGATCTTCTTCGACTCGATCACGTCGCCGAGCTGAGTATTCGACGTTTCCACTTGGATGGCGCTGGCGGTAACGTTGATCTCCTGCTGCACGCTACCCACTTCGAGCGCAATGTCGAGGCGCAGTTGATCGTTCACCTTCACGTTGATATTCGTAGTGGTGTACTGCTGGAAGCCCGCCGCGGTGACGGTCACCTTGTAGGTTCCTGTAGGCAAGGCCAGGATCCGGTACGACCCGTCAACGGCCGACGAAGTCTCTTTGCTGAAGTTCGTTTCTGCGTTGGTGGCGACAACGCGCGCGCCGGCTACTACGGCTTGTGTAGCGTCGTGCACCACGCCTAAAATCGAGCCGGTTACGTCCGCCCAGAGGCAGCTAGAAAAGAGAGCGAAGAAGCTGAACAGAACTCCATACACTGCACGCCGAAAGTGCCGTTGCATATCGAAGACCTCCTGACTATTCCAATCAGAATGTCATGAAAAACACGCTCAAGCAAGGGGCGGGACGATGATTCAAGCAACGTGTGTTAAGTCGCCGCCGGCTCTCAACCTGTATAGCCGGCCGCGTGTAACGCCGCGTAAATCTCGCGCGTGGCCGTGCTGCGGTTTAGAGTATAAAAGTGAATTCCCGGTGCGCCGCCATCGAGCAACCCCGCGCACTGCGCGGTAGCGTGCGCGATGCCCAACTCCATCACGGCCTGCGGGTTGTCCCGCCGGCGGTCGAGTTCTTCGGCGAGCTCGAAGGGAATTGTGGCGCTGCAGCTCACCATGAAACGCTCTATCTGCGAGGCGTTGGTGATGGGCATGATCCCAGCGATGATGGGGACCTGGATGCCGATCCGGCGGGCGCGCTGAACGAAGTCAAAGTAATGCTGATTGTTGAAAAACAACTGGGTGATTACGAAGTCCAGACCCCGGTCGATCTTGTTCTTCAGGTTCGCCAGATCCACGGCTGGATTGCCGCACTCCGGATGCTTTTCGGGATAGCAGGCGCCACCCAGGCACATCACGGAATCGTGCAGCTCTCGAATAAACCGCACCAGCTCGCTGGCATATCGAAACCCGTCTTCAACCGGCGTAAAGCCCGTTTGGCCCTTCGGCGGATCGCCGCGCAAAGCCAGCACATTTTCGATTCCGGCGTCCCGGATCCGTCCCAGCACGCCCTTAAGGTCTTCACGAGTGGAGCCTGCGCAGGTGAGATGGGCCATGGCCTCGATTCCCGTTTCGCGCTTCACCTTGGTCACGATCTCGATGGTTCTTTCGCGAGTTGACCCGCCCGCGCCATATGTAACGGACACAAAACTCGGCTTGAGGGGTTGCAACTCGGTAATAGTCTGCTCGAGCTGGCGCGCGGCTTCGTCGCTTTTCGGAGGAAAGAACTCGAATGAAAACGTCGGCCTTCCCCGGGTCAGTAGCTCCTTGATTTTCATCCCTACTTAGTTATTTTATTGGTAGCAGAGTGGGACGCGGACCCGCCAGTCCCCGGAAGGCAGGGGATCAGACTTATCTGATGAGTCTGATCGAAGTTATTCCCTTGGCTGCCCGATTGTGTCAAAGTATGTTTAGGCGCTAGGGTAGCGGGGCCTGAACGCCACATTTAGCATCATGATGAGCCGCCGAGCAACATGGACGCTGGTTTTGTGGACGCTGACTGTCTGCGCTGATATGCGTCTGGCGGCCTTCACCGATTTACCCAGAAAGACAACCTTTAGTACAAACGAGCCATTGGAAATTCCAGGGACTCTCATCCCTCCGGGCCAATATGTCTTTAGACTAATCGAGTCGGAGCCCGAGCGGAACGTGCTTCAGGTTTTTGAGACCGTGCAACTGTGGACTGCGGACGAAACGCGCCTGGTTTCGACCCTGCTCACCATGCCGAATTACGACCTGCCGACCACTGACAAGACTGTGTTCTCTTTCTTCGAGCGTGGCCCCAAGCAGCCCAAGGCACTCCGGCTATGGTTCACGCCCGGAAGGAATTACGGGCAGGAATTTGTGTACCCGAAAGCGCAGGCTGTTGAACTGGCGCGCGTGGTGGGCCGTTCAGTGCTCTCGATGCCCGCCGAACTCCCGGGAGATATTGGCAAATTCGCTCGCATGGTTGTGGAACCCGGTCCAACCCCCGCGAAGGTTCCGTTCGTGCCGCCATTAGCGGGGACGGCTCCCGGACTCGAAGACCCGGCGGCGAAATCGGCGCCCACTACGCCGGCGATGCCGCCACGGCAATCGGCGGAAACCAATCCGCCGCGGGAAATCTCGCAATCGCAGAAAGCTCAAACCGCACGCCAGCGGCCTGCAGAACCGCAGGGCGCTCCATTGTCGTCTGCACGCGTGTCGTCTGCACGCGCCCGGAGCCGAAGTCAGCGGGAACCCATCGCTCGAAACCAGCCCGTTGCGCGTGCTTCAGTGCTTCCCAAAACCGCGAGTTACCTGCCCTTGGTAGCCTTCATCGGCCTGTTCTCCATCTTCTTGAGCACCCTCTTGCATGCTCTAATGGCACGCCTGGAACGCTCGTGACCGTCCGTTGCCGGTTGAGCAAAGCCCTCATACGAGGAGGTGAGTACTGCTTTCTCGGCTTGGGCATCATATCGCTTGGCTGGTGCGCATCCGTCATTTATCAGGCGTATCTGTTTCAAAACTGGGAGAACGAGCGTTTCGAACAAGCACTCGGTGGCGAGACATACACACAACAGGATCAATTTCTGGCCTCCGTTTCGTCCGTACAACCCAGGCCTGGAATCGGAAAGCTGATCTCTGACTTACGGCTGGGGGTTGCGAGCGAGGACCTATTGGGGCGATCGGTGGTCGGCCGGCTTGAGATTCCGCGGCTCGGCTTAAGGACCATGGTTCTGGAGGGCGTCTCGCAACGCATACTTGCGCTCGCCGTCGGGCATGTCCCCGGAACAGCGGCGCCGGGTCAAGCGGGCAATATAGGTCTAGCTGGTCACCGCGACACGTTTTTCAGGGGCCTGCGCAATATACGCCAGGAAGACACGATCATGCTCAGAACACTCGACGGCGCTTACGAATATCGCGTGCGCTCGTACGAGGTGGTCGACGCGACCGATACCGAGGTTCTGCGGCAATCCACCACATCTGAGTTGACGCTAGTGACTTGTTATCCATTTTCGTACGTGGGACCGGCGCCCGAACGCTTCGTGGTGCACGCGCGCCGCACGCGAGATTAGGCGTCGCGAATTCCGGCGGCCGCGCCGGCGTCCTGGCCGGAGATAATCGTCGCCGACCTGGCGTACTCGAGAAAAAGTTCCAGCCCCTGGTATTCAGCGGGTCCCAACTCGCTGACAATGTGATTTCTCAGATACTGCCGCGCCAGTTCGCGTGGTATGCCGCGCGGGTCGGCTTCAGCTCGGATGATGTCCTCGATGTGATCCCGGCCGAAACCATACGACGCGTGGAAAATCGATTGCACTTCCGGGGTGATCACGCTTCTGGTCCCCGCCCAGATGGCAAAAACCATCGGCAGGCGCGTCATGTCATGCCACTCAGCGCCCAGGTCGAGAACATGCGGCCCGGCTGTAGCGGGATCGAGGTGCAACGCCGGATCGCCAATGATTAATGCGGCATCAGCGGCCGCAAGCATCTGCTGAAACTGAGGCCGATGCCCAATCACGCGGGGCTTGGTGCCATAACGTCGCGCTAGAATGATTTGCGCCAGCATCACAGATGTGCGGGAACTGGTGTCCGCCGCCAGAGTCGCGATTTTTGGGAACGGGGTTTTCGAAATCAACAGTATGCTGCGTACGGCGCCGCGGCACGCGATGCCTAACCCGTGCACCCTGCCGTACTCATGACGATTGAGTTCAATGGACGGGATGATGCCGATATCCGCATTGCCTGCCGAGACTTCTTCAGCACATGCCGACGGGACCCGGAATGAGAGATCGAAAACTCCGCGCTCGGCGCCATGGAGCATTCCCCACACTAGTGGTGAGGTGTTCAGAAAATTAACGGCGCAAACGCGGATGCGTTGCTCAGGGTACGGCAAATCCCAGTGTAACAAAGGGGTCGCCCGTCGCCCGGGCACTGACGGCTGCCGGTCACTCCACTTCGGAAGACCAGCCTGCCGAAGCCCGTGTAGGCGGCAGTTCCTCGACCAGTTCTTCCAATATTGGCGACAGATTCGCTTTCGACTCGCGTCCGTCGACAAGTGGACTGATGGTTCGTGTACGTGGCAGCGGCTTGTCACACTTTCCGTAGTCCGCCGCAGCTTCGCTAATGGTCGAGATGTCTTCCGCGCCCGTGCCTTCATCAACTCCCGGGCCTGTTTAGACCATTCAGCGTCGTCGCAGTGGACCGAGAGCAGGATCCCGCCCTTTTTCACGCGGCCCTCCTACCGCCTGGCCTCGTACTCTGGCATTCCCAGTCCGATAAGTCCCCCGGCAACTCCGCCCGCCGTACCAAGCGCTCCCACACCGGCCAGCAACGCCACGACAGGTTCGGCCGCCCTGTTATTGTGAGCGCTCCGATTCCGGCCAACCATCCCAGTGCTCCGCCGATCACCGCGCCAGAAGTGGCGCCCGTGGCAGCGCCCTCAGGCGCCTTCATACTTCGTGAGCGAAATCCTTGAAGCACCGATATGTCCGTACTGCGAAATCCCGCAGCCTTGAATGCGTCGATAGCCTCTTCCACACTGTTGGTGCGATCCGGATAAATACCGAAGACTGATGTGTTCTTTCCCGCCACAATTCCTCCACTCGACCGTCCAATTCGCTTGTCTATGACACTCCGCCACTAAACGAAGCACGGGTCTCGCCAATCTGTTCATTGACACTCCCGGGGTGTTCTAAAGCTCACAGATTTTGGTGACCATATCTGGGGGTCGTAAAATCGCGACAGGTCGTACTCTCCCTGTTTTACAACCCAAAAATAGCTACTCCTTCAACCCCATGCTATGTTTCCCACTGGGAACATACCTTAGCTTCCGACTGAAAACATCATGCCTTACCTGAGAACTTACTGCCTTACTTGCATTGTTGCCGCCAACTTATTAACTATCGCCGGCGTGCACGCGCAGACACTTATCCCAACCCCTCTCGCGTCATTGGCCAGCGCGGTCTTGATGTAAATAGCTTGGCCCCGAACCTAGAGTGGAAGGACATGACCTTAATTCACCGGCATCTGTGGTAATTGATACAACTGCGACTCCTGCCATTCTCTATGTAAGTGACTCCGGCAATCGCAGCGTGCTGGCCTGGAAAGATGCAACTCAATTCTCGAATGGCGCGCCGGCGGACAGGGTAATCGGACAGAAGGACTTCTTTACAACATTTGCGGAGGCCCAGGGCGAGGTTCGTTCTCTACCGGATTTACAGGCCCGGCGGGGTTGGCCGTAGATTCGGCGGGAAATTTGTATGTTGCGGACACTGGCAATAGCCGAATTCTCCGTTTTCCAAAGCCCTTCAGTCAGTCGGATCAAATCTTGCCCGACCTCGTAATAGGACAATCGGATTTCTCAACGGGGGGACCAACCAAGGCGGTATCTCTACTCGAAGCCTGGCGTTGAATAACGATACGTCCGCGCCGGACTGCCAATCGGGTAACTGTTACAATGCGTCGCTGGCTTTCGACAAGGATGAAAACCTATATTTCACCGATCCCTTTGAACAATCGCATCTTGCGCTACCCGGCATCGGCTTTGGGTGCCAAGGCTGCCAATGGTCCTTCGGCTGACTTAGTGTTGGGGCAGAGTGATTTCACCAGTGGAATTATTCGGACGACCCGGTGGATGTCCAATAACCTGCGCGCGCCCGCGGGGATAGCGCTCGATGCAGGCGGCAGATTGTATGTCTCAGATTCTCTCAACCGCGTTGTAGTGTATCTGTCGCCATTTTAGAAGCCGTAGGGCTTGTTCAGCGGAGACGCATTCTCGACGAATCAGATTGCCGAAGACTGTCGCCGGGCAGGTGGAGGTTTTTGGCGCGCCGAATTACACCCCGGGCGTGGAACGGCCCCGCTTATAGGCGTACATATCATGGTCGGCGACATCGAGAACTCCGCGTAATCCGGTACCGGTGGCCTCCGAGGTGCCCCAACTGAAGTCGATGGACAGTGTGCCGTGACCACGTACGCGGAAATCCTTCAGACGTTCGCGGATCTCGAGCATTCTGGCCTTCACCACCGCCAGGTTTTGATTCCGGAACAAAATCACAAACTCATCGCCGCCCCAGCGGAACGCTTCGTCCTCCTGGCGAATAGATGATCGCAGCAGGTGCCCGATATTGCGCAGGATTTCGTCGCCCACCAGATGCCCGTAGCGATCGTTGATTGATTTGAAATTATCCATATCGCAGACGGCCACTACACCTACAAACTCTTGATCTCCCTCCATACGACGCTCGAGCGCGGCCTGATTGAGCAGCCCGGTGAGCTTGTCCAGGTCCATGTTCTTCACGCTGTCGCGTCGCACAACGTCCAACTCGCTGCTGAGTTCCAGAATTCGATCGCGCTGGCTTTCAATCCACATCGCCATGGCGGCAAAAGCCAGCAGCGTCAGCAGCGCAAAATCGTAGAGGTTGTTGTATTGTAGATATCGCGGCCAGCTTGGGTGCCCGCCGCGGTTGTAAAGGTAAAAGAACACGACGGCATTATGGAGAAATGCCAGCGCCAGACAGAGAAGCGAAACCCGGAACAGTTGACCACCGACGCCCACATTGCCGCGGATCATGAAAAAGGTATAAAGATAAATGCTGCCCAGGATGAGCCCATGCAGCGTCTGGAATCCCTCAAAGCTAGTTTGCAGTCCCAGGGAATAGACAATCGCCAGAAAAAGCGGAAACCCCAGAAGCACTCTGAGCAGTGATTTCCATGTGCCGGCAAGTTTGGAGGGACCGGCGCGCGCCGCCGCCATCAATACCAGTGCGAATGCGAATTCCAGCAGCGCGTAGCAACTGAGCCAGAACGCCGAAGAGGCGGCAAAATACACCCGCAGGCAGAGCAGCGCAACTGATTGCAGGCCCCATGCCAGGCTCCAGTATCCGAAATAGAGAATTCCAGATTGGCGCCACAGAAACAGGAACACCAGGCAGTAGAGCAGTGTGCCTAGAACCTGGACGTAAAGACCAACCAGATCCGGACCGGCCGAATTCATCAATCTCCTCGAACGGTGTGACGCACAATGTGCAGTGCTTTGCCTGTGGCGTCATCCACCTCAACGATCACCGCGTGCAATTCCACAGAACCCTTGGCGGGCTCCATGCGCACCGGCAGCGCTGTCAGAAATCGTTCAAGGATCACTTCTTTTTTCACTCCGATCACCGAATCATAAGGTCCTGTCATGCCAACGTCGGTCTGGTAAGCCGTGCCTCCCGGTAGAATACGGGTGTCCGCCGTCGGAATGTGAGTGTGCGTACCAATGACAGCGGAGACGCGCCCGTCCAGATACCATCCCATGGCCATCTTCTCACTGGTGAGTTCAGCATGAAAATCCACAAACCGCACTTTGGTGTCGGCCAGCGCTTCAAGAAGCCGGTCGGCCTTGCGAAAAGGACATTCTGTGGACGGCATGTACGTACGTCCCTGCAGGTTGATGACTGCGCAGTCCACGCCGCTGCGCGCCTTAAAAATGAAAAGCCCGGAGCCGGGAGCCGGATCCGCGTAGTTGGCGGGCCGCAGAAGCTGGGGGCGCCGGGACAGGTATTCATAGATCTCTTTCTTGTCCCAGACGTGGTTGCCCGTGGTGAGGACATCGAGTCCCAGAGCGAGCAGCTCTTCGGCAATGGTCGGTGTTATGCCAAATCCGCCGGCAGCATTCTCGACGTTAGCAATCGCTACGTCGATTTTCTGCGTCTCGCGAATATCCGCAAGATGATCCGCCACGATCTGCCGTCCCGCAGATGAAAATATGTCCCCGATAAAAAGAATCTTCATACACGCCACTTAGATCGTTGGTGAGCGCACCAGATGCGTGGCAATTGAGTTCTCATGAGCTTCTGCGGTTTCACCACGCGGAAGATTGAGCGGAGCGCAGAACCACAGGCGGGTTTTTCCGCAACCTCGAGTCAAAAATGAGCGCTCAGAATTTCGATGTGACTGCGCCTTCGGAAGCCGAAGCCACCAGTGCACAGTATTTCGCGAATACTCCGTTCGCGTAGTGGGGAGCCGGGGGCTTCCAGGCTATCAACCTGGAGCGCAGAGTCTCCGGCGGTATCCCGAGATTGATTTCCCCCTTGTCCACGTCAATTGAAATCGTGTCGCCTTCTTCAACCGCTGCAATAGGCCCGCCGTTTGCAGCTTCCGGAGCGATATGCGCCACCATGAAACCGTGCGTTGCGCCGCTGAAACGTCCGTCTGTGATCAAGGCCACCGAATCGGAAAGTCCGGCGCCGACAATTGCCCCGGTCACACCGAGCATTTCGCGCATTCCCGGACCACCGCGGGGACCCTCATAGCGAATCACGATAACATCACCGGGGTGAATCTGCCCGTGCGTGACCGCGCTCATGGCGTCTTCCTCACGGTTGAACACTCGCGCAGGTCCGAGATGTTGTCTCTTGTTGTGTCCGGCCAACTTGATGACGCACCCTTCAGGCGCAATCGATCCGCGCAAGATGGCCAGGCCGCCCGTGGCCTTTAGAGGTTTATCCAAGGGCCGAATGACTTCCTGGCCCGGCGTCTCAACAGCTTTCCCGGCTTCCTGGGCGAAAGTCAGCCCCGTGCATGTCAGCGCGGAACCATCCACGTAGCGGCCATCTAGCAAACGCTTGGCAATGACGGGTATGCCGCCGGCCTTGTCCACATCGACCGCAACGAAACGGCCGCCGGGTTTGAGGTCCACCAGAATCGGCGTGCGATTGCTGATCCGCTGAAAATCATCGATCTCGAGCGGCACTGCGGCTTCGCGCGCAATGGCCAGCAGGTGCAGGACGGCATTGGTCGAACCGCCCGTTGCGGCCACACCCGCGACAGCGTTCTCGATGGCCGTGCGTGTCACGATCTGTCGCGGTCTGCGATCCTTTTTCACCCCGTCCATGATGACTGCACCACAGTACCGGCTAACGTCGTACTTGCGCGGATCTACCTGCGGCACTGCGGCAGTTCCCATAGGCGAAAGGCCGATCAGTTCCATGACGGTCGCCATCGTGTTGGCTGTGAACTGGCCGCCGCACGCGCCTGCACCCGGACACACGTGATTTTCAATGTCGAGCAATTCCTGATCTGTGATGTGCCCGGCTGCGGCTGCACCTACGGCTTCAAACACGTCTTGGATGGTGATGTCGTGGTCTTTGTAACGGCCCGGAAGAATCGAGCCGCCGTACAACACGATGCCCGGAATGTTCAGCCGCAGCAAAGCCATGGCGGCGCCCGGAATGGTTTTGTCGCAGGCCACTATTGCCACAATGCCGTCGAACATGTGCCCACGCGCCATCAGCTCGATCGAGTCCGCAATGACCTCGCGGCTCACGAGCGAAGTCTTCATGCCCTCGGTACCCATGGTGATGCCGTCGCTGATCGCGATGGTATTGAACTCCATGGGCGTGCCTCCCGCCGTGCGTACCCCCTCTTTCACCTTGGCCGCCAGTTCCCGCAGGTTGTAATTGCAGTTCATGGTCTCAGTCCAGGTATTGGCGATACCGATGATGGGCTTTTTCAGATCAGCATCAGTGAATCCGATCGCCTTCAAGTAGGAGCGGGCGGGCGCGCGGTCCCGGCCCTGCGTAATGGTGTAACTGTTCAGCTTCATGGGAATTAACCATCTTACTAGATGGGGCAACTGGCATCACCGTAAACCGGCCGGCGTCACCAACGCTTCATTCCGCTCTTATTTCTCCGGCGTTTTCGAATCCAGATTGCTGTTGAGATCCTCCGGCGTGACGTCGCATAGAGCGCCACCCGCCGGTATGTCCACCTTGGCGATCCACAGGATGGCATTGACCACCATGCGACGGAAATTGGGAATGTGCCAGTTGTCATGATAATGCGCGCCCGTAAAGCCGAAGCCCCGGCCGCCGTCATCGCGTTCGACAGCCCAGGCAATCACTTCGCGCTTCGGATTATCTTTCGGAAGTTCGCTGGTCAAGATCGGAACCAGGCGCGGATCGTTCGGCCGAAACCGAATTTTGTAATACCATTCGTCACGGCCGGAATAGCTTTTCCATCCGCGCGAAATCGGATGCCGGGGGGATGCCGGCGTCACCGCCGCGTCGTTCACCGGATTCTCTGAATACGGGCGGTCGTAAAACCCGCCGATCCATTCGAGTAACTCCGCGCCGCCCCGCTCCTTGGGAACCTCCACGGCGTAATGAATGCAGGCCAAACCCACGCCGGTTCGCATGAGCTTGCCAATCGTGGCCAACCGGTCGTCTTGAATCATGGGATGCCCGGTACCGCCGTCTTCGTAAAAAACCAGCGCCCGAGCGCCCTGGAAAACAGATGGGTCCTCGGGCCAACCGCCCTTCACCACCATAGGTTCGACGCCAGGGTTCTGCCGCAAGCATTTCGCGAGGAGTAGCGCGCCGGCATTGAATTCATGCTCTCTCGAGCCGTGGCTCGCTTTTCCGGCAACCAGCACAATCCTGGCGGGACCCGCACCTGGCAGACAGAAAGATGCGGCCAGCAGCAGAACGATGCTTTTCAACATAGCTGCATTATAGTGGCGCCGGCGGAGCGGTGGATGTCCGCAAGCTCGGGGATAACCGCTCGCCTCCTGATCTGTGACTTCCAGTCAAGCCGTTTATTTCCAACATCGCTGTCTCCCCAAAAACTGCGGCGCGGGAAGCCGGCAGTCGGCTGCGGTCGAAGTCACAGGCTGTTCAATGCGGCACCGCCGGAGGCATGGCTGTCTCCTGACTTTTGTATTCTGACTTTCTGACTCCTCCTGCATCCCGCTTCTCTCTGCTACCATGCTGGTTTCGTGCGCATCGGAATCGATACGGGAGGAACATTTACAGACTTTGTTGTTGTTCGTGACAATGGTGTCATCGAGAGTTTCAAATTACGATCGAATCCAGCATCCCCGGCAAGCGTGATCCTCGAAGGATTACGCCGCATCGCTGCTCCGGCGAAATCTGAAGTCGTTCATGGCTCAACGGTGGCCACCAATGCGCTGCTCGAGCGCAAAGGTGCGCGCACAGCGCTCATCGCCACGCAAGGCTTCACCGAACTGGTGCATATCGGCCGGCAGAATCGCGCACAGCTTTACAATCTCACTCCCCGGCCTAGACGACATCTGATCCCCGCCGCTCTCTGCTTCGGCGTCCCGGAGCGCACTTACTTTGACGGCACGGTGGCCCAGCGCCCTGCACGCATCGAGCTCATGCGCTTGCGGCAAAAGCTTCGCCGCGCGGGTGTGGAATCTGTCGCCATCTGCTTTCTACATTCATATGCAAACGCGGAAAATGAGCGCGCATTAGCTCAATTGCTCGAAAATGAAGGCTATATTTGTTGCTCTCACGATGTAACGCCCGAGTTCCGCGAGTATGAGCGCGCCTCCACGACTTTGATCAACGCCTATGTCGGCCCGTTGATGGACGCGTATCTCGCGCAATTGGAGCGCGGCAGCCGGCACCCCGTCTCCATTCTGCAATCGAATGGCGGCTTCATCACTGCAAGCGAAGCCCGGCGGCACCCGGTGCGAACCATTCTTTCAGGGCCGGCCGGCGGTGTCGTGGGAGCGGCTGCGGCGGCGCGCTGGAGTGGGATCAGCGGCGCGCTTACGTTCGATATGGGCGGCACGTCCACCGACGTGAGTCTCTGGGAAGGCAAGCTCCACCTCACCACCGAAGCCTTCGTGGACGGGTTTCCTGTCCGCGTGCCCATGCTGGACATCCACACCGTAGGCGCAGGCGGCGGCTCCATTGCGCGCGTCGACGAAGGCGGACTGCTGCGCGTGGGACCTGAGAGTGCGGGCGCTGATCCCGGCCCGGCCTGTTACGGCACAGGTGATCAGGCGACCGTCACTGATGCGCACGTGGTGCTTGGCCGCATTGCGCCGGATAAATTCCTCGGTGGAGAAATGCTGATTGACGCAACCCGCGCAGGCAAGGCCGTGGATCGTATTGCGCGAGCGTTGTCGCTCGACCGCAACGCCGCCGCTGCCGGAATCCTACGCGTTGCCAATTCCAATATGGAGCGTGCCATCCGTGTGGTCTCGGTAGAGCGCGGACGTGATCCCAGGGATTTCGCGCTGGTGGCGTTCGGCGGCTGCGGGGGTCTGCATGCGTGCGAAATGGCCGAAGAACTCGGCATCAGAATCGTGGTTGTGCCGCGGGATGCAGGCGCGCTCTCGGCGGTGGGAATGCTGTTGGCGGACCGGGTTCGTGATTACTCGGCGGGTGTAGTAGAGGCATCACAAATCGAGCCGAGTTTCGCGACACTCGAGCGGGCGGGCCGTAAGGACATGCCGGCCGCGAGCTTCGAGCGCCTGGCAGATCTGCGGTACGTGGGGCAGAGCTATGAACTGACTATTCCCTGGAGTGCTTCATTTCACCAGGAGCATCAGCGGATCTACGGGTACTCGGATCCTGCGCGTCCAACCGAAGTCGTCACCGTCAGGGTTCGCGCCGTGGTGCCCACACATCAACCGCGCTTTGACCGCAACAGGAGTAGCGGCCGGACGCCCGATCATTTGGCCCCGCGTCGAATCTTCACGGGCGGACAATTCCGCACCACTTCTGTTTTTTACAGAGAGCAGATATCGCAGAGGAAGCGCCGCGGGCCCGCCTTGATCGTGGATTATGGTGCAACGACACTGGTGCTCGGTGGCTGGCAGTTTCTGGTAGACCGCTCCGGCAACCTGATCGCCCGGCGCTAGCAAGGTCCGATGGAATTTATTTACGACCGTATGACCCACGTCAAACGATATTGAGACCGTTCACTATTTCGGCGGCAGTACCACGGTTCCCATGTCTTTACCTGACGACTGGATGGTAATGCCTGTAGGTTGTGGTTTTGGAGCCGGGCGGACGGCTGCCGCCAGTTGGCTCCCCTCGGCGCGCTTGCGATAGTCGGCGTAAGCTTTTCTCGCATCTTCTTCCGGAACGTGCACGGAGAAGCGCACAGTGCGCGCCACGACTTCCATTTTCAAACTATCCGCCTTCAATCCGGACTTGTTCTGCTGATTCATGGTCATCAGCCCCGTAATAAGCTTCAGCCCGTCGGCAAGGCTATGGGCGTCCTTCTCGGTCTTGGTGACCATCTCGAGAGACATCTCAATGTCCGGACTCTGCCTGACACCGCCGCTGATTTCCTGTATGGACTGAAGCAGTTCCGCTGCCTGTTGCATATTCGAATTTGACGGCAGGTTCGAGCCGAGCGAGCTCAGCGATGCCAAAGAAATTCCCCAAATGTCGTAGCGCTGATCTAAAGCCTGAACCTTGGCCGCCAGCTCAGACCCGATTGCTACTGGCTGGCCGCGGCGTCGAATGGCAGCCTGGACGCGCTGAAGGTCATCGCCCCCAATCAGAATCGAATTGCCGATGAATGCAACGGCGCCCGTACCGTGTCCCGGGTTGCTCAAGATGGTTGCGCCTTCATAAATCGTCGTCCGCTTCCCTGAACCGGGTACCAAGGATTCGATGGCGCTGATATCAAAGCTCCCTCGCGCCAGCATCAGCGCGGGCCCGTTGTTGACTCGTGAACCGGTGATGAGAAGCTCTTCCAGATCTCGCGTTGGATCGAACTTCGCCTTCGACAGGATGTCCTGAAGTTCAGGGTTGGTGGCGCGCAATTGGGGGCCAATCTCCGTACCGAGGGGCGAGTTCAAAATACGGCCCACTTTGATGTCGATCAGTATCCGTGTGTCCGGCGCGACGAACTGCAGAAGCTCAGAATCCGTGGCGCGGCTGGGCCAGGCGCAGAAAGCCACTGAGACAACCAGACTGGCACGCAATCTCTGGGATGAACGCACAAGTTTCTCCTTTGCAGGAACTCCGGTGGTTGTGAGAGTTACGCGGACAGCACCACCCCTTCCTCTGGTATGCCTCTGGCGGCTGGGGCTCCGCAATATTGAAATTGGTTAACTGCCGGGTACTGACCTCTTGTTTGCTGAAGTTCGGGCAGATTTTTTGAGCGGCTGAGTTAGAGTCTGAGCCGCGCACACAACGCCGCCACATCCAGACTGGAACTACACGTTATCACCTCGCTCATAGAGAGCATTATTGTCTATTTAATAATTCCGTACCACCTTTACCAGGCCGGCGGATCGCTGGCCGGGAACGATTCTTCCGAAGCTTCGTCGACGATATTGCTGGCAGCGCATGAATCCCCCTGGTCCGCGCTTTTCTGGAGAACGCTTTTCTGCAGAGCGGGGCGTGGATCGTAGCAGTTCTCGTGGCCAGTGCTCTTGCCCTCGGCGTTGATGAGGAAGCGATCAATCACGCGCAGCGTGGCTGGCGGATTGGTGATCCCTACCATACCAATGCCTCGGTGCAGATGGCGGTCATCTCCTCATTGATGTAGTGATCGATGACCCTGACTTCTCCCAGGACAGGATAGAGACCGGCGAACCAGGCGGCCACTGCAGCCTTTCCTTCGAGCGGCGTGTCGAGCCCCCGGTGCAAGAGGCGAACGCAAGATGACGTGCTCATCCCAGGGAACTGCCGATACGTCCTTCTTGGCGAGGCCTTCAAAGTATTTATTGGCTGCTGTCCGTAACTCCGTAACTGCGCCCGCCGAATTTCAGAGCCCGGGTCACCGCCGGTCTTTGCGATTGAAGTTCCCATGGGAGTACCTCGGGGAGTACCTCCTGGGTTACGTGTAGCACCGCAGGCATGCTAAATCGAGCAATGGTTTCGCTGTGGCCGGCGGCGCTTCGACGTTTCGCTTTCCTACAAGATCCGGGAACCCTTGTGATGGGTAAGTCGGGACTATCGGCCTCCCGATGCCAAGGTGGTCGGGGCCGGTGATGCGGGCAAAAGCGCCAGCGTCGCCCAGCTTGAACCGGCGGCGGAAATCCATTGATCGAAACCGTGCGGGAAACCGGCGTCGAAGTACGGCTGGAACGCCATCGCGCGCGTCTTCACGTACCACGAGCCGTCTTCCTGTTGCGTTCTCAGCAGGAACTGGACCCCGCGCTCGTAGGCCGCATTGGATGCGGTCATGCCCGCGGTTTGCAGAGCGTACAAAGCCTTTCCGGTGGCGTAGACACCGCTCTCCATGGAGTCGATATCGGACCAGCCGCCATCGGTGCGCTGCGCCTCCAGCAACTCCTGCATGGCCGTGTGCTTCGCATCTTTCCTTGCCGCCCACGCCAGCCCGAGCAGTCGCCAGCCCCGATCGTCGTTGTTCCTTGGGCGCGCTTTCGCCATCCACTCCGCAGCAAGTTGAATCGACCGGTCGTAGGCCGCCTTGTCTGTCTTGGGGGCGTA
>QHXW01000171.1 GCA_003223115.1 Acidobacteriota bacterium
TCGAACGCCGTTTTTGTCACGCGTACACGAAAGCCACGAAAGCCGTACACGAAAGCCTTTGGAAGCCTGGTGAGCAGCCGACAATGCTGAGAAACTAACAGGGTGAAAGTCCCTGTGCCGTCAATTGCCTGTATTCGGACGGACGGTTAGGATATCCGGTGGCTGTGGAGGTAGCGAATCACGATACGCCCGGACGTAAAAAGTCGCCGTGCAACAAAGCGGCTCCTATTACGAAGATTCGTTCGCGACTCTTCTCTGTCACTTTGGTTGTAACTACTTTGTACCGATGCCTCGCGATCTGATCGCCAGCGTAGCCCTTTTTCCCCCACTTTTTAAGAATCTGCGCGCACAGCTTAGGGGCCCGGCACGAATAAGGACATTTGAAGCGAGAAATTGTACGATACCGTCATGGCTGACGGCTCGGATTCCGGCGTAAGAAGTACGCTGTGCTGAGCCGGTATCTGAATGAGCGGCAGCGTCGATTGGTAGCTGCGGCGGATGCGCAAATGTTGGGCCACGGGGGAATCGCCACGTTATCGCGGATCACGGGTTTGAGCCGTACGACCCTGCACAAAGGCTTACGGGACTGAAAGGGAACGGGACTCCTCTCGAGCGAGTGCGGCGGGCAGGGGGTGGGAGAAAGCGCAAGGCCGAACAGGTCCCGGAGGTGGTCCAAGCCCTGGAGCAACTGGTGGATCCGGCCACGAGCGAGTCCTCTGTCCTGGATAGGGCCGCGGCGCCGGAGAAAGCCGGGAGTATCTTGGGGGGATCTACCATCGATCGACGCCGTGCTAATTAGCCACAATCATTATGACCACCTGGATCTACCGACACTGCGCCGGCTGGCGGCTCGTGGAGATTCTACGTTCATTGTTCCGGCTCGCGTGGCTCGGCTGCTTCGCTCCGAGAATATAGGGCCTGCTCACGAACTGGATTGGGGCGAGGCATTGTCACTGCCGGGGTCAATCCTGGGGTCATTGCCGGGGTCGCTCACGGGCTTCACCATCCACTGCGTCCCGGCTCTGCATTTCTCAAGCCGGAGGATTCACGACCGCAACAAGACCCTATGGTGCGGCTATGTGATCGAATGTCAGGAACGGCTGGTATATTTCGCGGGAGACACCGGGTTCGGACCTCATTTCGCCCAGATTCGGGAAAAGTTCGGATCGCCGCACCTCGCGTTATTGCCAATCGGATCGTACGGACCCCGCTGGTTCATGTCGCCGGTGCATATAGCCCCCGATGAAGCGGTTCGAGCCCGTGAGATCCTGGCCGCCAAGACCAGCATCGCGATCCACCATGGAACGTTCCAGCTAGGGGATGAGAGCATCGACACGCCGAAGAAACAGCTCATCGCCTGCGCACAGCACGAGTCGTTTCGGGTCCTCAACAACGCCCAATTTGCCGACATTCCATGACGATCGACAGACACACGCTCGCCCTGGTCAGCATAGTCGGTTGTTCAATTGACGTGCTCGGCGCGTTATACCTCACCTACGATCTCTTGGGCGGGGAACACGGACCTCTGCGGACTCTCACCAGAGGAGTCACTTACGGCGTGCTCTTCGGGGCCGGTTACGGCCTCGCCCTGGGGCCGGTAATTGGGCTCGCGACCGGCGTGGCGCACGGCATCACACTCGCCTGGGAGTTTTCCCGCGCTGCGAGGCGTGGACCGAAGCCGGGATTCCTTTATGACGCGGCGATGAGCGCCATTCGCGGAGGCGGCTTCGCTCTGGGCGCTGGTTATTTATATGGAGGCACATTTGGCGCCACGTTTGGCGCACTGAGCACGATGGGACAGGTCCTTGGGTACCGAGCCGGCATTCGGCCGACCGTCGACTACCAACCCGCCAAACGCCCGCGTATGACCAAACTTCAATTGCTCGCGGCGGTGAACCGCACGGTCGGCTACGCTGTCGCCGGATATATCAGCGCCGTAACGGCGCATCAGCACGCGAACGCGCTGAGCGTTGGGGTGAAAGCCGGACTGGTGATTGGAGTGGTCACGGCAATCGCGGGCTCCTGCACGCCTTTCGTCGAATGGATTGCAGATCACGTGCCCGAGAAGAGAATGGGTGTCTTTGGAGTTGGCTTGATCCTGATCGGCTTCGCGCTGCAATCCGTCCAGTATTGGGTGGTGCTTCTTGATGTGAGCGTGCGTTCCAGATGAAGATCGGCATCAAGTTCATCTTGAATTTCGCCAGGCCATTTTATTATGCCGGCATTACAAGTTCTTGGTCACCTTCGTAATGGTGCGGGGGTGATCGGGGTTAATCCCTTTCTGGTCTGCCAGGCAAGCCGTGAAGATTTGTGCCGGGATGATGAATGGAATGGGCGTGTGCAGCTCAGGCAACCGGCGCGGCAGTTGGATTAATCTGGATCCGGCGAAGCGTGCCTCGCGATTTCCCGCATCCGTGATGAGCACGGCCTCGGCTTTCAAACCGTGCAACTTCTGAACGGTTTCGCGAATAGCAGGCCAAGTGACACCGGTGGGAGCAAATGCGAATACAGGAAAATCGCGGTCCACCAGCGCAATGGGTCCGTGTAGAAAGTCTGCCGAAGAAAACCGCTCCGCCACCACGTAACATGTTTCCATCATCTTCAGTGCGAACTCGAAAGCGTTGGCATAATTCAAGCCGCGGCCGACAACCACAGCGTGATCCATAAATCGGTAGCGTTCTGATAACGCCGCGATATGCGGTTCAAGTGTGAGTGCCATTTCCACGCGCTCCGGAAGCCGCGCCAGGTCATCCGGCCGGACCTTTCCGCCAAGAGCGTAGGCCAATAGATAGAGCATCAGCACCTGCCCCGTGAAGGTCTTCGTGGCGGCAACACTTCGTTCTTTCCCGGCTCGCACCAGAAAAACATGCTCTGCCAGCTTGGCCAGCGAGCTGGAAGTCTCGTTCGTAATGCCAATGGTCATCGCGCCTCGTTTGCGGGCTTCCGAAAGCACGATGTTGGTATCAGTCGATTCGCCGGATTGCGAAACCGCGGCCACCAGAGTGTCCTGGAGATCGACGCGCGCATTGTACAAGGTGTAGATTGACGGCGCGGCAAGTGACACAGGGATGCCAGTGGTGATCTCGAGCAGATACCGGCCGAACAGAGCGGCGTTGTCCGAAGTGCCGCGTGCGGCCAGAATGACGAGCCTTGGACGCCGCATCTCGAGGAATTTCTTGAAGCGTTCAGCGCGACGCAGTTCAGCTTTGAGCGTGCGCTCGAGCGCCGCTGGCTGCTCGCGAATTTCCTCCAGCATTCTGGACATTGTTACCAGCATACAAGAGCCAACCTGCAGCACCGCTGTACTGCGTGTAAGGGGCGCCGAGATTCCAATCTGCAGTTCCCCCTGGTTGACGCAAGGACTGGCATGCGTGACGATTGTTAGTCTATGACTCCGCCCCAGCAGCCTAAGATTCATCTCATCAACGCTCCCGAATATCGCGAGGGCTACGCCAACAGCGTTCAGATTCGCGTCAACCTGTGGGACTTCTTCCTGCTGTTCGGCGTGATCAACCAAACGTCTCCGGAAAATGTGAACATCCACAATTTTCAGGGAGTGTATTTCAGTCCTCAGCAGGCTAAAGCGCTGTTGAACGTTCTGCAGCAAAACGTCAGCCAGTACGAGGCCACGTTCGGCGAGATCAAACTGGAACCGCGCGCGGGCGGCGCCGGGTCTGTTCAATAGCATCGGATGAATCTCGAAGCGACGGGCCAGCGTGTCCGCGCCTCAACGCCGTTTCTGTTTTTCACAGGCGTTGCAGTATTCATTTTTCTTGCGCACGCTCCATTCTGGAACCTTCCTTATTACTGGGACGAGTTGGGGCAGTTCGTCCCGGCCGCTCTGGATATATTTCAAACCGGCTCCTGGATTCCGCACTCCACCGTTCCCAACGTGCATCCGCCGGGCGTGATGGCTTACCTGGCCGGAGTCTGGTCGATTGCAGGCTATTCGATCGCCACTACCCGTCTGGCGATGCTAGTGCTCGCCGTGGCAGGCGCAATTCTCACCTATGTGCTGGCGTTGCGACTGGGAACGAATACCGGGGCGGCTGCACTGGCGGTGGCGTTCCTGACACTATCGCCGCTGTTTTTCGCGCAATCGATGATGGCGGAGCTCGACATGCCGGCCATGCTGTTTACCGTACTCGCACTGGTGCTGTTTCTCGACAACCGCATTGTTGCGGCTGCACTGGCGTCCGTGGCGCTGGTGATGCTGAAAGAGACCGGTCTTGTTGCGTCCGCGATTTTTGGAGCCTTTCTCTGTTTTGAGAAACGGCGGCGCGTAGCTCTGTGGTTCCTGTTGCCGCTGGTGCCGTTGGGCCTCTGGCTGTTGGCTCTCGACCGCGCAACGGGCCACCTGTTCGGAAACGCCGCCTTCACCGAGTACAACGTTTTTTATCCGTTACATCCCGTGCGTCTGGGACTGGCACTCGCGCGGCGGCTATATTTTCTTTTCGCCGGGACAGGACATTGGATTGGAACGTTCGCCGCGATCTATGCGTGGCGGCGCACGAAACTTTTCCGGACACGTGCCTGGCGTGTGGCTGCGTGGATTTGTGGCGTGCAGGTATTACTGGTGAGCGTTCTGGGCGGCGCGGTGCTGGAGCGTTATCTGCTCCCGGTCTTGCCTTTCGTTTACATTGCCTTCGCGCAGGCGTTATGGACCTGCCCGGGACCCCGGCGCATTGCGAGCACGCTGGTCCTTGCTGCCGCGCTGGTAATCGCCAACTTCGTCAACCCGCCTTATCCATTTCCCTGGGAAAACAATCTGGCTTTTACGGACTTCGTAAAGTTGCACGCCGAGGCGGCCCATTATCTGGAAAGCTATTATCCGGGCAAGACCGTTGCGACCATGTTTCCGCTATCCTCGGCGGTGCGGCGTCCGGAGTTCGGATATGTGAGCCGCCCGGTTCGAGTCCGCGAAGTCTACGATTACCGTGCATCGAATATCGCGCCTCTGGCTCGCGAGAATGTCGACATCATCGCGCTCTATTCGGTCACCTGGGATCCGTGGGGCCTCATGGATCAGCCGTCCTGGATCGGATTATTGAAGCGGTATTATGGCTACGCCGCCCCAGTTAAGCCGGATGATTTGCGCGCGTTGCTGGGTGTGCAGCCTGTGGCGCGATGGCAACGGCACGGCCAGTGGGTGGAAATTTACCGAAATAGTCGCTGATTTCTCGATTGGCCGGGTCGCCCCGCAAGTCCGGCCTGAACGAAGGCAGGCGTCAACCGATTTAGATCGTTCTGCGATCCGCTAGAATCGAGTCGATGCTTGGTTCCCGAAAGGGCCAGCCCACCAGAAGAGCGTTTCTTCAGTCTGCCGCGGCTCTGGCTGTGCGACCGCCTGGAGGCACATCTCATGAAGCGAGCGAAGAGCGCGACTTTCTCGAGGTTCCGAATTCCTACCGTTTGCGCATGCATTGGTACATATTCGGGCCCGCCTGGACGGCTGAAGAGTGCGACCGGCAGTTGAAGCTCATGGCCGTCGCTCATGTGGGCGGCGTGTTGATTTTTCCAACATATCCGATTGCCGTGGATGATCCTGAGCACGGCATCCAAAACCAGAGCTATCTCTCGGCGGAGTTTTTTTCCGTTCTCAATTCCGTGCTGGGTACCTGTAAGAAGCTTGGCCTGACCGCGGATATGGTGCTGGGAACCGGGTGGCCCTACGGGGGTCCGTCGGTCGCGCTTGCCGATAGCGCCCACAGACTGCATCGCGTCAGCATTCCGGTCACGACGTCCGAGCCTATTCAGCTTCCGGCGCTCGACGAGCACGCTAAAATTATCTCGGTTTTCTATGTGGACCCGAGCCAGGTCACCAGCGTCAACGTGCGCCCCGACGGTACCATCACGCCCCTTGGAACTGGCGGTGAGGTTCAGATTTTTTATTCCTCGCCCACGCGCATGCAAGTGAAACGCGCGTCGGTGGGCGCCGAAGGCCTGGTGTTGGATCATTACAATGCTGACGCGACCGAGAGATATCTCATTGCCGTGGGCGACAAGCTTTTGGCCGACATTCCAGCCGGCACCCTGCGTTCGATTTTTTGCGACAGTCTGGAGGTCTACCACACCAACTGGACCGATGATTTTGCCGGCATTTTTCAAAGCAAGCGCGGATACGACCTGATTCCGCATCTTCCGGCGCTGTTCGATCAGACCCGGCCCGATTCGCGCGACCTGCGTTGCGATTTTTGGCGCACGCTTTCAGAGCAGGCGTTTGACGGCTTCATCCAACCGCTGTCTCAATGGGCGCAGCGGCACGGCGTCACCACGCAGGTTGAGGCATATGGAACGCCGCCAGTTTCACTCGCCAGCTACCGCGCCGTTGACGTGCCTGTTGGCGAGCACTACGAATGGAAGGAGTTCAATACTTCGCGCTGGGCGAGTTCGGGCGCACACCTGGCAGGCAAGCGGGTTATTTTGGCGGAAGCCTGGACCTGGCTCGGCGAGCCCAACCGTTTCGGCGATTCGCTCGAGCAATTGAAATTTTGCTCAGATCTGCATTTCTTGAGCGGCATTAACTCTCTCTACGGCGTCACCTACGCATACTCACCCGTGGCACTCGGCGCGCCGGGCTGGCCGCCCTATTTTGGCCCGGTGGCAAATCACACGCAGCCTTTTTGGCCCTACTTCTCTCACCTTGCCGACTACGTCAATCGCGCCAGCTTCATTCTGCAGCAAGGCAAGCCGGTGGCCGACGTCGCCTTATACCTGCCGTCCGAGGACGCCATGGCAGAAGCGCGCGTTGACGAACTGTTGTTCAATTGGGCCGTGCGCGACCGCATGACCACCAACGGCCAGCCACCCGAATTCGGCTTGAAAAACGCACTGCAATACGAAGCGGACGTGGTGAAGACCATGGTCGCCAACGGCTATTCTTTCGACGGCGTCGACACTTTTGCATTTCGCGAGATGCGCGTGGAGAAAGGACGGCTGCGTTCTGGCGATGGCGATTACGGCGTTCTGGTGCTGCCGAATCTCACCGGAATTGATCTCGATTCATTGCGCAAGATTGGGACGTTTGTGGAACAGGGCGGTATCCTCATCGCTACGCGGCGATTGCCGGAACGCGCTTACGGCATGCGAGACCGCGAAAGAAACAACATCGAGGTTGAACAATTTATCAGGCAGATGTTCGGCCGAACGCCCGAGGGCGTGGCCCTCTGCCAAAACCGATACGGCCGCGGCGTGGCCATCCTTTCGCGTGATGAGGGCATTTCATTCTTGAATGCGCTGCGCTGGCACGAGCCCGACATCATTTTTAGAACTCCAAGCGACCACGTGGGCTTCGCGCACCGCAGCACGTCCGAGCGTGATTATTATTTCCTGGCCAATACCGGAGAGCGGGCGGAGCGTTTGGATGCCACGTTTCGCGTGGGCGCAAAGCAGCCCGAGTGGTGGGATTTGAAAACCGGTGGCATCAAGCCGGTTGCGATTTTCGAACATGTAAAGGCCGGCACGCGCATTTCTTTCGAGCTCGGGCCTCTTGAGTCGCGCGTCATCGCGTTCAAGACCCAGCAGGGCGCCCCGGCTATCACTGATTCCGACTTGGACCTTCAGCTCGAACGCAACGGTTGGAAGGCGCTCGCCCCCGAAAATCGCGCGTTCTTCATTCAACGATCGAATGGCAAGCGAGAAAACATTATCATCAGTGATGTGCCGCCTCCAATACCGCTCGTGTCACTCTGGCGGCTCAGCTTTGAAGATGTATCGATCGAGACGGTAGAGTTGGACGTGCTAAAATCCTGGACCGAAATTCCGGCTGCGCGCCATTTCTCCGGCCGCGGCATCTATGAGGCGGGGTTCCAGTTTTCGAAACGGGCCGCCGATGCCGGCGTGGTGCTGGATTTAGGGCAAGTGCGTGAGACCGCCGACGTGCGCTTGAACGGTGAACACACCGGAGTGGCCTGGATGCGGCCCTATCAAATGGAGATCACGCACCTCCTTCGGTCCGGTGCGAACCATCTGCGCATCGAGGTGACGAACCTGCTCATCAACAAAGTGCTGGGGATGGGTCCCATCGATTACTCGGCGGTTTACGCGCGCTACGGCAACCGCTTTCCTCCGGGCGATGAATGGGAGAAAGTTCGAGAACCGTTCGCGTCAGGTTTGCTTGGGCCGGTTCAGCTTCGGTTTTACAAGATCATATCGGGCGCCCGTAAAGTTCCTAGCCGCCGCCGGCACGGGAGCATGGCGCGTACGTAGGGCTGCTTGACGGGGAACAGCGTTGATCGTGGGCGGGCAGATGCAGGTTGAAACATGTAGAGATTCTATCAATGGCTTGGTGAAGACAGAGGTCTCGACAGGGTGTCGAGACGGCACGCAGGATGCGTGCGCCACGAAGTAGGCGTAATTACTGAATCATCTCGAGCTTGTGGGTAGGGCGTCATCAGCATACGCCGATATAATGGTAGCTATCGATGAACCCGCCCCGCCTGGAACTGCGCCGGGTTACGAAAATCTATCGGACCAACGGACAGAAACTGGAAGCACTGCGCGATATTTCCCTGGCGTTCGAGGCCGCGAGCGTGACTGCCCTCGTGGGCCGTAGCGGTTGCGGTAAGACCACGCTTCTGAATCTGGCTGGCGCCATGGATTTTCCAACTTCGGGTGAAGTACTGATCGACGGCGCCGTCACCAGTGCGCTAGACGAAGATGAACTGACCGTTCTACGCCGCAAACGCGTAGGTTTCGTCTTCCAGTTTTTCCAGCTGCTGCCCACGTTGACAGCCCTCGAAAATGTGGAACTGCCGCTGCTACTAGCCGGAAGTCCTGATTCAGTCGAGATCGCGAACGAACGCCTGCGATGGGTTGGCCTCGAGGACAAAGCGCGAGCGTTTCCGTATCAGCTTTCCGGTGGCCAGATGCAGCGCGTGGCGATTGCCCGGGCATTGGTGCATTCTCCCCAGATTCTGATTGCTGACGAGCCTACCGGCAACCTTGACTCCGCGAGCAGTGAACAGGTTTTGAGGTTACTTGAAGAGTCGGCCGGTAAGTTCGGATCGACTGTGGTGATGGCTACGCACAGTCCCGAAGCCGCGGCCATCGCACAAAGGCGCGTGCGGATGCGTGACGGGCAGATTACAACCGTCGAAGAATCCTGACCTCCGAATGCCGCGCGTATTGAAACTGTTTCGGACCTTGATTCTGCGGCCCATCAGACGGGATGTGTTGCGCGCATCGCTGACCATGGTTTCCGTGGCGCTGGGCGTGGGTGTGGTCATCGCGATCGATCTGGCCGGAGACGCGGCTACAGGTTCGTTTCGTTCGTCGCTCGAATCCCTGGTTGGCAAAACAGACTTCGAGATCACAGCGAACGGCGGGATCGATGAGCGCTGGATGGCCAAACTGGCCTCATTGTCCGTTAACGCCGAATTCCGTCCGGTCATCGAAACACAAGCTCTGGTCGAACGCGCGGGTTCAGTCCCGATATACGCCGTGGATTTCATCTGGCAACGGTCAGGTGGACGGCCGGGGGCGTTCAATGCCGGCCCTCTCGATTCCGCCGCCGTCATTTCGAGCGCGCTGGCAAGCAAGCTCGGAGCACACGAAGCCGGCGCGCTGTCTCTATCGCTCAACGATACGCCGTATTCTTTTCGCATCAGTGGAATTGCCGAAGCCCCGACTGCGGATTTCGTGCTGATCGACATCGCCACTGTGCAGCAGGCGCTCCACGCGTATGGCAAGCTGGACCGCATTGACGTATTCGTGTCGCCCGGTGAAGATTTTTCCCTCGTGGAGCGCGAGATCCGCGGAATTTTGCCGGCGGGCTATCGTCTGGAAAAACCAGGAACGCGCAGCGAGACCAACCAGCGGATGCTGCGCGCCTTTCGCTGGAATCTGCGGGTGCTCAGCTACATTTCTCTGGTTGTAGGCGCGTTTCTGATTTACAACACCATTGCGGTGAGCGTTGTCCGGCGGCGGCCGGAGATCGGTGTTTTGCGCGCTCTGGGCGCAAGCCGCCGCTGGCTGCTCTGGCTGTTTTTAGGCGAAGCACTGATGTTCGGTCTGGTGGGTTCGCTCGCAGGTACCGCTCTTGGCCGGCTCATGGCTCAGGGTGCGGTGGGATTGATTGCGAACACTGTTAACTCACTTTACGTGACCAGCCGTCCAGCTCCCGTTGCTCTGAACGCACCGGCTGTAATCGCCGCGATTCTGGCCGGGGTGATTGTGGCCCTGTTGTCGGCCCTCGCGCCGGCACGTGAGGCCATGCGCGTGGCGCCGACCGAGGCCATGGGCCGTGGCGAGCGTGAACATCATGCTCGCTTGCACTCGCGCACAAATCTGATCTGGGCCGCTGTACTTGCCGTAATTGCGGCATCCATCTCGCGTGCAGGTCCCATCGACGGCAAACCTCTTGCCGGGTATGCGGCCACGTTGTTGGCCATCGCCTCCATGAGGCTTGCAGTTCCTGCATTGGTGCTTGGTGTGACTGCGGCCACGAAAGCCGTGTCGCGCAGATGTTTTGGCCCAGCAGGCATGTTGGGAGTGCGCAGCTTGGCGGCGTCGCTTTCGCGAACATCAGTCATCGTTGCGGCGCTTGCAACCGCTGTCGCCATGATGGCCAGCGTCGGCATCATGGTGGGCAGCTTCCGCGAGACCGTGGCTCTTTGGCTCGACACGCAATTGCGAGCGGATCTCTATATTCGGCCCGCCGGCCCCGCTGGCGCCAGTGAGCATCCGGCCTTGCCGTTGGAACTGCTGCCGTTGGTGGCGTCGATCGACGGCGTCGAAGCCGTTGACGCCTTTCATGCATTCGAATTCGATTATCAGGGCCAACGCGCTACTCTTGGAGGAGGCAATGCCGGCATTGTCCGCCGTTACGGCCGCTTGCGTT
Source organism: Acidobacteriota bacterium (assembly GCA_003223115.1). Classification (GTDB taxonomy): domain Bacteria; phylum Acidobacteriota; class Terriglobia; order Bryobacterales; family Bryobacteraceae; genus QHXW01. The sequence continues at coordinate 10,841 of QHXW01000171.1, forward strand.
TTCTGCCCGGCGAAGACCGTGATGCCATCTTGCGATCGCTCCCGGATAACGACCGGGTGATTGTCAGCGAACCATTCGCCAATAAGCACGCAATCCGCGCAGGAGATGAATTGACACTGTCATTAGGAGACCAGCTGGTGAAAGTTAAGGTAGCGGGAATTTACTACGATTATTCGAGCGAACGCGGCTTTGTGATCTTTGATCGCTCGACATTGCTCAGGTATCTTCCGGGCCAACCCGCGACCAACCTGGCCGTCTATTTGAAAAAGGGCTCGTATGCCGCGCGCGTGCAGCATGCCGTCGAGCAGCAAGCTGCCAGGTACCATGGCTTAGTCGCGCCCAATCGTTTGCTGCGGCAAAACGCAATCATGATCTTCGACCGTACGTTCGCCATCACCTGGGCGCTCGAGGGCGTGGCCATCGCCGTGGCGATGCTCGGCGCGGCCAATTCACTGCTGGCCATGGTGCTGGACAGGCGGCGCGAGTTCGGGCTTTTGCGATATCTGGGTGCGCACCCGCGCCAGATCCGCCGCATGATCCTGCTGGAGGCCGGATTTCTAGGTCTTACGGCAGACATCATCGGACTCGCGCTGGGGCTTGTACTCTCTCTATTGCTCATTTACGTCGTGAATAAACAGAGCTTCGGCTGGACCATTCAGTTCCATCTGCCGGCTCTGCTGCTGTCCGGAGCGTTGGCGCTGGTCTGGCTTGCCACCGTTCTGGCCGGCCTTTATCCGGCGCGCGTGGCGGCGCGTCTCAATCCCATCGATGTGATTCATGAAGAGTAGAAACGAAGCAATCCGTAACGTCGCGATTATCGCGCACGTGGACCACGGCAAGACAACGCTGGTGGACGCCATGCTCAAGCAGAGTGGCATCTTTCGTGTAAATGAAGCCGTGATGGAACGCGTCATGGACTCGAACGAGTTGGAGCGCGAGCGAGGCATCACCATCTTGTCCAAAATCACCGGAGTGCGCTATCACGGGGTGAAGATCAACATCGTTGACACGCCCGGCCACAGTGATTTCGGCGGTGAAGTGGAACGCGCGTTGAAGCTGGTGGATGGCGTCATGCTGCTGGTAGACGCGAGTGAGGGGCCGCTTCCGCAGACGCGCTACGTCCTTACGAAAGCACTCGAAGCCAAGCTCCCGCCCATCGTGGTGATCAACAAGATCGATCGTCCCGATGCCCGTCCCCAAGAAGTGTTGAACGAGATCTATGATCTGTTCATCGATCTCGACGCTACTGAAGACCAGCTCGATTTTCCGGTGCTCTATGCTAACGCCAGAGCGGGGTTGGCGAAGGTCGCGCTGGAGGACGACACGCAGGATCTGCGGACGCTGTTTGACGCCATCGTGCAGCACATTCCCGCGGCGCCGGGCGACCCGGATGGCACGCTGCAGATGCTGGTGGCGAACCTGGATTACAGCGATTACCTCGGCCGGCTGGCGATCGGGAGGGTCTTCGAAGGAAGGCTGAAGTTTGGCGATGAAGTGGGAATCGTCAAGCTCGACGGCTCGCTGCAGAAGACTCGCATCACCAAGCTGTACTCCTTCGAAGGGCTAAAGCGAGTGGATGAGACCGCCGGTTGTCCCGGTGACATTCTGGCGATTGCCGGGTTGGAAGGCATCACCATCGGCGAAACCATCACCAGCGCTGAGACGCCCAAGCCCCTTCTACGAATCCACATTGACGAGCCCACCATCGTCATGACCTTCACGGTGAACACATCGCCCTTCTCCGGCCGCGAAGGAACCTACGTCACATCGCGCAACCTCCGCGAGCGGCTCGAAAAAGAGCTGCTCACCAACGTCTCCATTCGCGTGGAGGAGGCCGGCGGACCGGATGCATTCAAAGTTATGGGCCGCGGCGAACTGCAACTCGCCATTCTGATCGAAATGATGCGTCGCGAAAGCTATGAGCTGATGGTAGGCAAGCCTGAGATTCTCACACGCCGAATTGATGGCAAAGTTCAAGAGCCGGTCGAGCTGCTAGTGATCGATTGTCCGGAAACGTTCATTGGCACCGTTATAGAAAAGTTAGGTTCACGTAAGGGCAAGATGACAAAAATGGTGAACCACGGTTCCGGGCGCGTCCGCTTGGAATTTCATGTGCCCTCGCGCGGGCTCATCGGGCTGCGCAGCGAAATTCTCACCGACACGCGCGGCACAGCCATCATGAACAGCCTTTTTCATGGGTATATCGAATGGCAGGGCGAGATACCAACGCGTCCAACCGGGTCGCTGGTGGCAGACCGGGCGGGCAAAGCCACCGGTTACGCGATTTTCAACCTGCAGGAACGCGGGGAGATCTTCGTGACGCCCGGAACAGAAATTTACGAAGGCATGATCGTCGGCGAGAACGCGCGCGATAAGGACCTGGATGTGAATATCGTCAAAGAAAAGAAGCTGACGAACATGCGCGCCTCTACCGCGGATGAAGCCATACGCCTGGTGCCCCCGCGCATTCTCAATCTCGAGCAGGCCATCGAATTCATACGCGACGATGAATACGTGGAAGTGACCCCGCAATCCATCCGGCTGCGCAAGAAGGTGCTGAAATCCAACCAGAGATAGAGCGCCTCGTTTCGCCACACGGGCGGTTTCTGTAACGTAGCGGGAATCGCCCAGCGCTCCAAGTCCTCCTCCATCGCGTTACCAAGCGAATTCGAATCGACGCGCAGACCATCAGGCGCCGCGCTGCCCATCGATTGACTGGATGCGCTGCATCCGGTGATTGCCCGATTGTCCAAGGTAAACGTTCCGAGCTAAGTTCGTCCTACCGACGTTATCTTCACCTTCGTACGCGCCGCCGCTCGGGAACAATCCGCGAACGGCCGTGGAGCAGTGTATCGTCATGACGTCCGAAGCCCCTTTGTCGCTGATTGCGCTGGAACCCAAACCAACGCCTACCGATAGTCTGGGCGTCGATCGTTCCATTGAAAGCTCCTGGCCCAGGAAAGCGGCTCGCAAGGAGAAGCTCGAACTGGCCCTCGCCCTGTTAAGCCTGACGTTGTTGCTGGTAGTCGTCGTTTTCGCGGAATTGGATACCAGTTATGAGTCGGCCACGCACCTCACTTCGATGATCTACCGGATCGTTGGAATTCACAGGTCTGTGGAGAGATCTGGGAATGTTGACGGCGGTCGAGCGCTGGATTCTCAGCGGCTGATCCTGGTGGCCGAAGCAGACGATCGCCAGCGCGTGATCGCTAAAACGACACTCGAGCGCTACGGGTACCTGGTGATACTGGCCGACGACGCGTCCGAAGCTCTATCGCTCTTCCGTCAGTCCGCGCGCCCCTTTGCACTTGTGGTTCTGGACCCAGCCGGGCGCAGGGATTCGGGAGAAATGACCATTCGCCAGTTCAAGAGCATTCATGCGGATGTTCCGATCCTGTTATCCCGAGCCCCCGGAGCAAATCCGCGAGCACATTCAGCGGCAGCCGGCTGGATCAACAAACCACTGCGTGCCGCGCCGTTGGCCGAAGCTGTCGCCAGGATTCTCGGCACTCGCTAACCGCCTAGCGGTACCATTGATTCCTGGGCTCGCGTCCCGTCTCAAACCGTAATGCTGAGCCCACCAGCAATCCAAGTGCTTCGACAAGTACTCATCTGCGGTGTTATTTCGCTTGGGGCTCGTACTGCCGTGCTCCCGGTGTTGCCTGGCGATTCCGAGCGCGGCGAGAAACTCTTCGAGACCGAACGCTGTATCCAGTGTCACAGCATCGACGGGAAGGGCGGCAAGACGGCGCCCGAACTTGGCAGGCAAGTCGATCGCAGTTTCACGCCGGCGTTGCTCGCCAGCACCATGTGGAACCAGGCACCCGTGATGTGGGCGGCGATGCACGGCGCCGGAATCGAAAGGCCGAAGTTGAGCCCGGAGGCCGCAGCCGACCTTTTCGCCTTCTTCTATTCCACACGGTTTTTCGACAAGCCTGGCGAAGCCGCGCGCGGCAAACAGGTATTCAGCCTGAAGCATTGCGGGGATTGCCACGGCATTACTGAGTCGCGAGCGGAAGGCGCCCCGCCCGTCGAGAAATGGGAATCCCTGGGCCAGCCCGTCATTCTGGTGCAGCAGATGTGGAACCATAGTGGCCTTATGCGCGAGGCCTTTGCGCGGAAACACATCGCCTGGCAAGAGCTGACCACCCAGCAGTTGACCGATATGCAAGTATACCTTTGCTCTGCCCGAGACCAAGCACCCGGCGTCGCGTTTCTCCTACACTTTGGGTGCGGGCGGAGAGTTGATCTTCCAGTCGAAGGGCTGCATCAAGTGCCATACCGGCAAGCTGGCGTTGAACGACAGCCTTCACAGTCTCACTCTCACCGATATCGCGGTGGACATGTGGAACCATGCACCCAGAATGATTCAGCCGCCTCCTTTGCTGACGCAAGGCGAGGTGCGACAGCTACTCAGTTATCTCTGGATGCGGCAGTTCGTGTATCCGGCCGCCAGCGCAGTTCGCGGCAAGCCGGTGTTCAAGCAGAAGCATTGCTCCGACTGCCACGCCGCCGGATCGCACGGTGCGCCGCCTTTACCGGGACAAGCCAGGAAGTACTCCGAAGTGACCATCATTTCGGCGTTGTGGAGACACGGCCCGCAAATGCTCACTCGCATGCGCCAGGCCCATATTGCCTGGCCACGATTCAATTCAATAATCCCCAGCAGGTGGCAGACCTCATTGCTTATTTGAAGAATTCGGTGCAATAAGCGCTACAGACACGCCGCTCGCGCCGTTACGCGCGGTATAGCCGCGGCTATCGATGGGAACTCAATTGTACCGGTTCGGCGGCCAGTGCCAGAGCCATTGTGGCCCAAGCTGTTCCTGTGGAGGAGATCCACTGGTCCGGCCCGTGGGGAAATCCGCTTTCGAAATATGGCTGCAAGGGCAGCGCTCTGGTCTTCACTAACCAGGATCCGTCTTCGAGTTGTGTGTTGAGCAGAAAACGGATTCCTTTTTGGTACGCTGCGTCACTCACCGGCACGCCGCCGGATTGGTGCAACGCGATCAAGGTCTGTCCGGTGGCATAGGCGTCACTCGCGAGCGTTGGAAATTGCGACCAGCCGCCGTCAGCGTGCTGCCCTGCCAGTAATTCGCGGGCCGCTTTGTCGACCGCCGCCCGATCCGCTTTCGCCCATCCCAGGCCGAATAATCTGAATACTCGTTCCTCGTTTGCATGCGCAAGCGCTTCGAGCAGCCAGGCAGCGGCCTGTTGCACTCGTTTCTGATATTCCGCGCGCTCTTCTTCCGGAGCGTAGACTTGAATCGCACGTATGCTGGTGGCTGTTGCCGTGATACTGCTGTACTCGAGTGGCGGCCGGTGCGCCGTCGCCTGCCAGTGACCGTCGCTCGCCTGCGTGGCCTTCAAGTAGTAGATCATCGCGTCGGTGATGTCGTCTGGAGCATACTTGTCGGCAGCCATACCCAGGAGGGTGTAGCTCACGGTATCCGCGCTGCCACCCGGATCGATTACTTGCAGATAACGTTCCCGGCGCGCATTCATGAAGGCGGCCATGGCTTGCAATTGCTGACGCGCGACGCCCTCGTCAATATGAAATCCTTTTTGACGTGCCGCGGCAATGGCCATAGCCGGTACCGATTGGTGATGGCAGGAGGTGCAGGCGCCATTCTTAATGAAGATAGGGCCGCATTTCTGCATTAAGTCGACGCTCTTCTGGACGGCGGTCCTGAGCCTTGTCGAGTCGATATCGCGTGAAGCTGCCAACAAAACGCTGGAGCACAATCCAACGGTCAGACTCAGTAAACGAAATTTGCTCATCTCAAACCTCCAGCCGCTAACTTACGGTCATGGTTCAGCAAAAGTTGTACCACCTCGGTGTTGCCTTTTTTCCGGGCGAGTGTGAGGGCGGTCTCGCCATCATTGCCACGGGCATCGATCGTGGCGCCCTTCTCCAGCATCATCTTCACTACTGCGGCGTTCAGGAAATCCGAGTACGACGCCAGCATCAGCGGCGTGTAGCCCCCATCGTCCTTGCTGTTGATTTCCGCGCCCTTATCAAGCAGCATTTTCACAATTTCGGTGTTGGCGTAAGGAGCCGCAAACGCCAGAGCCGTGATGCCACGTTTGGTGGCCGCTGTAACGTCCGCGCCACGAGCGATGAGCAGTTCCAGGCAACGCACGCATTTATATCGGGCCGCCGCCATCAGCGCCGTCCCGCCATTGGTGGCTTTCGAACTGACGTTAGCGCCACCGGCGATGAGGACCTTCAGTGTTTCAAGATCGCCAGCGTTGGCTGCCTGCATCAGGGCCGAGCCGCCCTGAAGATCTTTGGCGTTTACATCCGCTGCCTTTTCTAATAACAGGCTGACCGCGCCGGCGTTGCCCTCGAGACGCGCGGCAATCATCAGAGGTGTCTTACCCTCCTCGGACGCTGCATTCACTTGCGCCCCGCTCGCGAGTAACAACCGCAATTTGCCCAGATCCCCCGCCGCCCACATCAGTGCTGTGGCTCCAACGCCGTTGCGGAGATTTGGATCGGCTCCTTGCTCGAGCAACAAGCGCACGCAATCTTCGCCGCCACGAAGCGCCGCATACATCAACGGCGTGGCCCCGCCAACGCCCCTGACATTGATCAATGACTTTTCTTGCTTGAGCATGGACTCTACCGCAGCCAGATCATGCTTGCGGATCGCCCGCCAAAGCGGTTCACCCCTGAGGTCCGGAGGCCCGGCCTTCTCCGGGGCGACAGCTTCTTCTACCGTTGCATCAGCCCATCCGGCGCCCTGGTCGATCCAGGCCCGCAAGACACCGATCTCCTCCGCGCTCAAAGGTCCCGTGGGCGGCATTTGCAAACCCAGCTCCGGACCCGCCAGCCGACGAATCAGTTTGCTTTGACCGCTATTGCCGGGAACGATCACAACGCCGGAATCACCGCCGCGCAGCGCAGGCACCTTGATATCGAGCCGGAGTCCGGAGAGCTGTTGGGATCGTCCGTGGCAAGAGTAGCAATTGGCCTGCAGGATAGGCTTCACGTCGCGATTAAAATCGGCCTGGATGTTGGCAACCGGCGGCAACTTCGAGCTTTGCGCCGCACCCGCCGCGGCTAGAAGACACGCCAGCGGTATCGAACACACGACTGTCATTCGCATTGAAAGCCCTCCTTCTGGTTCCGCTCCATTATCCATATGCGTACACCGATGTCAAGGCGGGAATGAGGTGAATGAGGTGACGATGAGAAACACTCGCTTCTGAACTGCCCCCCGGCTCGCGCAGCGACAACAGGGGCGAAGAAACAGGGAAACCTTGACTTTGAAACCAAAATGTCATAAAACACCTCCAGATTAGTTTGCCGTCACGGGTGGGCGCGGGAATTACGCAGCTATTTTCCGCAGGGAATGATTGTGCTCGGAACGAGACAACTGCGAATTTCGGATCCCGAGCGCTCTCAAGGCGCGGCATTGGAATGAGCCTCCAGCCTTCTGGATGCTCGACCACATCAAGGGGGTCTCATGCGAAAAGTCAGTCTCGTTCCTGCTCTGTTCGTTATCGTGAGCACTTCCGCGTTTGGACAGACAGCCACAATTCTCGGAACGGTAACAGACACCTCGTCCGGCGTGGTGCCGAGCGCAACCATCACGATCGTCAACACGGCGACTCGGGTCCAGCGCACCGTGGAAACAAACACGGCCGGCAACTATATTGCCCCTGAACTTCCCATCGGACCGTACTCGCTCAAGGCCGAACAAAAGGGGTTCAAGAGTTATGAACGGACCGGAATCGTGCTCAACTCAAACGATACGGTTCGCATGGACGTCGTCATGCAGGTCGGCGAGGTGAGCGAAAGTGTCACCGTCGAAGCGGACGCCGTTAAGGTTCAGTCGGACACCAGTGAGGTCAGCGACACAATCTCTGGCCGCCAAGTCGCCCAGTTGGCGATCAACGGACGCCACATCGCGGCCCTCGCCATACTCACGCCCGGCGCATCCTCGGATCTGCCGGACTTCAACCTGCCCATCGGCGTGGGCGGCAGCACGTACATCAGCTTTAACGGCCAGCGCGTCGATCACAACGTCTGGATGATCGACGGCGGCGAGAACTACGATCGCGGCTGTGGTGGCTGCGTGACCATGATGCCTTCGGTCGACGCCATTGCCGAGTTCACCACATTGACGAGCAACTCCGGCGCCGACTTCGGACTCGGCTCGGGAGGAACCATCAACCTGGTCCTCAAGTCGGGTGTTCGTGATTTACATGGCGCGGCCTATGAATTATTCCGGAACGACGCTCTGGACGCCAACAACTACTTCGCCAACCTGAACGGATCGCCGAAGCCCAAGTTGCGGTACAACGTTTACGGGTTCAATATCGGGGGTCCGGTCATGATCCCGGGCCTGTACAACAAGGAGCGAAACAAGACTTTCTTTTTTGTGAACGCAGAGTGGCGCAAGTTCGTGCTGGGATCTCAGGTATTTGCCCCTGCGATTCCCCAAGCGCAGCGCGATGGAGATTTCGGTTCTTTGAGCAGCCCCGTCCTTGTGCCCCAAACCAACGACCCGGGCCAGCAGGCCCGTTTCGCCTCCCTCGGTCTCACTCCCGGCCTGCAATTCCCGGGCAACAAGATTCCGGATTCGCTGATCGATGCCAACGCCAAGTTGTTCTTCGCCTCCGGCGCCATGCCGCTCCCCAACGCGCTGGGCAACAATTTTTCAGGCTCCCGTGGTGTACCCACGCAAGTCCCCGAGGCGATCCTGCGAATCGATCATTATTTCACCAGCAAGCTGTCATTAATGGCGCACTACGTCCACGACGGCACCGATCAGCAGACGCCGACCACACTCTGGAGCGGTTCCACGTACCCCACGCTGGGCACCGACTTCCGGAACCCCTCGTGGAGCGCTGTGGTGAAATTGACCCAGATGATCAGCCCAAGCTTGCTCAACGAAACCGGCTACTTCATGAACGGCAACCGGATCTACCTGACGCCAGTGGGCATCTTTGCGAAGCCCGCGGGCTGGGGTGTCAAGGAATTGTTCGGCGAAAATAAACTGGACCGGATGCCCACCATCAGTATCGGTGGTTCTTACGGCGTGAACTACGACCCCGCAGCCTGGCCGTGGTACAACGCCGCCTTCGACCATCAGGTGCGGGACGATGCCTCTTGGACTAGATCTTCGCACAACTTCAAGTTCGGCGGTCAGTTCATGCGATATTCCAAGAACCAAATGCTCTTCGGCAATACCCAGGGCAATTACAATTTTGACGGGACCTTTACGGGCAACGCTGTCGCCGATTTCTTGCTGGGGTATGCGAAAAGTTATAACGAACTCGCAATTCAAGACCGCGGGCACTGGCGAAACAATTCGCTATCGTTCTACGGCGCGGATAATTGGCGGGTTAACAAGCGTTTGACGCTCAACCTTGCCTTGCGATGGGAAGTCATCCCCCATGTCTATGACATTCAAAACCGTATGTCCAACTTCTATCCGGACCGGTATGATCCCTCTAAGGCGCCGATTTTTAATGCTGACGGAAGCCTCGACAGCTCGGGCCCCGGCTTTCAGACTGTCTCCGGAGTGCCGCTGTCGAGTGTTCCCTTCTACTTGAACGGGATCGTCATTGCCGGTAAGGATGGAACCCCGCGGGGCCTGGTGAACAATCACTTCAATACTTTCGCTCCGCGGATCGGTTTTGCCCACGAGCTCACCGGGCGCGGCCGAACCGTCTTGCGTGGCGGATTCGGAATGTACTACGAGCGCATCCAAGGCAACGACGTGTACAACACCGGTCCGAACCCTCCATTCTCATTCAACCCAAGCGCCAACAGCGTCTACTTTTCCGACCCGAGCATCAGTGTCATCAACGGACAGAAGGCCACTTTGCCAATTTTCCCCGCGGGCATCACTGCATTGGCTCTGAACGATTACAAGCTTCCCACCTCGATGCAGTGGAACCTGGGGATCCAGCACCAGCTCGCGCAGGGAGCAGTACTGGGCATCGCGTATGTCGGCAACTCGGACTACCATCAGCGTGTTGACCGCAACATCAATGCTGTCCAGCTATCGGACCTTCGACGGCTCGATATCAAAAACGGCCAGTTCGATGCAAACCGGGCGCGCCCATTCCCTGGTTACAGCGGAATCACCCTGGGAGAAACCGCCACTGGATCCAGCTATAACGCGCTGCAATTCAATTTCCGGATGGAGGCTTATCGCGGACTGACGTTGCAAAGCGCTTACACCTGGTCGCATAACATCGATTACGGCAGCGGAGATTTTTCCGGCATCACTAACCCTTTCAATCGGCGCTTCGACCGCGGTCCAAGCGATCTCGATCGCCGGCATGTCCTGAGTCTGAACTACATCTACCAGTTGCCCATTTTCAGCAGCTCCAGCGGGCTGGCAAAGTCGATCGCCGGTGGCTGGGAAATCTCCGGCATTACTCTGATTCAGTCCGGAACCCCGATGACACCGTTCTTGACTTACGACAATCTCGGGATCGGCGCGGGTGGCGCGCGGCCTGACGTGACTGGCTCGATCGGCTACCCCAAGTCAGTGGATGAATGGTTCAACCCGAATGCTTTCGAGACTCCGGCGGTCCTTTCCTTCGGCTCGGCTGGCCGCGGCATTCTGAGAGGACCAGGCCGCGCGAACTTTAACTTGTCACTGTTCAAGTCCTTCACCATGCCTTTTCCCGGCAATCCGGAAGGAGCAAAACTGCAGTTTCGCGCTGAGGCGTTCAATGCCTTTAACCATACCCAATTCCATGGCGTGGACACCGGGTTTGGCGGGCAGAACTTCAGCAAAGTCACTAGCACTTATGACCCGCGCGTTTGGCAACTTGGCCTAAAATTCTTGTTCTGACCGCGGCCTGCAATTTCCGGACGGGGGTCAAGCCTGCTTGGCCCCTCTTGTTCTTCTATGGGGTGAGTTTGTGCGCCCAGCCCCTCTGCACGGTCACAGCGAAGGATCCCGCAGCACTCGCCGGCGAGGGCTTGGCTCTTTCGCGAGCGGGGAATTACCGCTCCGCCGCGGACTGCTACCGTAAGGCTCTGGCTCTAGGCGCAAAGACACCTGGCCTTCAGTTGAATCTCGGCCTGGCCGAGTTCAAGATGGGTCATTTCCGATCGGCGGTCGCCCCACTTCGTGCAGTCCTGGCGATGCAACCGCAAAGCCTCCAAGCGCGCACGCTCCTCGGTATGAGCTACTACGGTTCGGGATCATACTCCCTGGCCGCAGTCGAGCTTGGCAAAGCGTTGTCCGCCGACTCGCGGAACTCGCAACTCCGGTATGTGTATGCCCAGAGCTGCCTCTGGGGAGGCCAGTACAGTCGCGCACTGAAAGAGTTTGAATCGTTGCTCCGGGAGAATCCCGACTCCGCGCCTGTGCACGTGCTGGTTGCACAGGCGCTTGACGGCCAGGGTAAACCGATCGAAGCCATCGCGGAATTACTGGCCGCCGCCGCGAGTTCCCCATCCGAGCCCAACGTACATTTCGGTCTGGGCTATCTTCTTTGGAAGCAGCGGCGCGACGATGAGGCCGAGCGCGAGTTCCGGCTCGAACTGGCGCACGATCCTTCCCACAGCAAAGCGTACGCATGGCTTGGGGACATTGCCCTGCGTCGCGGCGACCAAGTGACGGCGAAACCACTGCTCGAAAAGGCCCTGAGCCTCAGTCCCAACATTCGCATCGCACATCTCGATCTGGGGATCATCTACGCCGAGCAGCAGCGGAACGAGCAGGCGGTGGTGGAATTGAGCGAAGCCTTGCTCATAGATCCTTCCAGGCCCGATGTCCACTACCGTCTGGGGCGGGTCTATCAGGAGATGGGGCGCCAGCGCGAAGCGCAGGCCGAACTCGCCATCGTCAAGCGGCTACACAAGGAGAAGACCGAGGACGCACTGCATCAAGTGTCGGGCGCGCCGCCAGCGTTACCCGTTCAATGAAGATAACAATCGGTCCGTGAGTCGAGAATAAAAATTGCCTGGTGCTGGGGGCGGGGTCTGCCCTGTGCGTGAACCTTTACCTGCCTCGGCGCTTCGCAAAACCAGCACTAAAAGGAGCACTGTCGCTATTACGAGTGGCATCACCCAGTTTGATTCCGGCATTATGTGGGCTGAGCGGCTTCCGATAGGCAACCCCGCGGATGTCGCTGAACTGTCGGGAGCTTTCAGTCACCGCCCCGCCGCAGTTGAATTCTGACCCCCGCAAGAACGATTTACTATCCCCCAAAATTCGGCCGCCCGGCTACCCTCATTGCGGGTATGTTACCCACGCATCGATGGGAGGCCCGATGCGGAGGGAGAGATAACATCGGGCGTGCGCCTCTCCCACAAGATCATCAATGCAGAGCTGGCGAAGCGCAGTTGGAAAGGCGCCGCTTACGCAAGGTGGCGATCTCCTAATGGTTTCGTCGTTGGAAAGGGCACGACCAAGCCAGCGTTCGACGAGTATTCGCTCGTCGTCAGCCAGATCGCCCGCCTTATGTACGGAATGGTCAGGCATCGCGTGCGGTCTCTTATCCAGGATACCGAATTCCCGACCGACTATGGCCGCGACCATCATCCGCGTTGCTTCACCATGTGGATGGCCAGTGGCTGGGACCCCGTCCTCGAACGCCCCGCCCGTCGAAGTTGATGGTAAGCCCGTTTTCTTAAGACTGCCTCATGGAACGCCTAAGTAGCAGGCCTAGCTATTAGCTAGCCTAGAAGCGAGAGACCAAAAGGCGGGGTCAAGCGGATAGCCCAACCGTACTCGGAAATTAAGTTTCTCAGTCGGTAAATCTTCCCCCCATGGAGCCACATCGAGTCGTCGCCCGTTAGCAAACGCCTCATGCATGCTGGTGGCCCAGCCGACGACGTAGCTCCCCATCAGGAATCCGGCAGCGCCGAGTATTGCACCCACGACGACAACGCCCAACGTTGTCCTTGATCGGCGGATCATTGAGACGACTAAAGCTCCAACCGTGGCTCCAATCGCTGCGTTCACAGCGATCATTATTAGAGCCAACTGCCATGAGAAGAACAACATTGCCGAGATTATAGCCCACAGATCTCGGGCCGGGCGCGTATGGGCGTTGCGAATTTTCCCGAAAGTGGGCACCAGAGACTGAGTGTTTTCCACCGCTCGGCGAACTTTCCGAAATTCCCGTTTACCTGCCCATGTCCCAATTCGACCGGGTTCTCGATTCGCTTTGCGGCCAAAGGAAGGTTCACTGGAAAGCAACGGACGGTCCCTGGCGGGAACGTCTCTGGCGGCAGAAACCTCTATTCGACCGGTTCTTTGTTTCCAACGACTTGCACCCAGGTTCCTGGAGAGTGAGTCTTACCCGATGGGCACAAGCGTGTCAGTATTTCCTGAGTTACGGACTGTTCTCGGGCAGATCCTCACACAAATCGACGCCAACTCGTCCAAAAGAAAATGCTGAGCTTCAGGGAGTGGCACGCTCGGCGGAGACCTGTATGCCCGCTTTCGTGTAATCGAAGCGCAGGATCCATTCTTCCGGAGGATTCTGACTCATACCGGCGAGGGGCGTAAATTTCCAGCGCTGCGCCGCATCGAGAGCGCGATTGGCAAAATAGCGACTTGGCCCGGGCGATTCAAAGGTGGTCTCCATCACACTTCCAGACGAACCGACCCGCGCCCGGACGCGGACCTCCAGCGTACCGTGAATGGTGTCTCTGGCTTTTTGGGACACCTCGGGAAGGACCTGCTGCGTGACTTGCCGGGAGAGTGGCAAGGCTCGGGGCGGTTCTAGGGCAGCGGGCCGAAGCAGCGGCAGGGGCGCCGGTGTTGGTGGCGCCTGGGGCTGGACCGGCAGTGGCGGGGTTGCGGGGACCGGCATAGACCGGGCTGGCGGAACCGGCGCCGAGGTCTGATGCAGGGGCCGCCGCAGGAGAACTCCAGATAAGGCCAATGCGCAGACGGCTGCCAGTATCGCGTAGCGCCACAGCCTGAGTGACGGCCATCGCTTGACTGGCATCGCCTCTTCATTAGGAAGAGCCTGGAGCAGTCGCTCCGCTAAGCAGGAGGCGGTTTGCCGACGCGACGGGTCTGGTTGCAGGCACTGATGCGCCAGGTCCAGAAACAGGGGTGGAAGCGAAACCGGCAAAACCGGCGGTTTGTGTTGCTGCCGTTTCCGAAGCGGCGGATGCTGTGTCAACGCCTCGACCAGCGTGATCCCCAGCGACCAAACGTCTCCGGCTGGCGAGATGACACCGGCGGTACTTTCCGGCGGATCGTACACGCTGCGATTGCGCGGCTCCGGAACTCGCTCGCCGGCGGGACGGAGCCCGTCGCTCGAAATCTTCAGTTGATCAGCGACCGCCAGGATATTGGAAGGCCTGACGCAGCCGTGGACGAGGTCGCGACTGTGGATGTAGTCCAGCGCGTTCAGAACTAGCTCGAATATTTCACGCGTCTCAGCCGGTGTGAGCGGTCTTTGCCGAAGGACATCAGCCAGGCTTTCTTCGGCGTACTCCATGAGCAGGTACAGCAGCGAGGCGCCGCCTGACTCGCAGCTCCCCATGTCGAACAAGCGGATCAGGCCGGGATGCGACACTGCCGCGGCGCGCTCCCATCGCGGCAGGAGGATTTCGCGGTCGGCCGATTCCGCCAAGACGACCTTGATGGCAGCCGCCTGCTGCGCCCCATCGCCATACCGAGTGAGGAACACGGCGCTCTGTTCGCTGCTGCCGAGATAGCGGTCCAATTGGAACTGGTGGTGCAGGGTGTGGCCTTCCCAGTCCTTCCACGAAGGGACGGCAGCGGAGCTGCGGCGCTGGGATCCATCGGAGCCGCCTACTCTGTGCTGCGTATGCCGGACCAGGGCGCCGGCGCATTTGCGCAGGAGCGTGGAGTTTTTGAAGGTCGCGCCGAGCAAGCTCGCGGGTAACAGTTCTTCCACGTGCTCAATCCATGCGAGCCGTTTGGCCTCGGTGCGGTCGGGCTTGCGGCAGCAGAGGTCCACGCGGGCCGCGATACCGGGTAACCGCGGCTGGTCGCCGATCAATGCCACCACTTTCAATTCCTCATTCAATCGCCGGAGGGACTCAATCAGCTCGGCGGCGTCAGGCAGAGCCGCATTAAGAATCAGCAGGTCGACTTCGATGCGGAGCTCGTCGAGCAAAGCCGAGGCATCTGCTGCGCTTTTGGCTGGAAATGACTGATAATTCGACCGGTCGAGGCCGCGCGCCAGCCAGAAGCCGAAGCCTATGTCGGGGTCGAGGATAAGAGCGGTCTTCACCGGCCTGAAGAACTGCAACTGGCCTGCCAGAGACCAGCGTCGCATTTCCAGCAACTTAGATGCGGGTGTGACAAAAGTTACGTGTCCGCCTAGAAGCACTATGGTAAGTTTTGACACGACGACAGGGCGCTCAGCTTTACGACGTCGTATGAGCTTCGCCAGCCCTCTTGGCGTTTCAGAGCAGCCACGTCGCGTTCTTCATCACTTAAGGATTTCCCGACACGTGCCGTAGAGGCCGAGCATAACACGGAACGCAATTGACCCATGTGTGCAGCCTTCTCGCGTTAACACGATTACCGCCGCCCAATTTATCGCACGTGCGAGTGAATTGGAAGGCGTTCTAGGCCGAACAGGCCGAAGGCGCGAGCGACTTGTCGCTTTAACGCGAAGCCGACTAGATCGGCATAAGCTTTAATTTTTAATACCTCCCCTGCTCATCTCCTCGCGCGAACGGCGTTAACTCCTGTTGAATCGGGATAGGGGGAAGCTTCGCGGCCCCCCTCCTCCCACACCACCGGACATGCGGGTCCGCATCCGGCGGTTCGGCGGGTTAAGCAATCGGTTTCACAGTTAATCTCGGAATCCCAAGCGAGTCGAAGTAAGCATTGGGCAACGCGATGCTGAGCGCGGGCGAGTTCGCCAACCGCCACTGGTCCGAGGGGGCTACCTGCCGTTTGAGCGGCTAGATCTTTGCCCACATCCCGTTGGCGCAACTCGGCAAACCGCGTCGTGCCCCGCTTCCACTGCTTCCAGAGCGCAGACCTGAGTCTACGCCGGACACTGTTCAAGACTTTCCAACACCGAAGGCGTTTCACACTTTCCGAAATAGCCAATCCATCCCCTGAGATAGCGGGATAGTTCTTCGGCCATTCGTTCCATGCTGACTCCTCCGGTCCGGCTCGTCAGTTCCCGTATCCGCTCCTTGAACCGGTCCACCGCTTTCGGCGCGATCCGCCGTTTTGGTATACCGGCACTCGTGAAGCTAAATCCTTGCCCATGGCCGTGCCACCGCACTCTTCTGCTGATTTACCTTGAGCTTGAGCTTTGCTGTGATGAATCGCGTAAGGCTTTCCATCACACGTTCCCCCGCCCGACGACTACGAACGTAGATATTACTG
>QHXW01000585.1 GCA_003223115.1 Acidobacteriota bacterium
ACGCTGGCGTCGAGGCTGTACTTCGGAACCTGGTTCACCTGAGTGGCGATTCCGGCGAAAAAGAAGTCATAACAGGCTAGGGCTTGGAGCGTTTTCGTGTGATCGCGCAGGTCGACGTAATCCGCATAGGACAGGCGCCCGAGCCGCGTGTCAGGAGAGGTCGAGTCGACCTCGACAATCCTACCCGAATCCGGAACGGGCAGCGGACGGAGCAGCACCGCATCGACGTAGCTGAACATCGCGGTGTTGGCACCGATGCCCAGGGCGAGCGAAACGATAGCAATGAGCGCGAAGCTGGGGGACTTCGCGAGAGTGCGAACAGCAAAGCGGAAATTGGCCGGAAATCTCATACAGACAATATACGGAAAAGAAAGCCATTCGTTCCGGCTCAGTAATGCACGTCCGTGGCCGTGTCCCCCGGCGAACATCGGCGTTCGGAGAGGTGCCCGCTGACGACGACCCGCCCCAGCTCATTCAGGGTTCCGAGAACCAGATCGTGCATTGGCCCGCATGCCGATGCCGGGGGCCTGTGCGAGGCGAACCTCGGCAGGGCAGCGAGAGCAGAACCGGCGACCTGGGTTGCCTCGCCTCGGGGATGAATTTCGATCGGATCACGGGCCACACGGAAGTTGGGCTGTCGTTGCTCTGACGAGAAACGCCCATTCGCTCCTTGCGGCTCACGGACCAGGGCGTCCACGCGCCGGATAACATCAACTCCGCCTTTTGCCGTATGTAAAATCTCTTCATGGTATTCACCAAGCGACTACGCGAGGGAGTTCGTCGCGGAGAAATCACTTGCAGTGTCCGAATATGGACGCGTCCTCATGTCAAAGTTGGCGCACGTTACCGCATGGACGAAGGTGCGATCGAAGTGGATTCGATCAAGCCGATCGGTTTTCCGGATATCACTCCAGAGTTGGCTCGCGAATCGGGTTTCCTTGGTGTCATCGATCTGCTTAAGGTTGCGAAGCACGGTAAAGGTGAAAATATCTATCTGGTTCGGTTCCACTACGTGCGTCCACGCACTAAGCGGCCAAGTGAACGCAAGCCTGCTTGACGAAGGTCTACTGCTGATCCTCATCGAGTCAAAACGGCTTTCGTGAATGCAAGTTGACGAGAAACGCCCAAACCGGAGAGAGCTTGTCAAGATCCAAGTAGCCTGTACCAAATTCCGAAAATTCCGAGTTGCCGCTAGTCTACGGGTCTGGTGGGACGAAGTCTTGCTACCAAGATCGGTGGAATCTCCGCACAGTTGTCCCAGCGCAGCGTCAAGTCCCCGGCAGAAACATCGAAGGCGGGCTCCTCTAATCCATCGAGGACGAATCCCGCGACGAAGCAAGTTGCCAAGAGTATTTGTAGGGGCCGATGGAAATAATAGTGAGGTTGAGGCTGTCCTACCATTCCGACGGCCCTCTGTGGTGTCAGGCCTTTGTAGCGTTTAACTCTAACGCCGAAGCTCAGCGTTACCTGGTCCTCATAATCGTCCCGCTCAGCGAGCAATGTGGTTCCATTTGTGTTGAAGCAGGGGTGCGGAACTGAAAAGACGAAGCGGCCGTTGGGCTTCAGCGCCCGCCAAACAGCACGCAACACAGGCGTAATGCTGGCGATGTCCATCAATGCCATGTTGCAGACTGCTGCGTCAAATTCGCTCGTGCCAAGGGCAGCCGTTTCATCTTCGCTAGTCAGATCAAGAAGCCGATAGTCGATTCGGTCCGCATGTTCGCGAGTCCTGAGACGGGCGCAATCCAGGAAGGCGCGGCTGAAATCGCAGGCGACGACGTGTACGCCGAAAGATGCGAGCCGGCGGGCGAACTGTCCATTTCCGCAAGCGAGTTCCAGAACTCGCTCACCGGGCTGAGTGCTTAACAGTCGCTCGGTGGCCGGCGCGATCAGAGAACGGTGCCATGTATTGCCCTCACCCATCTTGGCATCCCACCAGCGGGCGTTTTGTTCCCAAATCTGCAGTGTCTCTGCAACCAATTCGGGGTAATCTACGTTCGAGCTCGTGTTCGAGTTCATTTGTGAAATGGTAACGACAACAGCATGCGGGGGCAACACAGTGATATGGATCTGATGGTGATGTGACAGGATTACTCCCGGACTGCCCGGCTCCACGTCACTTGGCCGCGTAACATAACACC
>QHXW01000586.1 GCA_003223115.1 Acidobacteriota bacterium
AATCCAAATTGTTGAACAGAAGGGCTGTCTCTCGAGCCTAACTAAAGGCGCTGGGGATCTACGATAGGACAATCGAAATCCCCATGTAATTCGCTAACGGCTAGGTGCACGGTTGGGCTGTTGTCGCCAGCTATCGCGAGGATCCCCTTGACCCAGTAGCTTGAATGCCCGATCGGGAGGCTGTATTCTTAAGCGGCACTCGACAACTCCAATGCCGATCTCCCCTGGAACCCGTCTCGGTCCCTACGAGGTCCTCTCGCCTTTAGCTCGGCGTCGTACTGAACACAACGACCCACTACAACAGTTGGTCGCGCCGCCGCGTTACGAAACCCTTTTGGCGGTGTATTCGATGGGTTTGTCAGCGCCGGGGACTTCAACGGTGAACTTGATGGTATCGCCGCTTACCTTGCCTTTGTAATTCACCTTGGCTTCATTGCCCTGA
>QHXW01000174.1 GCA_003223115.1 Acidobacteriota bacterium
CCGGTTTCTGTTCATCGGTCAGATGAAAGCACGTTTCGCCGTTTGTGGACTTGGCATCGTTGGATCGCGCCGACTCACCTGCGTGCTTTTTCACCGCAGCGGTCAGCGCCTTGCCGCCATCTTAGTACGTAGAGCCGCGGTTCGCTGAGATCGAGCCCGCGCTCTACCAGGTCGCCCAAGAGCTCACCGATCACCGTCGCGTTCTCCGTCGCACCTTGTCGTATGCCCAAAGATCGTTTTACGCTCGTCCACATGCCCAACGCCGCCACCATCTGTTGCCCTTCGAACGGCGTCGCGTCGATCAGCAGCGCACAGAGCCGCGTCTTGTCCAGCTCCATCATGCCCTTCAACTTTTCCCGGCTCGCCTCGATGAAATGCTCGCTGATCGCGCTCTTCTCCAGTCCGTATGCTTCGCTGAACTCGCGCACTGCTTGGCCGTATTTCCTCGTGCTCAGACCGAGCATCAACTTCTCCCAAACCGTTTCGGTCAGCGGCTCACCGCGGTGGAACTCTCATAGCTGCCCAAACCGCACTTCTTGGTCATCGCTCGTCCGAACGCGCGGCCGCTGGATCGGAACCTTCTGGCCCATCACCACGCAGTAGCCGCGCTCGCTACCCCATCGGCTGGCCGTCCTTTCCGCCTGCCGCTGGCTCCGCTCGCCGACCACTTCCCGGACTTCTTCTTGCATCAACAGATCCATCAACAGCAACCCGGCTTGGCGAATTAATTCGCCCACGCCCTTACGCAACCAGCCGATCATTTCGACCATGGGCTGCACCATCTGTACTGACGGATTTCCATCCGCCGCCATTCCCGCGAGCTCCTTCACCGCTCGCTGCGCTTCAATCTGATATGGTTTCTTCATAGCGACTCTCCTTTTTCTCGCGAAAAGAAAATTCGCTCTCAGCCTATCAAGGCTTCGAGCCGGGAGTCGCTACTTTCTACGATCTACCGGGCATTCCCCGGTGAACGGCAGCCAAAACTTAAAATCCACGAGAGGCATCATAACATATTCCCTTGCGTCAAAGAAACGATCACGGGCTGCCCGGGGCTGCCCGGCATCGCGTTGCACACCTCCGCATTCTTCGCCTGCGGGGGACTGCAATCGCCGGCAGGGAACTCGTGTGGTGACACCAGGAGGCACCATTGAAGCGCACAAGCAGCATTTTCCGGGCATTATTACTGAGCCCGGGAATAGTCATGTTTTTGGCGTCGTCGTCGGCCTACTCCCAGGCTGTGCCTACCGCTGGATCAGTGGTCACAATAAGAAACGTCAATAGCGAACTCTGCGTCGACACTGGCGGTTACACCACTGTCAGCTTACTTTTCCAAGCAAGCTGTTCTGGCGCGAGCAGCCAGAACTTCACCTTACAGACTGCCCCGGCGACTGGGTATTACTACCTCGTTAGTTCCGCCTCTGAACTCTGCTGGGACGTAGCCGCCGGTTCCACTTCCGCCGGAGCGGGTATCCAGCAGTATACCTGCCTGGCGTCTTGGGCCAAGTACTACCAGTTGAACCAGGTGAGCGTTGGGGTCTATAAGATCCTATCTGGAAACATGACCAATGGCTGCATAGACGTGGCCGGCGCGTCGACTGCCTCGGGAGCAACGATTGAACAGAATGCGTGCGATGGATCGACGAACCAAACGTTCCAAATCTCTCTGGTGGGAAACTCACCTCCTCCGGTTGCGGTCTCGGCATCCCCGGCCAGTGCTTCGGTCGCCTCGGCAGATGCGACCAAATCCGCTTCTGCATCTGTCACGATTTCGGCACCGCCGTCGCCCAACACGTTCGGCTATGCCGTCCAAGGCGTAGCCGTCAGCACCGCCATGTCAAACACTGTCTCGGCGACGCGATATCAAATGGCCGGCCAGGACGGCACCGTAACCTCACTGTCCGTCTTTATCGCCTCGCCCGTCTCCGCGTGTCCTAATAATCAATTCCAGGTCGCCATTTATACCGACAACAACGGCACGCCGGGTGCGCTCCTTGCATCCAGCGGGTCACAAGCCATCGTGCCTGATGCCTGGAATACCGTCCCGATCAGCGCTCCGGTCACGGCAAACGCCTACTACTGGCTCGCATACAACACAAACGGTCTTGCCGCAGATTCAAATAACCCCCGATATGATGATGGAGGAGCCCCCTCCACGACGTGGATCAGGCCGGCGCCTTTCGGCACTTGGCCTGCCACTTACGGACCAATCGGAGGTTTGAGCAGCTATAACGCGTCTATGTACGCGACCTTCGCCTTAAGTGGAACCCTTGTCGATGTAACCACCTTTGGTGCGATGGGGAACGGAACGACCGACGACACCGCGGCCATCAACAACGCCATCGCGACCCTCACCAGCGGCAGCACGCTGCTTTTTCCGTGTGGCACCTACCTGACCACGTCCCAATTGACCATCAACATCTCGAATGTGACCGTGGACGGCTCTAGTTGCGCCATCATCCTTAACACCAACCCTGGAAGCAAAGCAATCATGGTGATTGGCGGGTCTGGCAACGGGAATCCCAACTACGGCCCCTCAGTCGCATTAAGCGCGACCGCAAATGAACTTTCCACAAGCTTTACGACCGTTTCAAGTCTTGGAGTTAGCACGGGAGATTACGTATACCTGCAACAGGGCGGCATAGACGGCTCTAACGGCAGCGGAGACACAGGCTGTGATCCGTCCGGTTGTCGCGGGGAGGTCTTGAAGGTCGCCTCCGTTTCTGGAAACACGGTCACGGTTACGACCGCTTTGCATGACACCTATGACCCAGCGGTGAATGCCGCGATTGCCCAAAAGATATTAGGGTCGCTCACCGGCATTACGGTGAAAAACATCAGTTTCGACGGAAACCGGTCGAACGTCTACGGATTCGAGATGGCCGGAGTCGCCGAATCCTCGGTCAGCGGCGTCACATCGAGGAATGTGCAGGGCGCGGCCATCGTAACTCGTGGAAATTTTAACGTGGCATGGAGCAACATCATCGTCACCGGGGCCGGCAGCGCGCAGTGTGGAGATGCCGTGTGGTTTGAAAACCAGGGGAATTTGTCGGTGAATGGAATGTCGATCTCCAATGAGAATCCCGGAACTGGTGCCGGGTGTCTCGCCAACGGCGCCTTCGGTTTTCAGCTTACTGATTCGGCAAACGCCACAATTACCAACCTTACCGTTGATGCGGCCGGAGCCTATGGACGTCCGTTCAAAATGACGGCCTCCCGCTGGAACACGTTCAACTCTCTCACGGTCAAGAACGGCGTTCAAGCCTACAACGGAATCAGCCTCGAATATTACTCCTCGCACAATACTTTCAACAACTGCATCGTCACCAATAACGGGGCGGATACTGGAGTGGGTAGCGGCAACGCTGGGATCAACAGCTTCGGCAACTTCAACCAATTCAACATATTTAATCACTGCACCGTAACCGGAAACGGCAACGCACAAGTTTTAATCAACAACTACGATGCCCTCCATCTGGGACAGGATAGCAACGTAACGATCAAGGGCGGAACATATACGGGCACAAACACGGTTGAACCCGTGATCTACATTACCGGCTCCAATGCCAATGTGACATCGGCCACCATCAACGGGCCAGGAGCACAGGGCCTGTACTTGGGATCAACGAATGCCTGCGTGAATTACAATATCTTCGGTGTGGGGACAGGGTTAAGCGTAGGCATTTTTTCAAGCAGCAGCACCAACATCGGTTCTTTTAACGTTATGAACGGCTTCAGCAGCAATCTGACTCCAGGAACCTGCAGCGATACCACATCCCCAGTCATTTCAGGAATGCCCGCTGCTGGTTGTACCTTGTGGCCTCCAAATCACAAGCTGATCCGGGTCGCCAATGTAACGGCAGCTGACGCACAGTCGGGCCTCGCTCCCGGCTCATTCACCGTTATCGGCAAAAGCAATGAGCCATCCGACCCTAAAAACCCGGATATTGTCATCACCAGCAACGGTTCTGGCGGGTTCGTTGTCCAGCTACGGGCCGACCGTCTAGGCACTGGCACCGGTCGAGTGTACACGGTGACTGCAACCGCCAGTGACGTGGCGGGGAACGTGGCGACATCCACCGCAACGTGTACTGTGCCTCACGATCAGGGGCACTGAGCGACCCCAGCACACCCCCGTCGATAGCGCTGAGGCCGTCAACACTTAATGTGCCGAAACTTACGTAATGAAGTTGCTCGCTCTCGCGCCAGATATTTGGGACTTTACCAGAGTCTCCCAAAATGTCCCCGCGAGGGATTGGCGGTACGTCCCTGCTGGGGGCCGATGTTTGGGGGCGAAGCGGTGAGTGAGCAGGGGCTAGCCCTGCCCTTGCCCCATAAAATGATGCTGGACATTTGCCAAGGGCTGGCCGCTCCGTGCATATCAGTTTTCGGGGAGTTTGCCAGCGCGTTGCTGAAGGCCAGAAGGATGCAGAGGGAAAGAGTAAGCGTTTGGGGAAAGTCCAGAGGAAGCAGTG
>QHXW01000175.1 GCA_003223115.1 Acidobacteriota bacterium
CTCCCGCTCCAGTCTTGTCCCATCGTTTCGTACCACAATTTAGAATGGTTTTATCATGCAAACGGCTCTTCTGACATTTACGCTGGCGGCCAGTAGTCTCTGGGCTCAATATAAGAGCGAACCTGCCGGAACCCCGCCTACCGAGCTCGCGCCGGTTATCAGCCAGGCGCTTCAGCAACAGGGAACTAAAATTGTCGATGCCGGTGAAAAAGTGTACTGCGAAATTTGGCTGCGCACCAGCATGCCGTCAGGAACCAAAAGCAGGGAAGAGAGCGTCACGCTGCCCACGATTCCCCACGGAACGCTGCTGGGCGCGATTCGCTTTTCAGGGCAAGGCGCGGACCGCCGCGGACAAACCATTAAGCCCGGCGTTTATACGTTGCGCTACAGCCTGCAGCCGCTGAACGGTGACCATTTAGGTGTATCACCGCAACGCGATTTTCTGGTAATGGCGCCGGCCGCGGATGACAAAGACGTAAACGCGACGCCGGATTTTGACACGCTGATGGGCATGAGCCGCAAGGCTTCGGGAACGCCGCATCCGGCAGTGCTCAGCGTGTGGGGCGCCGGGGCGGGTGATGCGACCGGTTTCGCCAAGCAGGGCGATGCCGACTGGGTGCTGACCACGAAGATAAGCAGCACGCCAGTGTCGATAATCCTCATCGGTCAGGCACAGAGCTGAGGTGTGACTGTTCTGCCGGAGGTATCACAAATTCGCGAGCTCGAGAAGGCCCCGGCGCCAGAGCTGCTCGAGTGGGCCATCCGGCAGTTCGGAAATTCGCTCGGCATCGCCACTGCGTTTCAGGCTGAGGGGATGGTGATCCTAGACATGGCGGCGCGCGTGTCGCCAGCGCTGCGGGTATTCACTCTCGATACGGGCCGGCTGCCGGAAGAAACCTACCGCATGATTGAAACGGTGCGCGAGCGCTATGGCGTGCAGGTGGAAACAGTTTCTCCCGATGCCACGGAAGTCGAGGAGATGATCAAGCGGCATGGTCCGAACCTGTTTTATCGCGAAGTGCCGTTGCGCTCGTTGTGCTGCCATCTCCGCAAAGTACGGCCGCTCGAGCGCAAGCTGAAGGAATTCCGGGCCTGGGTGGTGGGACTGCGCCGGGACCAGAATGAATCACGAGCCGACGTGCGCAAGATCGATGAGAGCGACGGCCGGCTGAAGCTGAGTCCTCTGGCGGACTGGTCAGCCGAACAGGTGAACCAATACATAAGCGCAAATCATGTGCCCATGCATCCGCTCTACGCCGCCGGGTACAAGAGCATTGGCTGCGCGCCATGCACGCGCGCGGTCAAGCCGGATGAAGATGAACGCGCCGGCCGCTGGTGGTGGGAGCAGGACGCCGATAAAGAATGCGGCATCCATTTCACTCCCGAAGGAAAAAGCGAACGCACACTCGACGTGCTGGTGAACGAAATCCTCGAGGCTAGGCGCGCGTGACCGAGTCGTTGCCGCCGCCTTTCTTGAGCATCCCGTGACACACCAGGGTTTCACGTTGTGGTTCACCGGGCTCTCCGGCGCCGGCAAGAGCACCATCTCGGCCATCATTGAAAAGCGTCTACGCGAAGCGGGCGCCAAAGTCGAAGTGCTGGATGGCGACGTGGTGCGCGCAAACCTTTCCAAAGGCCTCGGCTTCAGCAAGGAAGACCGGGATACGAACATCCGGCGCATCGGTTTTGTTTGCGAGGTGCTGTCGCGCAACGGCGTGATTGCTATCGCGGCGGCAATTTCGCCTTACCGCGCGGTTCGCGAAGAAATACGCTCACGCATTCACAACTTTGTTGAGGTCTACGTGGAAGTTCCGCTCGAAGTGGTGGCCGAGCGCGACGTAAAAGGACTCTACAAGAAGGCGATGGCCGGAGAGATCCCGCAGTTCACCGGAGTTTCAGATCCCTACGAGCCGCCGCTTCACCCCGAAGTGATGGTGAACTCGGCCAAAGAAACGCCCGAAGCGAGCGCCGGGAAAGTCTGGGCTAAACTGAAAGAATTGGGGCTCATTTCTCTCTGATCGATCTTCACACACATACCAACGAATCCGACGGGACCTATGGCGCTGCGCAGCTCGTCGAGGCCGCGGTATCGGCGGGTCTCGAAGCTCTGGCGATTACGGACCATGACACGCTGACGGGATACGATCGCGCGGAACTTGTGGCGCGTGCGATGAACCTCGATTTGATCTGCGGCATCGAGATCTCCACGCGATTTCACGCCCGCTCGGTGCATTTGCTGGGATATTTTTTTCACGATCCGCCTACACAGGAATTTCGCGAGTGGCTGCTCGGGTTGCAAAGATCGCGCCGCGAACGCAACTTGCGTATGATCGAACGGTTGCGTTCGTTCAACATCGATATTTCGATTGAAGAGGTGGAAGCCAAGGGGCGCAGCCTGGCGGGCAGGCCCCACTTCGCGCGTGTATTGATTGAGAAGGGCTACGTCACTACCACCGAGCAGGCGTTCCGCGAATATCTGGATGAATCGGCGAAGGGCTATGTCGAGCGGCAGGAGGTGATTTTACATGAAGGAATCGCTCGCGTGCTCGCGGCCGGCGGCGTACCCTCGCTTGCGCATCCCATACGCGTAAGCCGGCAAGTGGAGCGTAGGGTGCGCGACGGTCACGACGAACTCGCTGACACGGTGGCTGAGATGCGCGAGATGGGTTTGCGCGCCATAGAGGCCTACCACAGCGATCATCGGCCAGAGGACGTGGCGCGATATCTCGACCTAGCGCGCAGGCTCAAGCTGGCGGTGACCGGCGGCTCCGATTTTCACGGTGCGAATAAGCCGCGCGTGGAGCTGGGCCGTGGCGTGGAAGGGAATCTGAGCGTGCCGAAGTCTGTGCTGGATGACCTGCGGGCTATGTAGCTATAGCTAGTTTTCCATGTCTTGACGACAGCACGAATCATGAAAATGGCTGCCAGATCGCGATATGCTAACCAAGCTGATGTTAGCGTCTCGGTGGCCATCACCCAGAGAGGCGTGACTGGAATTTCCAGACTGTCGCTTGCGCCGCTGGTGGGTACCCGCAGATCCGTTGACGATCACGCTCAACCCTACTCGAGGGGACGGGAGTGGTGTGCCTCGCAGCTTGCGCGCAGTGCCACCTATGCCCCTGGCCAATTAACCCAAGCCCTTCCAACGCTTCAGCATTTTATTTTCGAGGGAGGCTGTAGGGAGCGCGGACGCGCGTGGGGTGGCCGTTCAACGTCAGCTCAGTATCGGGCACTGCATATTCACGCCGCGCATACGCTAACCCCACCACTTTTCCGAGCGCCGGCGAGAAGACCGCGGAAGTAATTTTTCCCACATTTTGTTCACCCTGGAGCAGGCGCGGGTCTGCCTCGGGGACGTCCGCGCCATCGCTCTCAACGCCGATGAGCACACGGTGCACCAAGCCGCGCGAGCGCACGCGTTCCACGATTTCCTGACCGATGTAGCAGCCCTTGGTGAAGTGCACGGCGTGCATCTGCTGCGTTTCCTGGACTAGCGTAGTGTCGAAAATGTCCTCACCGTAGCGTGGCTTGAAATGTTCTAGACGCACCACACGCGCCGCCTCGGGCGATGCTTCCACGATTCCAGAAGCCTTCAGGCGATCGATAAACCGCGGCTTTTCCTCGGTGGGTACGAAGAAGAACAACCCGGGCGAGCCCGTTGTGGAAGCGCGTGCCACCAGCATGCCATCCCACGCGGCAAACGAAAGTGGTTTTTCCGGAACCGGTGCGCCCAACCGGGCTGCGAGTTCGAGCGCTTGTAGGCCTTCGAGCGTCACAGTGGCGATGCGCCCGGTAGCGCCCTCGAGTGTGACATCGTCGGCAATGATGAATTTATCCAGATGTTGGTTGAGCGACTGGCGTGTTTCGGGCTCCGTATCGAGCAGCAGATCCTCTTCCCGGCAAAAGATATTCGCGTCACCCAGGATTTTGCCCTGCGGGTTCAGAAAGAATGCGTAACAGCCTTCGTCGCGCTTCAACTGCTGCACATGATTCGTAGTCATGGCGTGCAGCAGGCGCGCGCGATCCTCACCGGTAACGACGATTTTGCCGCGCGCTGAAAGATCGAGCCATGCCGCGCTGGACCGTAAGGCAAGATAACCCGGATAGTCCGCAGAGAGCGAGGGTGCTGTTGCGGCAGCCGGAATTTCCGTAGCTCGGTCCATACTTCCAGTGTAAGGCAGGGGGCGGAAGCCAGGAGTCAGCCATGCCTCCGGCGGAGCCGGATTGAACAGCCTGTGACTTCGACCGCAGCCGACTACCGGCTTCCCGCGCCGCAGTTTTTGGGGAGACAGCCGATGTTGGAAATAAACGGCTTGACTGGAAGTCACAGATCAGGGGAGACAGAAGGCCTCTGCTATATGTGGAGCTGGCGCAGCACCGCGGATATAGCGATGATGATGACGCCCGAAATCAACATGCCGGTCATCATGCGCGCGCGCTTGGGATTCTTGGGCTTCACGATCAGAAAGCCGACGGCGAAGACGTGCAACACGAGCAGCAGCTTGATGCCCAGAAAAGCGTGATAGAGCGGCCCACGGCCGAGGTTCATAAAGATGTTGTAGGTGCCTGACGCGAGGAGGAACAGCATGGCCAGGTACAGTAATCCACGGTAACGGGCGGCCATGGCAACGCCCAAAGTTTCCTGCTGCTCCGCGGGCATGGACGCGATGGATGGCGCCACGACGAGCCGGGCATAGAGAATTCCACCAATCGACACGACAACCGAACTGATGTGCAGCCACCGCATGAGTATGTTGAGCGCGTCCGTCATACCGTGAGTATACAATCGGTTGTGGCGCAACGATGATTCATGCCATTCTTCCTGTGGGCCTGCTGCAGTGCAACTGTTCGATTTTCGGCGACGAGCAGACGCACACGGCGATCGTGGTCGATCCGGGAGACAACATTCCGGACATTCTGGCGGGGCGCATAAGCTGCGCGAGGTGACGGGCGCGCCGGTTTACATGAACGAACGCGACGCGCTGTTGCGGGACATGCTGGATGTGCAGGCCGCCTGGCTGGGATTGGAAACGCCTGAGAAAGTCACGATCGATAAGCCCGTGAAAGAGGGCGACAAGCTGGTGCTGGGGTCAGCGGAATTTTCAGTACTCGAGACACCGGGCCACACGCAGGGCAGCATCTGTCTGTGGATTCCGGCCGAGAACAAACTGGTGGCGGGCGATACGCTGTTCCGCGACAGCATCGGACGCACGGATTTACCCGGCGGCGACGGGAAGCAGATTTTGCGATCCATTCATGACAAGCTGCTGCCGCTTCCCGATGATGCGGTCGTGATTCCGGGCCATGGCGAGAAGACCACGATCGGACGCGAGAAGCAGTTCAATTATTTTCTGCAAAACCTGTGAAACCGTAAACACGGACCATGAACGCTCCGCAAGTGTTCTTGCTGCTCGTCGCGGCGCTTGCGCTCGGCAGCGCCACGCAGCCCTTTTACGATTGCAAACATTTCGCGAAAATTTTCGCCGAGCAGCGAAATTACCGCATTTTTCTGCCGGCGAGTTACGACACCGGCAATATGCGTTATCCGGTGATCTACTACTTTCACGGCCACAGGGACCGCTACACCCTCGAAAACCCTCGAAAAGTATGACGGCGGCACTGACACCGTGCCCAGGATTGCGGACTTTGTGGCGAAGTACGAGGTCATCGTGGTTTCGGTCGATGGCTACGTGGCCCGCGCCTATGCCGGTTTCTACGGTGGCACTCCTTGGGATGTGATGCTTGAAGGTGGCGACTACGATTTCGGAGTGTACTTCCAGGAGCTGGTAGCCACATTGATTCGAGTTATCGCACGCTCACAGACGGCCGCCAACGCGCGACCTGCGGCCTGAGCATGGGCGGTTTCATGAGCTTGTGGCTGAGCGCGCGCCATCCGCAGTTGATCGGGAGCGCATTGGCATTCAATCCAGGACCGGAATTCCACGTTGGCGACAAAGGCTGGCGCGTTCTATGGCGGCCCAAGGACCACGTCTCGAGCCACACCCTCACCATGGTGCGCCTTGTGCGTGCGAGCGGCGACTACATCAGCCAGTACCACGAAGAAACCCGGGAAGCCTACGCACGCGCCCACGACGTAAGTTTCGAATACCGGCGGGACGAATATCACCGGCACTGGGCGACCTCCATCGAAGGAGACGTTCGACTTTCATATGCGGGCATTCGCAAATTCCACGCTCGAATGATGCGCCCGTCGTCTGGAGCCACGACGATCCATACCGAGCGTTCGAAGTATGGGGCTACAAAGTGGCCGTCACGGGTGCCGGGGCGGGCTTCACGAGCTTGCACGATGTCTCACAGACGGGCCTGCGCGTTACTACACGGGCGTGGGCGCCGGACGGGCCGCCAATCGCGGATAACCGCATCACGATCACCACCGCCGCTCTCTACCAGCCTGGCGCGCGCTATCAGTGGATGGATTACAATTTCGCAAGCGGCCGACGCATAACGAAAGCATCACCACGGATTCCGAGGGCCGGATTACCATCACCGTCGATGGCGCGGGTCACGAGATCAGCTTCACCGGGCCAGGCGCGAGCGCTCAGCCTCCCGTCCTTCTGCCGGTGACCTCAAAGGATAAACTGCGGCTTGAGGCCGCGAGCGAATTGCCGCTGCCCATCTGCATCTACAACCCGCGTGCGGAACCCATGACGGGCGTGCGCTTCACGGCCGGCGCCGGCTATTTCGCTCCGGCACGCCTCACCCTGACCATGATCTACGACGGCTGGCATGAGATGGCTGAGAACATCGATGTGCAGGTCATTCCGGAAGCTGTCCCGGCTGCCTCCGCGGTCGAGATTCTGGATGGACGCGCGATCGAGCTCTCGGTTTTCCGTCAAAAAGGTAACCAGGGCGGGGGTTCGTCTATCGAGATCGAGCGCCGCGTCACCGAAGGCAAAGGGAATGGCAACGGTGAGCTCGAGCCGGTGAAGAGGCCACACTCTGGGTAAAACTGCCGCAGGGCATGGATCCCTTCGACAAGAACAACTGGTATCGGACGAAAATCTATACGGACTCGTCGTGGGTCAGCGAGACCGGTGATCTTGAAGAGAGGAAGGGTCTCGAGTGGACCAGCGCGAAAGAACGCACCAGCGTAATCCGGCTATCGCGGGACACTCCACACGGAATTGCGATCCCGCTGCTGCTGGACAACGAATCGTGGAGCTACCATTACACTCCGGATGTGCGCTACGGAAAAGAAGACCTATACCAGGCGTTCCAACTCCACACGCACCATCTGCACCGGTACGAAATTAGAGTTAGGTAACGCGTGGGGAGACGCCTCGTCCTAGGCTAGCACGCATCGCGATTTCTCCTCTGCCCCCTCACAACTCTGGTCGCAATCAGTCGTACGCCGGGACTGCTGTCTTCCAGTTGGTGTCCGTCGGCCGATAGCCTCACACGATCCGCCGAGCCATCGGACCAGGTAAGTTCGTAAATACCATCATTGGAGTTGAGCTCTCTCGAGCGTCCCCCTGAACCTGCGGCAGTAAAGGTCCCGTCGCGCCTGATCGGAGTTCCATCGCTTGACGTCTGCCAGTTGCCCAGGATAGACGGTGCTTGCGCGCTGCCAGCCGGACCTTGGGGATACGACACCTGGCTGGTGGGCGCTTGTGTTTGAGTGAAGACCGTTCCACCAAAGTTATTGGATTCAACGCGCGGTCGATCGAGCCCGTATGATTCGTACGGCCGGCCGGAAGGTCCGCCCAGATGCCGTGAATGGTGTTCCCGCTGATTGTGCCGTGAAATACATTAGCGTAACGAGGACCGGCATCATCTAGGCCTAGCCCGAACATTTGATACCCGACCTGTCGGATTTCATACTTTCCACCGGGAGATCGATGCCGCGCTGTGGGTACATGGTTGCTGGAACGAAAAGAAAAGCGGGCTCTACGAACATCAAATGACGAGTCATTACACATCTCCCCTGAACCACAATGTGGCAAGTTTGGAGCCAAAAGCTTCGAGAAGTAACTCGAAACGCCTAACACCGGGAATGTTTAGAGCAAGATTTGCTGCGCGGCCAAAAGCAGTGTCATCCGCGACACTCTTCCCACTGACGGGATTCGACCGAGCGCACGAGGGCATCGATTACCACCATATTGCAGATGCTCGATTCGAGCGGCACCGGCACTTCACCGCCCTCGAGCACGGCACGCGAAAACAGATCGCCCTGAATGGTGTATTGATCGCAAGCGGGGATCGTGTGCGTCTCGATGCCCGAGCCGAGCAGATCGCGGCCGTCGTCCACGAAAATGCGGGAGGGGCGATCGGGAAACGTGTTGAAAGGAATCTCGAGTTCAACGCGGCCCCGCGTGCCGAAAATCTGCACTCGCTGATAGGGGACAAGCTGCGTACTGCAAGTGAAGACGGACTGGCCGGAGGAAAAATCGAGCATCGCTGAAGTCAGACGGTCGACCTTTAATTGCGGATCTCGTTCCATCAATGCCAGCGCGCGCCGCGGCTCCTGGTCAAAGATCAAACGCGAAATGAAGATCGGATAGCAGCCGATGTCCATCAACGCGCCACCCCCGTAATCGAGGATGTTGCGGATGTTGGCGGGGTTGGCGTTCGAGTAGCTGAAAAATCCCGCGATGGACCGCAAGTCGCCGATGCGCCCGCCACGAATCAGCTCAATCGCTTTCAACCATTGCGGGTGCGTGCGCACCATGAACGCCTCGCCGATTTTCACGCCGGTGCGATCGCGCGCGTCACGCAATTGCCTGGCCTCAACCACTGAGAGCCCGATGGGCTTCTCGCATAACACGTGCTTGCCGGCTTCGGCGGCTTTGATGGACCAGGGCACGTGCAAATGGTTGGGCAGGGGGTTGTAGATGGCTTCAACGTCGCCATCGGCCAGCAGTTCCTCGTAACTGCCCACGGCTCTGGCAATACCGAAATCGCGCGCGGCTTTTTCAGCTTTGGCGCGGTCGCGGGACGCGATAGCCATGATTTCCGATCGCTCGCCCCCCTGCATCGCAGGTATGACTTTCTTGACTGCGATCCCGGCGACTCCCAGGACACCCCATCGAAGTTTGCGCATTGAAATTAGCCTTGCCGTTTGAGATCTCGCGCCAATTCGAAACGCTCCCTCGGCGGCAAGAATGATTATTCTTATTCTACATGCCCGGAGAGGCAGGAGGAGTCAGGAGTAAGGAGTCAGAATACAGGAGGGGTAGAAGCGGGAGCCGACAAAATTAGTGCGGTCCTGAGGACGGGGGAGGTGGTGGTGGCGGTGGAGGTGGTGGTGGCGTCTGACCGCCCTTATCACCTAACCCGCCGCCTGTGCCGCCTCCGGTACCGCCGCCAGCGCCGCCGGAGGATGGGTGTGTGCCGACACCGCGGTAAACCACTCCATAGAGCGCGTCCGCCGCGGCTCGTAGCGCGCCGCTCAGGATCCCGCCGCGATCCACACTCTTCGCTGCCAGCGGTTGATTCTTGAAGACGCGAATCCATTCACCCGCATTGAGAACTTTGGCATCGCCTCGGGGCAGAAGCGCGTGCTGCACCGCCACCTGTCCTTCTTCAACGACGATGACGGAGGTGGCGTCTTCATCTTCAACATTGACGTAGAAAACTGTGCCGCGCACGGAAATGACCGCGGTGGGCGTGCGGACTTTGTTGTAATTGGGCTGCCCGCCGATTTTCTGGATCTGGATTTTTACCCGGCCGAGAAATACTTCCAGCAGATCCTGCCAATTGCCGGGATTATCGCGGAAAACCACGCGGGAATTTTGGAAAACTTCGAAGGTGCTGCCATCGGCCACTTGAAAAACGGCATAACCTTCAGCGCCAGTGACGATGATTTGTTTGGGTGAGACTGAATCGCCGACGTGCAGGACCCAGTGGGTAGCGTCACGGAAGACCGATACCTGTCCAATTAGAGTGACGACTTTGGCGGCGCCTTCCGCTTGTTGTGCAGCGCTTTCCGTTTGGGCGGCCGCTCTGATGGTGCACACGCCGAGACACAAAGCCGCCACGACAAGCAGCCTGCTCCCAAGCCCGTAAACACAGGGCACACCTGTACTTCTCCGAGACACGTTCGCCCCCTTAGTCTAGCATCAAAGTTGCATTTGCAAGTTAGGAGCCGCAAAAATTAATTGAGATAACTTTCGTAAATACAACACTTTTGAAGAGTACATGAGCCATTGCTGCGGTAAAATAGGACACGTTGATGTGTCAGGGTGATACAGGCGTGCCGGCCTTCAAGCTGCTGCTCGGTAGTGCGTTGGTGTGTGGCTTGGCGCTGGGCCAGACCGCACCGCCTTCCCAACGGCTGGACTGGCGTAAGGTCGGGTCGAGTTCGGTCGATCTGATGCTGGCGGCGCCGGCAACTGGTCCGGTGGATTCGGTATGGTTCGCTCCGGACGGGCGGACGCTATTTGCGCGCACGCGCTCCGGGAAAGCCTTCGAGACCGTCGATTTCGAGAACTGGACTCTATCGACAAATCCACCGCCGCGGTCAGATAATTCCGCAACAGTTGGTGTCGAGCGGCTGCCGGCGTCGGGTGCCGTATTGCGCGGCGACGCACGGCATCTCTATGCGCTCGACGCTCATCTGTATGTCTCTGAAGATGGCGGCCGTTCATGGACAAATCTAACAGCGTACCGCAATGAATCGGTGATCGGTCCGAACCAGCGGGACCTTGCGGTGTCACCGGCTGATCCGAATGACGTCGTCGTAGCGAATGAGCGCGGTGTGTGGCGTTCGCTCGACGGTGGGCTCTCATGGACCGGTCTGAATCAATTCCTTCCGAACTTGATGGTTCGCAGTATTCTCGAGCCGCCTGCCGACGGCCGAGGAATGGAAATCGAAGTGGACGGCGTAGGCGCGTTGGAACTGCAACCGTCGAGCGGAGCACAAAGCGTGTGGCGGCCAGTCAGAAATGCCGCGTTGGAACGCCAGGCCCAACTGCAGCGCACTTATTCGATGGCCATCGGCACCGAGATCACCGCCAGTGCCGCGGCCGGCGATGTCGTCTATACCGGAGCCGCTGACGGCCGGATCTGGATCTCGGTGGATCGGGCACGCACATGGACTCTCTCGCGGAGTCTCACTGGCGGACCCGTCACCAGCCTGTTTGTGGACCCACAGGCGCCGCGCGTGGCCCTGGCGACTTTGGGCGGATCAGGCGCGCACGTGCTGCGCACGACGAATAGCGGTGGCTTCTGGGATGACCTGAGCAGCAACCTGCCGGACGCTCCCGCGCATGCAGTGGCTGCGGAGCGGATTTCGAGCGCGGTTTACGTGGCAACGGATCGCGGTGTTTATTTCGCTCACGAAGATCTGGAAGCTCCGGCCCAACCAACGAACTGGACGCTACTGGGCGGCAACTTGCCGGCGGCCCGAGCCACGGCAGTGGAGCTCGGAGCGGCTGGCTATCAGCTCTACGTGGGTTTGGAAGGTTATGGGATCTACGCGGCGGCGGCTCCGCACCGGCGCCAGTTGCTTAAGCTGGTCAATGCCGCGGATCTCAGCGCGCGTGCGGCGGCTCCGGGTTCGCTGGTCAGCGTGTTGGGCGGACCGGTGAAGTCGGCGCGTGCAGGCGATCTGAATTTTCCGGTTCTGGCATCGTCGCAAACGGGGGCGCAGATTCAGGTTCCCTTCGAAGTGACCGGGTCTTCGGTGTCGTTGGCGCTCGAGGCGGAACTGGGCCGCGTTACGCTGGGCCTTCCGGTGCAGCCGACGTCTCCTGCCATTTTTGTGGATCGCGACGGTGCGCCCATGCTGCTCGACGCGGACAACGGCCTCATGTTGGACGCCGGCAACACCGCACACTCGAACGCGCGCATCCAGGTGCTCTCCACCGGCCTGGGCCGCGTGAAGCCGGATTGGGCGACTGGTATCCCGGCGCCGCTCGAAAATCCGCCCGCGGTGGTAGCTACGGTTCGGGCGTATCTGGACGGTGCGCCGGTTGCGGTCACCCGCGCCACGCTGGCTCCCGGCTATGTCGGATTTTACTTGATTGAATTACAAGTGCCGGCTGTCGTGAACTCAGGTCCGGCGGATCTTTACCTCACCGCGGAAGGCCACGAAAGTAACCACGTGCGGCTTTATCTGGAACCCTAGTCCCCGGCGCGTTCAGAGGGAAAATCACCACAAAAACTAAAAGAGCCGCCTCGTGGGGCGGCTCCTGGGTGTTTGAAAACTCCGGCGGAATTTCTAGGTACGGTTTACGTTCTCAGCCTGCAGTCCCTTGGGTCCCTGCTTGACTTCGAACTCCACCTCCGAGCCTTCATCCAGAGTCCGATATCCATTGGCTTGGATGGCCGAGAAATGCACAAACACATCGTCGCCACTGGTGCGCTGGATAAATCCATAACCCTTGGCGGCATTAAACCACTTCACTACACCTTTTTCTTTCACTACGAATTCTCCTAAGCACTGGTTCACCGCCATCCGGGAGCCCTAAGACACAAAAAGCCGCGACGCAAGTGTCGCAGCTTCAATTAGTTGGGTAGGAGGGCGAACAACCATTTCAAACTGCCTTTGTATTCTCTCAGACAAGCACTGCATGGTCAAGTAGGAATTAGTCTCTTCTATTACCTACCATTACCTAGTTTGAGTGTAGGAATATTCCGGGCTTTGAAGACCGTCGGCTGTTGGCATACTCTGTGGAAATTGACAGAAGATCGCATTCTCGGCCGGGTCCGCCGCAAAGTGAGCTTGCCGCGCGGTTCGGAGCTGGTGGCGGGCATCGGTGATGACTGCGCTGTAGTTCGTCCGCGAGGTGCGCGCGAGGATCTGCTGTTTACGACAGACCTCCTAGTTGAGAACGTGCATTTCACGCGCACCACGCACCCGCCCGAAGTGGTGGGCCGGAAGGCGTTGGCGCGAGGTTTGAGCGACATTGCGGCCATGGGAGGTGAACCGCGCTTCTGTCTGTTGTCCCTCGTGGCGCCGCAATGGACGGATCAAACCTGGATCCGGCGGTTCTATGAGGGTCTACTAGCTTTCTCGGATCGAACACATACGCCACTTGCGGGCGGCGACCTGGCGTGTGGCAGAAATTTCGCTTGCGACATCGTGGTGGCCGGAGCCGTGCCGCGTGGGCAGGCACTCTTGCGCAGCGGAGCAAAACCAGGCGATAGCATCTATGTATCAGGAGCGCTGGGCGGCTCTGCTCTAGGGCTGCGCACCGGGAAAGGTCCAGCGTGGAAGCGGCACCTGAAGCCCGAACCGCGGCTCGAACTGGGCAGGTATTTGCGTTGGCGGCTCCGCGCCACAGCGGCCATGGACTTGAGCGACGGCCTGTCGCTCGACCTGCACCGCATGTGCATGGCTTCGGGCGTTTCCGCGTCAATCGGACCGCCACCAGTGTTTCCGGGCGCCGGCCTTGAGGACGCTCTGCACGGTGGCGAAGACTACGAACTGTTGTTTACGGCTTCGTCGCGGGTCCGGGTTCCCGCTCGTTACAAAGGTCTGCCGCTCACGCGCATCGGCAGCATTCATCGGGGACGCGCCGGCGACGTTTTCTCATCTGGGCGTCCGCTCGCCGTTCTCGGCTACGATCATTTCAGGCGCAAATGAGCCAGCCACAAACCGCACTTCCAGATCCCACTCCCGTCATCGACCTGATTGAAGCTTTTCGCCGCTCGAAAACCATGTTTGCGGCGGTGGAGCTGGGAATATTCGACGAGCTCGAAAAAGGTCCCGTGACTGCAGCCATGCTGTCAGCTCAACTGGGCGCGGATGCCGGAGCACTCGAACGGCTGCTCGATGCCTGCGTTGGTCTGGGCTTCATTGAAAAGCGCGAAACTCAGTATATTAACCTGCCGATCGCACAGACTTATCTGTGTCGCGCCAGCGAACGCACTCTGGCGGGATACATTCTTTACTCCAGTAAGGTGCTCTTTCCGCTGTGGGCGCATCTGGCGGACGCCGTGCGCGAGGGAATCCACAGGTGGAAGCAGGCTTTCAATCTGGAGGGTCCGATTTTCGACCACTTTTTCCGGAACGATGAAGCCATGCGCACGTTCATCCTCGGCATGCACGGTTTCGGTGTTTTGAGTTCGCCCGCGGTGGTGGCGGCTTTCGATCTGTCACGTTTTCGCAAGCTGGTGGACTTGGGCGGCGCGACGGGACATCTGGCGATTGCGGCGTGTGAGCGATACCCGGACCTGCGGGCAGCTGTGTTCGATTTACCGCGCGTGATCGAAGCGGCTGGTCAACAAGTGAACCGCTCGCCCGCGGCTTCCCGCGTCGAACTGATCGCCGGCGATTTTTTCAAAGGACCGCTGCCTCATGCGGACCTGTTCGCCATAGGCCGTATTCTGCATGATTGGTCGGAAGACAAGATCCGGACACTGCTCCGGAAAATTTACGGCCAGTTGCCAAAAGGTGGCGGGCTGCTGGTTGCCGAGAAACTGCTCCATGACGACAAGAACGGTCCGACGCCAGCCCACATGCAGTCGCTCAATATGCTGGTATGCACGGAAGGCACAGAGCGCTCACTGCTGGAATACCGCGCGCTTCTGGAAGAGGCCGGATTCATGAAAGTGGAAGGCCGCTCTACCGGGGCGCCACTCGATGCGGTGCTGGCCGTGAAGTAGAAGAAGCCGAATGAGTGTGAGAAGCGCCTGAATTGACTTGCGTTGCGGATCACCGCTAATATCGGAGTTTGGTTGAACCTGAACGACTAGACGCCCGATGGTAGGTTCTCCCAGGACAACTTGGCGGCTTCTGGCCCTCATGGGTTTCATCTTGCTGCTGCCAACCAGCCCCTGCCGGGCTTCCGCTTTTACAATCCACGAACTTGGCGCGCGGGCCGTAGGATTGGGCGGCGCGTTCATTGGCGTAGCCGATGACGGCTCGGCGCTGTACTATAATCCCGCCGGTATTGCTTTCCAGCCTGGAACCCGGTTTCAAATGGAAGCCCTCGTGGTGCACGGACAATTCCGCTTCGTCCCTTCCGAGGCTCCCCCGGGAACCGTCTTCGGGAAGGAAGGTTATGACGGATACATCAAGCCCAAGTACATCGTGTTGCCGAACATGTATATGACCAAGCAGTTGGGCGCGAAATGGACCGCCGGTCTCGGCTTGTTTGCGCCCTTCGGACTTGGCGCGAATTGGACCAACTTCAAAGACAGCGATGCGAAGGAAATCAAATTCGTGGGCCGTTACGCGACCAGCCGTCCGAAGATGGAGTCCATCTGGATACAGCCGACCGTCGCGTGCAGATTGAGTGACAACTTGAGCTTCGCCGTTGGCCTGGCCCTGGTCCACACGCATGTCTTGCTCGAGCAGAGCGTCCTGAATCCCTATGACGACGGCAGGACGTTCGGAGAGCAGGTCTCGCCGAAGATCTTCCCGGCAGAGGACGCGAAGCTGGGAGGCAACATCGTCGCGCGGCTGCTTCCCGAGGGGCGGTCGCGATTCGCCGGCGTGTCGAACAATATCGGCGGCACGGCCGGTCTGCTTTGGAGGGTTGCAAACAAGAAGGTCCGGATCGGTCTGGTCTATCGGACGGCGGTGGTCCAGCATTTCGACGGCAAGTCGTCGTTCGCGTTCACGCAAAACTACGCGTTGAAGCCGTTCGTGGGGTTGTCGAAATTCGCTGAATTATTCCCCGGCCAGCGCGCGAGGGTGACTTTCCCGACGCCGGGCACCTACGGATTCGGGATCGCCACCACGGCCATCGGCAAGAACCTTTTCGCCATGGATGTCCAGTTTCAGGATTATCAACGGCTGAAGTATGTCGTTCTGAACTTCACCAAGACCGTTGATACGGCGACTCCCGCCGAGTTGCGTTTGCAGTTCGACTTCCGAAACGCCCTTGCGGTCCGCTTCGGGTGGGCACGGCCCATGAAAGGTTTCACCGTGCGGGCAGGCATGGCGTTTGACGGATCGCCGGTGCCGGAAAAGAGCGTCGGGCCGCTGTGGCCCGACAGCACGCGCTACAATTTTGGCGGCGGCATTTCCAAGCAGATTCGCAACAAAGAGATTTCCGTTTTTTATCAGGCCACCCAGTTCCTCAACCGAACCACCGATGTTGCTGCGAACGCCAAGCAGTTTACCAACGGCCAGTACAACAATTTCGCACAGCTAGTGGGAATCTCGATGCGCCTTCGAAACGGAGGCGGCAACCTCGAGTTCGGACCATGAAGCGGACCAAGATAAAGACGCTTCTCTTCACGCTGGCGCTGTGCGCTCCGCTGGCGGCGCAGAATCGCCTCGACCCGACGCTGGTCGCCGTTTTAGGCGGCGGGTTGTCGGCCGGATATTCCGGTTTTCGCCTGGTGGAACAAACGCAGAGGCAAGCCTGGCCCTCGCTGGTAGCGCGGCAAATGGGCACGATTCTGCCGCTGCCCACGTTCCGTGATGACGGGGCTGCCGGCGTGATTAACGCGTTCCGGCCGCTGCCCGGCCTGCTGCCTGTGGTTTCGCAGAGTGGCGAGCGCGGTCTTCCCTTTCCGATCTTCGCGCTGAATCTGTCGGTGCCGTTTCTACGCGTAGGAGAATCGTTGACCTTGCGGCCTCATCCGCAGTACGACGGACCGAAGCTGATCGCCGCCATCGAGGGGGACCTCAAGACCAGTCTCGTGAATGCGATTCTCGGAGGACCGCTGCTGACTCTGACGGATCCGGTTCTGCTGTCCCAGACCGAATACGCCGAAATGCTCTCGCCCACCATGGTGTTCGTAGAACTCGGCTTCGGCGATGTGCTGGATGCCGCGCTTCAGGGCAACGCGCCTCTGATCACTCCCGCCTCCTCGTTTCAGACGGAATACGGCGAAGTGATCCGCCGAATGGCGGCAACCCACGCGAGCGTGATCGCACTGACGGTTCCCGATCCGCTCGATGCCGGCTACTTTGCAACCATCGATGAGCTGGCCCAAAAATATGGCGTGGCCGCCGAAGCGCTGCGCGACAGATTCCATCTGGCCTCGGGCGATATGCTCACGCTCGGCGGAATGCTCGAAATTGGCGACGCTCTCCGTGGCCGGCGTGGCTCGACGCTCAGCCCGGGCTCCGTGGTGCCGGCCGCTGTCGTTACGGCCATCCACGCGGCGGTCGCCGCATACAACGCTGCGGTCCAATCGGCAGCCGGGAACGCCGGCGTGAAGGTTTTCGATCTGGGCGGTTTTCTGCACCCTCTGCGAAGCGCTGCCCTGCAGGCGGGGCATTTCACGGCCGGCGGAGGATATGGCGCGGGCTTTTATTCCGAAGACGGCATCTATCCCAGCGCAACCGGGCAAGCCCTCATCGCCAATGCCGTCATTCAATTCCTCAATGCACAATTCGGCGCTTCATTTGCGCCCATTGATTCCGAAGCGGTGGCGGCGAATGACCCCGCGATTGTAGCTTCACACGGAGCGGCGCGATGAAGCGCCTGGTAGCGCTGGCGTTCGCATCGGCTCTTGCTGCCGGCCTTCTGTTCGCCCAGATCCAATTGCCCGCGTCCGGGCATTTGGCCGGGCCAGTGGATGATCTCAAGAGTTCACTCGGTGACGACATTTTCAACTACCCGTTCGGCAAGGGATTCGGCGCCGGGCCTGTGCATGGCTGGATTGCCGTCGATTTCGATCGCCCTTCGGGACGGAAGGTCAGATTCCACCTGCGCTGGCAGACGGTTGGTGACGAGCCCTTCATCACTTTCGCCAGCGGCGCTTACTTCCATGCCAAGGCGATAGCCAACTTCAACAGCGGCGTCCAGGACAGCTTCGGTGACTTGAATCTGGATACGGGCGAGATCAAGAATCTCGAGCTCCACGCAATTTTTCAGAACGTTCTGGTGCACAAGACCTCGCGCAACAACCGCTTCCCCCTGCAAAGCCTGGGCGGCCGTTTTACCGTGTTGTTTGGCGATTACCCCGCGATCGAGTTTCCTTTCCCGTTGCCGTTTTCCCAGCGCCCGGAAACATTCAATAAATTCAGCTTTTTTCTCGATGGCGAGCGCCGAATTACAGGCCTTTCCTTTCAGGGAAAATCGTTCGTTCCAATTACCGTGGTGCCGAACGTGGCGCTGATGCCCACGTATGCGTTCGGGCGGCGCGGCAATACTGTGATCCCGGGAGCCGACGGCTGCCTTCCCGGAACCACTTCGGCCGAAAGCTGTCTCACTGACGCTCGCTTTCCCGACGGCCTGCCTTCGCCGGACGATGCATTCCTCAATCCCACGCTCATCATGGTTTCGGACGAATTGCAGGAAATTACCGGACCCATGCCGGTCCCGCCGGTCCGGCCCGGCGGACCGGCTTCGGGCGCCGCGGCCGCTGCGCTTGGCAACCGTCTTTACATGTTTGGCGGCTTCGATGGATCGAAAGCGCTCGACCGCGCGGCCGTCTACGACGCCGCAAGCAACGCCTGGAGCGTCGGCGAAACCGTGCCGCGCGCGGCTTGGCACGCCTGTGCTGTTGCGGCGGCCGGGAAAATATATCTCATTGGTGGACGCGAGCGAGCGGACGGTGCGCCGGTCGCGTCGGTACATGCGTTCGATTCCGGCTCCGGTTGGTCGGTGGCGCCTGCGCTGCCGGCAGTCGCCGATTTTCCCGCGTGCGCGGCGTGGAACGAGCGGGTCTATGTTTTCGGAGGGTGGTCGAGCGCCGGCGCTGTCACGCGCGCCGCTTGGGTTTTCGACCCGGCGGCAGGACATTGGGCTGCCCTTCCGCCCATGCCCGCGCCTCTGGCGGGGGCGGCGGCAACTGTGGTGGGTAACGAAATCTTTATTGTGAATGGCACCCAGGATGGTGTTTCGGCGACTCAGCGAGTTTTTGTCTTCAACCCCTCGACAGTTAGTTGGCGCGAGGCGCCTCCGTCCCTACGGGGTGTATACGGAGCAACCGCGGCATACCTGAGCGGCCGGTTGCTAGTTGCCGGCGGACGATTGGCTGTGAACGGCCCTCTCGACGTCGGGGCGTTTCTCTATCAAAGCCAGGCCATGCAAGCGCTCATCCAGGGAAAACAATGGTTCGCTGGTCCCGATCCGCCTCTGCCGATCGCCGACAGCGCGGGTGCGGTCATTGGCCAAAGCTGGTATATCGTGGGCGGCGACGTATCGCCAAACGGGCAATCGGCGATTCCACAAGATGTCGTGCAAGCCTTCGCCACCGCGCGCGGGTGGGTCATCAGCGACACTCACCCGGTTTACACCAGCGAGATGGTACGAAATGCCGCAGGCCTTTCAGTAGGACCGGCGGCAATTGCTCCAGGCGCTCTGGTTGCGATTACCGGTTACCACTTGGGAGGCGCGCCGCGTACAGCTCCGCCGGCGCGGTTCAACGGACAGG
This sequence comes from Acidobacteriota bacterium, assembly GCA_003223115.1. GTDB lineage: Bacteria > Acidobacteriota > Terriglobia > Bryobacterales > Bryobacteraceae > QHXW01. Next base: position 19,249 of record QHXW01000175.1, read on the forward strand.
TGTTCACATCCGATCTCCCCGTGGAACTGGCAGGTGTTCGCGTCACGGTGGGCGGCACAACCGCGGGAATCGTGTCGGTTGCTCCCGGGCGCGTCGATTTTCAAGTCCCGTTCACACTCCAGGCGTCGAGCGAACCTCGTCCGGTTGAGGTTCAAGTGACGCGCGCCGGATCGCCGGTCGCGGCCTCTCCGGTGACAGTGCAACTAGTCGAATCGGCGCCCGGAATCTTCAATTATTCTCACGGCGAGATACGCGCCATCGCGCATCTGGATCTCTTGGCCGCAGTGGCTTACAATGCGGGCGGCCGGCTGAATTACGGTTCGCAACCGGCGCACCGCGGAGAGGCCGTCACGCTGCTCGCCACCGGATTGGGCGACGTCGAGCCCCGCCCGGAGCCGTTACAACGAGCGTCGCGTGTGGCGGTATCCGCAGCTCTCAGGACACCTGAAGTGCTGATCGACGGCAAGCTGGCTGCAGTCCAATTCGCGCGTCTTGTGCCGGGCGAAGCGGGAATTTACGAAGTTAAAGTGATCATTCCGGCCGATGCGCGCACCGGCTTTCGCGTACCGGTTCAGATCCGAAGCGGAGACATTCTCTCGAATCGCGCCATCCTCGTGATCGAGTAAACGCGGGTTTTGCTACGCAAATTGATTTTGGGTGAAACGTTGTCATGTCATTCTTGCTCGAGGAAAGCGAAGTTGATGGTATCGCTCGCGCGGTAGAAACGTCGATCAGCCGTGGGAAGGAATTGCTCCAATGGTGGAACGCTTCGAATCCCCGGTTTGTTGATTTGCCGTCGCACTTCACTGGAGTGCGGATGCAAGCATTCTTTGACAACATTCCCCTGGATAGCCGCGTAATCTCCGGCATGGGATGCCTGCAAACTTCGGCCTTTCCGCGCGGGACCATAAAGCCGGGCGCATCCGCGGCAAGCCTGCGGCAATGGCTGCTGGACAATTTCATTCAGGAATGTTGCTGGACCGGCCGCGATGCCAAACCAGGGGGATTCTCCTACCGCCCGGTTCTGCTTCGCGATGGCTCGCCGCCGGCCATACGCCGGGTGGAACCCGATCTCAAAGTGAGGATCGCCGATATTGGCACCCCCTACGAGTGGGTTCTATTTCTGCTTGACGTGATTGACTATGCGCGCGCGCTCCCGTTTAACGATGCCATTGGCCGTTTCCTGAAGCGCTTGATCAAGGAATCTGGATACGTGGTCTATCATTCATTTCTGTCGCACTCGCCGCGGCCGGCGCCGTCTGGCGCAGTGGCGCAGTTGTGCTTCGGCTACGCCATTGTTCCGTGGGATGCACGGCCAACCATTCTGGCCTATGGTCCGGGCCGGTTTTATGCTGCCATCAAGCAATACCGGTTCTTCGTCATGGGGGATGGCTCGGTTCTGATCGAAGTGCTGTTCGTTGTGACGCCGCGCACCGAGAAGATTCTCAATGTAGGCGGCGTCGATCCGGTCTATGGCTTGACTTCGGTTCTCGATCTTTTGACGTTCCGTAAAACCGGCATCGTGGAGTGGGCGCATCATTCGATTGACCGGTACGCCATGGGACATCACGGCCGCGTACACATCCACATGCTCGAAGGGATGCGGTCCATCTGGGAAGGCTCGGATTGGAGCATCGACGCGCCTGATTCAGACGCGCCCAGGTCAGGTTCCTGACGGCCTATTCCGGCCGAGAATCTGGTCGAGCGGACGGAAGCAAGTAATCTCGTCGAGCCGGCGTCCCGCCTTGAGCGCCGGGTGAATGGTATCGAGCGCCCGGCGGGCGGGCCCCCCAACTACCCGTTGCCAGAGCTCGGGCGCAAGCTCGCTGGGTGTATGTTGCACGAACGTTCGCGTGCTCGCTTCATCCGGTGTGGTGTCTTCCCGCATGACCACCGCGCACGCCACCCCTTGCGAGTAGGCCGCGATATCTTCGTCCCCGAGCTTGGCGATCCTTTCGCGGACGATGATTTCGAGAATTTCGGGCGACCGCATGTTCACGATTGCTGTCACCGAGCCCAGCCCAGCCAGCAGATTCAAGCGGCTGGTCAGGCAGGTCGCCTCGCGGTTGATGCGTTCGAATACCGGCCACGGCTCTTTCCAGCGCGGCATGAAGTCGAAGAAGTAGACCGCGCGGCCGGCGCCATGCCACATGTTCGGAACGTGCGCCGTGTCGATCTGTTCCATCGATTCGATAATCGCCGGGAAAACCTTCCGGTAGAAGAACCGTGTCACCATGCCCCAGGCCTCGTAGCTGATGCCGCCGTACCCGCCGAGCGCGTTCGCTTCGATCAACCCAGCGATGCGCCTGGCTGTCTCGCGAGCCTGTTCGGGCGCCGGTGAAGAGCCGAGTCGGTCCAGATGATGCCGGGCAAACGCCAGCGCCATACCAGCGTGCGCCATCAGAAGCAGGTTTTCGGGAATGTCGCGGCCCTCGCCCTCGGAGAACAGGTTCTTCGGGCTTTCATTACGCGCCAGCAATCGATTTCCATAGTGCTGGCCCAACCCTTCGGCAAGCCACAGCGCGCGAAACTGCCCGGCTGCATGAATCCGAGCGACCAGGCCCTTGACGCTCAGATCACCGCCTAGAAAATGGTTTGCATACTCCACGCTCTCGATGGTCCGGATCTTGTTTGAGCTCTCAATGCGGCCGGTCCGGCTCTGTCCGGCCGGGGCGCACAGCAGTGCGCTGATGGGTGGCATAATTGCGTTGGCTACCTTGAAAAATAGCGGACTCAATGGGATGGTCCCTCGGCCTGGCGGCGGAAGCTGGTGACGAGTCGCCAGGAATGGACGTGGATGTCGACGAGCACTGGCGCTGGCATCGGCCTGCCTCCGGCACCCACGGGTGTGACGCGGCGCTGCGAGGGGAACGGGACTCCCTCCCACGATCCGTGTTCGAGAACGACGTTGGCCGCCCGCGCCCACGAGCCGAATACCTCGGCGGTATAGTCGTGGCGCAGCAACAAGCCGGTCTTGGGATCAAAATAGAATACCTGTCGCGCATTGTGCGTAGGTATCGACGCCGGAAATATTGCTTCCATCCGGGCGCCGGGTAGTTCTGTCCACTGAATGTCGTTGCGTAGTATCAACGCCGGGAAGGTGAGATAGTTCCACAGCGCATACGCGGAAAAGTACGCGCGGTCCAGGCGGTCCCACCAGAACACTCTGCGGCCATAGGGAAAGAATCGCTTCGGATCATCGCGCTCTGCAACAAGCGCGCCCGAACTGTTCTCGAGGCGGATGTGCTGCCCTTCGAGCACAGCGGTGTGGCCCTGCCGGTCCGCGGGAGTATACCGAGCGCCGGGTTTGCCGCCGACCGCCGCATGCACGCGGATGTTCCGGTCCGGCGGCTGGAACTTGAGGCGGAACGCCCATCCCGAGGCCGAGACTTGCGCCTCTACCGCCGATGCTGCCTGCCATCTCGACCGCCCTCCATAAGTTTCCAAGACGAGTTCACTTAATGTCGCCTTCATGAGTGCAGAGCCGATTTTACCGGATCGAGCTGCATTCCTGGGGTAGCGATGCGAGTCATTCCTTCGGGTATCCGGGCGGGTATCCGGGCTGCTGCTTGAACCTTGCGGCTGCGGTCCACTACAGCCGCGGCCATCCGCCGATCTTTGTCAGGCGCGAGAGGAACGCCGTCCGGTTTGGCCGCGCCCGAACGCAGTATCTTCAGCAGGACATCCTCAGTTAGCGCCACGTGCTCGACGCATTCGGCAATCGACCAGCAATCGGACCCCGGGCTGAAATTGGATTGCACTTCCGACACCCCGCGCAGGGCTTGAAAAAGAGCGTCGCGGCCTGCGATCATCTGCAGGTTGGCGAACTCTTGCTCGGCATCGTTCATTTCATGGGCGCCAGATTCTACACGCGAAACCCGATGGCCGTAGCACCCGGCGGTGTGGCATCGATGCTCCTATGTGCCATTCCTTCACATGATAGGTAACGCCTGAAGCCGCGGTTCTATGTGTTTCCGTCTTAAACGGGGCTTGGCGACTCGCGTGCCCGCACACTGCGTTGTCCGGCCGCGAAGCATTCGCTAGAATGGACGTTTATCACATCTGCGCATTTGGGCGTGAAGGCGGTTGCGGATTGCGGGACAGGTACGTCTTTATAAGGGCGCGGCGTGGAAAGGGACTGGATTATTCATGTTTTGTAGCAGGCGCATCCGCCTGAGCAGCGCCTCGGTTCTCCTCCTCAGTCTGCTTACCGTTGTACCGTTGTGGAGTCAGTCGCAGGCGCAATCGAGCTCGCCGGCTTCTCAGTCCGCAGAGCCGCAGCCCGGGCCCGCTGCCCAGCAGCCATCTCCGCAGCCGCCTCAGCCCCAGGCGCCGCCCGCGCAGCAGCCACGAGAGCAGCAGCCCAAGCAACCTGCGACACAGCAGCCCAAAACCAATCCCTTTGAGAATGTGCCGCAAGCCGAACCGCCACAGCAGCAGAAGCCCGCCCCTGAACAGGCCAAACCGCAGCTTGAGGCTCCAAAGACGCCGGAAACCGCTCCGCAGGCCGCCGAAAACGTCATCGAGAGCATCGAGTTTCGTGGTGCGCGCCGGGTTCCGCAGGACACGTTGCGCGCGCTCATCATCACCAAGAAGGGCGATATTTACAACGAAGACGCAATGCACGGCGACTTCATGCGGCTCTGGAACACCGGCCGCTTTGATGATATCCGGCTCGAGACCGAACAGGGGAAGACCGGAATCATCGTGCGCTACGTACTCACCGAACGGCGCGTCGTGCGCAGTATCAAGTACAGCCCGGGCATGAAATCCGTCAGCGTCTCGGAGGTGCTGGACCGGTTCCAGGAAAGGAAAGTCGGGCTCACGGTTGAATCGCAGTATGATCCCAATAAGGTACAGCGCGCGGCGGTGGTGCTGAAGGAGTATCTGGCCGAGCGCGGGCGCCAGTTCGCCACCGTAGAGCCGGAGATCCGGCAGGTTCCGCCGTCCTCGCTGGAGATCACCTTCAACGTGAATGAAGGGCCGAAGGTGAAAGTCGGAACGATCGACATTCAGGGTAACCAGGTGTTCAGCGACCGTGTGGTGATCCGCGCCATGAAGAACCTGCACCCCATCGGGATTCCGCACTCCATCTTTTTCGAGAGCATATTTGCCAAGACCTACGACTCTTCCAAGCTGGAAGAGGACAAAGAGCGCGTTCGGCAGTTCTATCAGGACAAGGGCTACTTTATGGCGCGCGTGCTAGACCAGAAAGTCACGCTGCGCGACGTGGGAGGCAAGGGATTGCGCATTCCGTTGTTCAAACCCAATAAGCCCGGCAAGCGGGCCGACATTGCCGTTCCCGTCGAAGAGGGCCGGCTGTTTCACTTGAGCAAGATGAATTTCGTCGGTGTGAAACTCTTCAAGACCACTGACTTTCTGCAGAAGCAGATTTTTCAGATGCAGGAAGGCGACGTCTTTTCAACGGCTAAGCTGCGCAAGGGCATTGACCAGTTGAAGAAGCTCTACGGCGAGTTCGGCTACATCGATTTCGTGCCGGAGCCGTCGTTCGATCCGAATCCCAATTCCGACAAGATAGATCTGACTCTCACCGCCGATGAAGGCAAGCAGTTCTTTGTCCGCCGCATCGATTTCAGCGGAAATACCACTACCCGTGATAAAGTGATCCGCCGCGAGCTGCTGCTCGACGAAGGCGATATTTTCAATTCACGGTTGTGGGAGTTGAGCGTACTCCGGCTCAATCAGCTCGGGTATTTCGAAACGTTGAAGGCCGAAGAAGCCGCCACCATTCAAAGGAACACCCAGAGCAACACGGTGGACCTCACGCTGAAAGTGAAAGAGCGCGGCAAAAATTCCATCGGCTTGAACGGCGGCGTTTCGGGCATTGCCGGCAGCTTTGTCGGATTCAATTATTCCACCAACAACTTTCTGGGGCTGGGCGAGACGCTGTCAATCGAATCGCAGCTTGGTACCCGGATGCGCGACGTGAGCTTCGGATTTACTGAGCCTTACTTCCTGGACAAGCCGATCCAGATGGGCTTCGTGGTCTATCTGCGGCGCTTCAATTTCGACCAGGGCCGCGAAATTTCGATCCTTACCGGCCGCGATCTCATTCCCTTGTTCAATCAACTGGGCAAAGACAACTTGCTGAACTACATTCAGAACGGGCACGGCTTCTCATTTTCAACCAGCAAGATGTTGAGGCGAAGTTTCGCCCGCGTGGGACTGACGTACGGCTTCGACAATTCCAGCATCGTGGTGAACAGCAACGCATCACGCCAATATTTCGAGTTCATCAATTTCCAGGGCATCAACGGACCGAATTCACTGAACGGGATCAAGACCAGCTCCATTACTCCGTCCTACACCTACAACACGGTGAACCACCCGCTCACGCCGACCGGCGGGAGAAGCCTGTTCATTTCGACTCAATTTTCGGGTAGCTTTCTGGGCGGCAACGTCAACACCATCCGGCCGACTGTCGATGTCAAGTACTTCCGGCCCTCGCCGATTCACCGCTCTCACATTTTGGCCTTCCACGCCATGGGCTCTCTACTCACGGGCTATGGCGGGAAAGTGGCTCCGCCGTTCGCCCGGACCTATATCGGCGGTGAGCAGGATATTCGCGGATTCGACATCTGGGGCGTCAGCCCTATCGCGTTTGTACCCAGCGAGGCTACGGTCAGCGTTTACAATAATGACGGCACGCCGCGACAGCAGACCGTGTTGGTGAATGGCGCCCCCGCGAAGGTGGCGGATACCATCAAAATTCCGGTCTACCAGTTGATTTTCCCGGGAGGTGACACGCAGGTAGTCACCAACTTTGAGTACCGCATCACGATCTTTGGACCGGTCACCTTGGCGGTCTTCTTCGATGCAGGCGTCAACCGGATACTAAGGAGCAGTCAGTTGACGATGAATCCCGGGCGGATCGCGGAATTGAACGGCACATATCCGCAGGCCGGATTCGACGGCAAAGTCAAGATCGCGGGTGGAACACAGAAGATGCGCGCCTCTACGGGCCTTGAGCTGCAGGTTCTGCTTCCCATTGTTCAGGCGCCGTTCCGTATATACTGGGCGTATAATCCGCTGCTGGTGCGAGAGTACTTGCAGCCGCCGATTGTTGCGGACCGTTCATTTTTTCCGAATAACACGACGTTCCTGAATTCAGTGGCGCTGTGGGGGCGGGCATTTCCATTCTTTGAAAAGCGCAGCACGTTCCGGTTCACCATCGGGCGGACGTTTTAATCAGGGGCTCGGACCAACTAGAATTAGAGAAACGATTTATGGGCGGACCAGTATGGGCTGCTCTCATTAACACGAGGAGTTCAATTTGTGAGAAGTACACGGTTTGTTTTACCGGCTCTGGTTTTTGGACTGGCTTTGACGGCGGGCGCGCAAGGAACGGCCACCAAAGTCGGCATCATCAATATCCAGAGCGCAATCGTCAGCACCAAAGACGGGCAGAAAGCCGCCGGTGAGATTCAGTCGCGCTTTAACCCGAAGAAAGCGGAATTGGACAAGAGACAGGGAGACATCACCCAGCTCCAGGACCAATTGAACCGCGGGCGAAACACGCTGAGCGAGGATGCCCGGCAGAAGCTGGTCCGCGAGATCGACGTGAAAACGAAGGCTCTCAATCGGGATACCGAGGATGCCCGCGCCGAACTCGATCAAGAGGAGCAGAAGATCATGACCGAGCTGGGCGGCCGGATTATGCTGGTGATTGACAAGTTCGCCAAGGACAATGGCTTTTCGGTGATCTTGGACGTCAGTTCGCCTCAAAACCCCGTAATTTTTGCGGCGACCGGTATCGATATCACCAAGGACGTTATCGATCTGTACGACAGGAACGCCCCGGCTGCAACATCCGCTCCATCGGGGGCGCCCTCAGCTCCGGCTGCGCAACGCCCGCCGGCTACACGGCCCATCGTTCCTCCTGCCACCCCGAAGCCCAAACCGTAACGCGCGGCGGTATGCGGCGGTATGGCGACGCTGGTGTGGGCTCTCTAACGGTAGTAAGCTATGAGCAGCGGAGGACATTGCCATGAAAACTCTGGCGGCATTCGCCCTGGCACTCTTTTTCGCTGCCGGGGCTTTCGCGCAGCATCGTGGACTTACGAATTTGAATTTCGGATCATCGGTCCGGTCCGGTACCAGGGGCTCGTTCGTTCGACCGAACACGTACGGCTCTTTTAGCGGATTTGGAGATGTCGTTTTTCCAGGAACAGGCCATCCTCCGTCCGGTCCGAATCCGTTTTCGATTACGGATACGTCCTTTACCCCGCGCCTAGGCACGACTGTCAGCGGTTTTGGCGGCCGGGGCTTCAACCGGTCTCGCGGCCAGCTTGCGGTTCCGTTCGCTTATCCGGTTTTCATCGGTGGTTACGGCGACTATGGCGCGTATCAGCAGGATCCAAACGTGACCGTGATCGCGCCGCAACAGCCGCCACCCCAGGTGATCATCAACCAAAACTTCATTCCTGAGCGGGCGGCACCCGTGCTGCGCGAATATTCCGAGGACAGCTCCGGCGGCGTGCACATCTATGAGGCGCCCTCGCGCCAGCTAGTTGAGACCACGGCCGAGGACAACACCAGCTATTATCTTCTCGCCTTCAAAGACCATTCCATCTACTCGGCTTTCGCGTACTGGGTGGAGGGCGATACGCTTCACTATGTCACCCCGCTACGCGTTCACAATCAGGCCTCATTAAGCCTGGTGGACCGCGAGTTGACCGACAGGCTGAATCGCGGCAGGATGCCGGTGAAATTACCGCAGCAGTAGGCTGACAGGCGTGGACGCAGTGTTGACGCCTATTCTACTGACGCAAGTGTGCGCACGAAGTCGACGTCACCTTCCAGAAAATCGTAATCCGGCAGGTGCCCCCGTGATTCCCAACGGATCTGTTCGAAGGCCAGGTTCTTCATTGCACCCTGGAATCTTGTGACCCGGTAGAAGATAAGCCGAATCGCGGGCCGCTCAGAATAGGCGTATTCGTAATCTGCCAGCTCCGGGCCAATCTCGGCCTGTATGGCGAGTTCTTCTTCCAGTTCCCGGCGCAGAGCATCAGTCGGCGCTTCACCCGGTTCCACCTTACCTCCCGGAAACTCCCACTTGAGAGCATGACGCTGGCCCACTTTTCGCTGGCCGATCAAGATCCGCCCGTCACGCTCGATCACGGCTGCGACGACAATCGTCATTCTTCAGAGTTGAACAATATTGGACCACAACACCACCCCAATGCAGAACGCCGCGTAGAATGAAAAAGCGCGTCTGATGTACAGCCAACGTCTACTGGAGCACTTTCAAAATCCGCGCAATGTAGGGGATCTGCAGCCGCCGGCCGTGACGGTGGAAGTGACCAACCCGATTTGCGGCGATATTCTGCGGCTTTCAGTGCGCTTCGAAGGCCAGGTCGCCGCCGAGGCTCGTTACAAAACGCGCGGCTGCACCGCGTCGATCGCGGCAGGTTCCGCGTTGACAGAGTGGATTGCGGGAAAGACGCGCGCCGAGCTGGCGCAGATAAAACCAGCAGTAGTGGAGGAGGCTGTGGGCGGCCTAGAGCCCGAGTCCAAACATGCGGCGGCCCTTTGTGTGGATGGCGTGCGGGCGTTGCTGAAGGCCCTTTCCTGAGCCGCGGCTTGTTGTCAAACTTGTAACTTACCGTTACTTTTGCGGATTTCACTTTGCGGGCGTGGGCTTTCGTAGTAATCAGGGTGTATGGTGGCGCAATCTGTGCGCGTCGGCATTATCGGGGATTTCAACCCCGTGTTCCGTTCGCATCACGCGATCAACAGCGCGCTAGAGCACGCGGCAAACCGGCTTTCCGTAGACGTGGAGACCGTCTGGTTACCGACTCCGGCACTATCGGGCCGCGGTGTCCATGAAATCCTGGCGAACTACGACGGCCGGTGGGCTGCATCCGGCAGCCCATACGATTCGCTCGACGGAGCGCTGGCCGCCATTCAGTTCGCACGCACGCGAAACTGGCCGTTCGTGAGCACTTGAGGCGGATTCCAACATGCTCTGTTAGAGTATGCGCGCAACGTAATGGGCATCGCCGAAGCTGATTCAGCCGAGCACGGCAGCCCGTCAAAGGAGCTGTTAATTACTCCCGTTGCTTGCCCCATGCCCGATCGTTCAGCCGGCGATCCGAAACTTTCCGGCAGATCTTCGGTGCGAATCGAGCGTGGATCGCGGCTGGCGCGCCTCTACGGCCTGGCCAATGGGTCGTCTCCCTGCACCGGCGAGATTGAAGAAGAATACTGCTGTAATTACGAAGTGAATCCGGATTACCGGCGGGAGTTTGAGCAAGCCGGGCTTTCGATCACTGCCACCGGCGACACTGGCGAGGTGCGTGCCATCGAGATTCCGGGCCACCGGTTCTACATTGCCACGTTGTTTCAGCCGCAGTTATCCTCCACGCATGAGACACCGCACCCCATTGTGCTCGGATTCCTAGCTAGGCTGCGTAGCCGGCCGCGCCGTCGCCGCCTGATAAAATTGCGTCCGTGGCTGTAACGCTCGAATCCATGACCGCCCTAGTAACCGGCGCGAGCAAGGGAGTAGGCAAGGGGATTGCTCTGGAACTGGCGCGCGCGGGCGCCGCGATCATCGTCAACTACAATACTGACACGAAGGGTGCAGAGAAGACGGTCGATGAAATTCGCAGCCTGGGCCGTGAGGCGATTGCCATACCGGCTGACGTGGGCGTGGCGGCGGACGTAGATCGCATGTTCGAGCAGGCCGTCGAAAAATTTCCGCGTATCCAGATTCTGGTGAACAACGCCGGAGTCCAAACCTGGAAACCGTTGCTCGAGCTTACGGAATCCGAGTGGGACCGCACCATCAACACCAATCTCAACGGCTGTTTCCTATGCACGCAGCGGGCGGCGCGCCATATGCGGGAATCCGGCGCAGGCAGAATCATCAATATCGGATCGGGATGCAACAAAGTGGCGTTTCCGAATCTGGTGGACTACACCTCGAGCAAAGGCGGCATCGAAATGTTCACCAAAGCGGCGGCCGTGGAGCTGGGGAAGTACGGCATCACGGTGAATTGCGTGGCGCCAGGCGCCATTGAAATCGAGCGAACCAAACACGAGGCCGGCGATTATGCTGCTACTTGGGCGAAGCTGACGCCGCTCGGACGCGTGGGCCAGCCGGTGGATGTGGCGCGCGCGGTGGCCTTTCTGGCGAGTGACGCCGCGGCATTCATTACCGGTCAAACTCTGTGGGTGGATGGCGGGTTGTTCAGTAAACCATCGTGGCCCTATGATTAGCGGCCGGGTCATCGGCCGCGGCGCGGCGATCGTAAAATTGCAGCCCGCACCTGGAGCACGTGTAGAGCTTGGCGCCGATCAGTGCTTGTGCCAGGTTGATCGGGTTCCAGTACAAGACCAGACCCGGCTTCCGCTTGATGGCCCTGGTGACCCGCTGGTCTCCACACAACGGGCACTTCGCGGAGCCTCCAAACCACAGCAATAGCGTTCGCGGCTGCCGGTGAATGCTTCCGCAGCGCCTGCACTGATACAGTTTTCGGTAGAGGCATTTCTGCAGACGTGTCCGCTGCACGCGCTTCATCGCTTCGGCTCCGCAACTGGGACATGAGAGCATTTTGCCGTGATACCGCTTTATAACACCCTAGCTTAGCTAGACGCGGGATGGTCGCTGCCGATTGCGTGGCTGGCGTATGTCAGGTCACAATTGAATCAGCCTTCCCTTCGGGTTCTCATGCTGAAACAGATTACAGTACACGGCGCGCGCCAACACAATCTAAAGAACATCGACGTCGAGATCCCTCGCAACAGCCTCACTGTGATCACGGGCTTGAGCGGCTCCGGGAAATCCTCGCTGGCGTTTGACACGATTTACGCGGAGGGCCAGCGGCGTTATGTGGAAACGCTCTCCACCTATGCCCGCCAGTTCCTGGATCAGATGGAGCGGCCGGATGTAGATTCGATTGAAGGTCTGAGCCCGGCCATTTCGATCGAACAGAAGACCACCAGCCGCAGCCCGCGTTCTACCGTGGGCACCATCACCGAGATTTACGATTACCTGCGGCTCCTATATTCCTCAATCGGCATTCCGCACTGCCCGGTTTGCGGAAATCCCATCTCGCGGCAGACCACCGAGCAAATTCTGCAGCACGTGGTGGCGCTCAGACCCGAAGACCGCATCATGATCATGGCGCCCATCGTGCGCGGGCGCAAAGGCGAATTCAGGAAAGACCTGGAGAAACTCGCGCGTCAAGGTTTCGAGCGGGCGCGGATCGACGGTGTGACTCGCTCGCTCGATGACCAGATCCCTCCACTCGACAAGCGCAGGAACCACAGCATCGAAGTTGTCGTCGACCGGCTCCTGGTCAAGCCCGGAATCGAGAAGCGCTTGGAAGCCTCCATTTCCACCGCCACCAAATTGGCCAACGGCCTGGTGCTGGTCGCGGTGGTGAACGGCGAAGAGCGGCTCTATTCTCAGAAACTGGCGTGCACTGAATGTGGTACCAGCGTGCCGCAATTGGAGCCGCGGTCGTTCTCTTTCAACAGCCCTTATGGGGCGTGCGAAACCTGCACGGGGCTAGGCAGCCGTTGGGCCTTCGATCCCGGCAAGGTGATTGTGGATCATTCCAAGCCCCTGCTCGAAGGCGGCCTCGGGCCCGGTGCCGGCTCGGCCTACATGGGCCACAAGCTGAACGACGCCGCGCGCATTCTGGGGTTTAAACTTTCGACGCCCTTCGAGCAGTTGCCGAAGAAGACCCAGAAACTGCTGCTCGAGGGCGGCAATGGTTTTCCCGGTGTCTTGAAAATTCTGGACCACACTTTCGAAGAGTCTTCGGAAGGTTACCGCGAATGGCTCACCGAATACATGTCGCCTATTGAATGTTCGGATTGCCACGGCCGGCGATTGCGGTCTTCGAGCCTGGCGGTTCGCGTGAAGGAACTCTCGATCGCCGATTTCACCGCGCTGCCGATTTCACGGGCGTTGCTTACGGTCAAGTCCTGGCAATTCAGCGAGCGGGAAGTGCAGATTGCCGGCCGCATCCTCGACGAGATCCGGCGGCGCCTCGAATTCCTTTCGGCTGTGGGCCTGGATTATCTCAGCCTGGAGCGTTCGGCGGCGACACTCTCGGGCGGCGAGGCGCAGCGCATCCGGCTGGCGACCCAGATCGGGTCTAAGCTGCGCGGCGTACTCTACGTGCTCGATGAGCCCTCGATCGGACTGCATCCGAGAGACAACGGCCGCTTGCTCGAAACGCTGGCGCACTTGCGTGACATGGGCAACACCGTCATCGTGGTAGAGCACGATGCCGAGACCATCGAACGCGCTGATTACGTGATCGATCTGGGCCCTGGCGCCGGACGGCTCGGAGGCGGCCTGGTGTCCAGCGGCACCCCGCCTCACATTTCGAGCGATCCGGCGTCGCTCACCGGCCGCTACCTTTCGGGCGACTTGCAGATCCCGGTGCCTGCCGTGCGGCGTTTGCCAAATGGAAAGAAGCTTACCGTGTTCGGAGCGCGCGAGCACAATCTGAAAAATCTTGACGTCGAAATTCCGCTGGGCGTATTCACGGTTGTGACTGGTGTTTCGGGAAGTGGCAAATCCACGCTCATCAACGAAATCGTGTATCGAGCCCTGGCCCGCGAAATTTATGGCTCGCGCGAGGACCCCGGCTCGCACGACAGAATCACCGGTCTCGAACACCTCGACAAAGTGATACGTATCGATCAATCGCCTATCGGCCGAACGCCGCGCTCGAACCCGGCCACGTACACCGGTTTGTTTGGGCCTATTCGCGACCTTTATGCGCGGCTGCCGGAATCACGCGAACGCGGTTACAAGCCCGGGCGGTTCAGCTTCAACGTCAAAGGCGGGCGCTGCGAGGCCTGCCAGGGCGACGGCTTGAAGCGCATCGAGATGAATTTCCTTCCCGATGTTTACGTCACGTGTGACGTTTGCCACGGACGGCGTTACAACCACGAAACGCTACAAGTGAAGTACAAAAGTCACTCCATCGCGGACCTGCTGGATACCACGGTCGAGGAGGCGCTTCCGGTGCTCGAGAACATTCCGCCGATCCGGGTGAAACTCGAAACTCTGCGCGACGTCGGCCTGGGCTATATTCATCTGGGACAATCGTCAACCACGCTGTCGGGCGGTGAAGCACAACGCATCAAGCTGGCACGGGAGCTGAGCAAGCGCCAGACCGGCCGGACGTTCTATCTCCTCGACGAACCCACCACGGGCTTACACTTCGATGATGTGCGCAAACTGCTCGATGTGCTCATGCGGCTGGTGGACTTGGGGAATACGGTGGTAGTCATTGAACACAACCTGGACGTCATCAAGACCGCGGACTGGATCATCGATCTGGGTCCTGATGGCGGCGAATTTGGCGGGCGTGTGGTGGCCTGCGGGGCGCCGGAACAGATATTGCGATCGAAGAAAAGCTACACTGCCGAAGCGCTGCGGAAGGTGCTGAACGGCGTCAGGTCCGGAACACGCGCGGTGCCGATGCATGTGTCATTGAACTAGAATTGCCACCACGGCCGCACCCACAATGAGCACGTACAAGATCAAGCCTATCGACTTCACCAGGCTCAAGACCGTGCCGCTTCAAACACGAGGCGGCAAAGTGCGCGCAGAAGATTTTGCGGCGCCGTACGTCAAAGGCGGTGGATTTCAAACCTGGCTGGACTCGCTGCCGAAGATTCTGGCGGGAGATTCCTTTCGCGCGGTCGTCAACGCGCTAGTCGCGGCGCGCGACCAGGGTAAGCCTATCCTGTGGGGGTTGGGCGGCCATGTCATCAAGTGCGGCCTGGCGCCGGTATTAAAGGATCTGATGGCGCGCGGCTATGCCACAGCATTCGCCATGAACGGCTCGGCCGCAATTCACGATTTTGAAATCGCATTGGCGGGCCATACCAGCGAAGATGTGGAAGCCGTACTGCCGGACGGTTCTTTCGGCACGGCTGAGGAGACCGGCCGCGAGATGAATCAGGCTGTGATTTCGGGCGATCGCGATGACATCGGCATGGGTGAGGCGCTGGGCCGCAGGCTGCAGGAGATCGCTGACCCCGTGCATGCCCCCTACAGCTTGCTGCTGGCTGCCTATGGCGGTTCGATCCCGCTTACGGTGCATGTGGCTATTGGGACCGATACTCCGCACATGCATCCGGCCGCCGACCCCGCCGCATTGGGACGCGCCACACATCGCGATTTCGGTTTGCTCGGTTCGCTGGTCGCCGGGTTGAATGAGGGCGGAGTTTATCTCAACGTGGGCTCGGCAGTCGTCATGCCGGAAGTTTTCCTGAAGGCGGTCTCCACCGTACGCAACCTGGGCCGCCCGTTGGCGAACTTCACCACAGTCAACCTGGATTTCCTGCAGCACTACCGTCCACGCGTCAACGTTGTGGAGCGGCCGCACTCGAAAGCGGGAGGCCATGGCTATGCCATTACCGGTCACCACGAATTGATGCTGCCGCTTCTGGCTGCAGCGCTCATTGAAAGCGGCCGGTGATGGAGTACGATCCTCAGTTCCCACCGGCCCCGCCCGAATCACGGGAGCCTCCATCGGAGCCGCCCTCGGCTCTGCCGGGCACGGCCGGTTTGCTGGGCGAAGCGCCGCCAGAACCATGTCTTGTGAGTGCGCCAGGGCCGCCGTACGACCGTTATCCTTTCTGGGGCTACGCCGACATCGTGGTCTTCTTCGGCCTGGCGTTTCCGTGCCTCCTGCTCGGATTTGGGGTGGTGCAGGGCTTGCTGCACGTATTCCATGTGCGCCCGCACAGCATGGCTTTGATCTTGGTCCCATCTCAGTTCCTAGGTTATGGCTTCGTGTTCTTCGCGCTCTACGTGATCTTGAGGTATCACTATCACCGTCCGTTCTGGAGCTCGCTGCGCTGGGTCCACACGCGTCCGGGATCATCGAGAGCCGTCTTGTGGGGCTTCCTGCTGGCATTCGGTGTGGCCCTGGTTGGCCGCCTGCTCCAGACTCCGGATGTGAATACGCCCATGAAGCAGCTCCTCTCCGACCGCAGTTCAGTGCTGCTGATCGCCATTTTTGCCGTGACGCTGGGCCCTTTATGCGAAGAGTTGGCGTTTCGTGGTTTCCTGCAGCCGCTTCTGGTGCGGTCCTTCGGCCCTGTTCCGGGTGTGATTCTCGGCGCGGTGCCGTTTGGATTGCTTCATCTGTCGCAGTACGGTGGTTCCTGGCGCCATGTGGTGCTGGTGACATTGGCAGGCGTCGGGTTCGGCTGGATGCGTCACGTTTCCGGCTCCACTCGTGCCGCGGCCATCATGCACGCCGCATATAACTTCATCTTTGTCGCGGCATTATTCTCGCAATGGAAGGAACTGCCCAAGACATGGTAGATCTGGGCTCTCTCCGGCGATGGCGTTGGCAAGCTGCAGGATATAGACTTAGCGGTGAGCCAGGCCTCGTCGAGCTAACGCAGCCGCCCATGAAAGGAAAGCTAGAGGCCTGCAGGCTCGTGTATCAATTCGCCTTGCCAGTTTGTATAATTCTGAGGGTCACTTGCGCAGACTACAGTACAGTTTAAGGCTTTACGGCTGTTGAGCGTGAAATGAAGCAAACTGAGCGTTATCGATTCAAGGTCGCTTCGGAGAATTGGGAATTCGAGCAGATCTATCAGCTCAACTACCGAACCTTCGTCGAAGAGATTCCCCAACACGAGACCAACGAACGAGGGATTCTGGTTGATCGTTTCGACCAGGAAAACGAGTACGTCATTTGCCTCGATGCAGATCGGCTTGTCGGCATGTTGTGCATCAGGGACCGGCGGCCGTTTTCTTTAGACCAGAAGCTGAAGAACCTGGATTCATACTTGCCGCCGGGACGTTCTGTCTGTGAGATCCGGCTTCTGGCGGTAGAACCTGACCACCGCAACGGCGTCGTGCTCGATGGCCTGATGAAGGCGGCGGCGGATCTGTCTTTCTCAAAGTCGCATAACCTGTGGATCATTTCCGGATCATCCAGACAGCTCAAACTGTACCGGCATCTCGGATTCGTTCCGTTCGGCACGGTGGTCGGAACCAGTGAAGCGGCATTCCAACCCATGTACCTCACCCTCGAACGCTTCGAAGAAACCGGGCCTACCCATATTCGAGAGGCAAACGGCCTGTTCAAGCCCGCTGTGAAGGTCAACCTGCTACCGGGGCCTGTGGGTCTGCGCGAGGGCGTTCTGCAGTCGGCGGCCCAGGAGCCGGTGCCGCATCGCAGCGCCAGATTTCACGCAGAGGTCGATCGCGTGAAGAGCTTTCTCTGCTCCATGGTGGGCGCAAAGCAGATGGAAATCCTGCTGGGCTCTGGCACCCTGGCCAACGACGTGATCGCCGGCCAATTGTCCCTGCTGCCAGGTCGAGGGCTGATTCTCAGTAATGGAGAATTCGGCGAACGGCTACTGGATCACGCAACCCGGTTCAATCTCGCCTTTGACTCTCTTCAGAAAAAATGGGGAGAAGTCTTTGACGAGGCTTCCATTCGATCGGCGATCGGGCGCTTCCCGAACGCGGAATGGCTGTGGGCGGTGCACTGCGAAACTTCCACCGGAGTTCTGAATGGCCTGGCCAGCCTGAAACGGCTCTGTGCTGCGCGCGGGCTCCGGCTTTGCCTGGATTGCATCAGCACCATCGGAATTGTCCCGTTAGATCTTTCTGGTGTTTACCTTGCGTCCGGAGTGAGCGGTAAGGGTCTGGCCGCGCTGCCTGGGCTTTCAATGGTCTTCTACAATCACGCAGTCGAGCCCGCCCCCCACAGCCTTCCCAGATATCTGGACCTGGGTCTTTACCGGGCAAACTGCGGCGTTCCTTTCACGCATTCGTCAAATCTGGTTGCCGCCCTGGCCAAAGCCATCGATTACTGTTCTTCCAGGAACCCTTTCGAGAGAGCCGTCGAAGTTTCTACCTGGCTGCGATCTCTGCTTCGAACCAGCGGCTTTGATATCGTCGCGCCCGATGAGACCGCCTCTCCCGCAGTCATTACCATCGCGCTACCCGAAACTCTGAACTCAGACAGAATTGGCGCCCAGCTGGAGCGCAAGGGTTTCTTGCTGAGCTATCAAAGCGGTTATCTTCTGAAGCGCAACTGGATCCAGATCTGCCTGATGGGCGAGTACTCCCGCCAAGACCTGAAGAGTGTGGTGAACGCTCTCGAGGAAGTCTCGCGCTCCCAGAAGGCGCAGACCGTTTCCGTCTAATCCCTCCCCGGGCGCTTCATGGTAGAAACCATCCAGTGGACCGACGCGGGCGTGGTGATGATCGATCAAACCCGGCTTCCGCACGAGGAGCACTACGTCACCTGCCGCACTTACCAGGAAGTCGCGGAGACCATTCGCTCCATGGTGATTCGTGGTGCGCCGGCCATCGGCGTGGCCGCGGCCATGGGTATCGCGCTCGGAGTGGCGCAAGCCGTCGACCATGGCGCCGCGAACGGACTCGACGAGCAATTCGAAAAGATCTGTAACACGCTCGCCCACACACGGCCCACAGCGGTGAATCTGTTCTGGGCTATCGAACGTATGAAGCGAGTCTACCGGGATGCACGCGCCCTCGGTCCGATTGCATTACGCGACCGGCTGATTGCTGAAGCGCGGCAAATCCGCCTGGAAGACATCGCTATCAATGAAGCCATCGGCCGGTACGGTGCTCCGTTGGTTCCCGACGGCAAAACGGTCCTGACGCACTGCAATGCGGGTGCGCTCGCGACCGCGGGCTTCGGAACGGCCCTGGGGGTGATTCGCGCTGCGGTTTCGCAAGGAAAGAAAATCGACGTGTTCGCGGATGAGACCCGGCCTTTTCTGCAGGGCGCGCGGCTCACGGTGTGGGAGCTGCAGCAGGACGCTATCCCAACAACGTTGATCACCGACAATATGGCAGGATATTTTCTCAGGGGCGGACGCATCGGCTGCGTGGTGGTGGGCGCGGACCGCATCGCCGCCAATGGCGATGTGGCAAACAAGATTGGCACTTACTCGCTCGCCGTACTGGCCAAGGAAAACGATGTGCCGTTCTTCGTGGCTGCGCCTATTTCCACTCTCGATCTGACGCTCGCCTCAGGCGACCAGATTCCTATTGAGCAGCGCGCCAGTTCGGAAGTGACGCATGTCTTTGGAGTGTCCGTTGCGCCTGAGGGCACCACGGTCGAGAACCCTGCATTCGACGTCACTCCTCACCGCTACGTGACCGCGATCATTACTGAGCGAGGAGTGGCGCGGCCGCCGTATCTGGTATCGCTGCGCCGGCTGGCGGATCAAGGTTCAGTGGCGCGGTAGCAGCCAGCCACTACATAACAGCTGTCTGGACCTGTTCCTCGACCACTCGTCCGTCGAAAAGCCGTACCGTGCGGTCGGCTAATCCGGCATAACGTGGATCGTGCGTGACCATACAGATGGTAGCGCCCGAGCGATGCAGGTCACGTAAGAGCTCGATAACCGCTTCACCATTCGCGGAATCGAGATTCCCCGTGGGCTCGTCAGCGAGTAGAATGGAGGGCTCGCCGACCAGCGCCCGGGCCACTGCCACACGCTGCTGCTGGCCGCCTGAAAGCTGCGAGGGATAGTGCTTCTCGCGGTGCGACATACCTACCTTTTCGAGCGCCTCGCGAACCCGCTTGCGCCGCTCCGCCGATCCCATTCCACGGTAAGTCAGCGGCAGTTCCACATTTTCAAACACCGTCAGATCGCCGATGAGGTTGAAGGCCTGAAAGATGAAGCCGATTTCGCGGTTGCGCATGCGCGCGCGGTCACGTTGATCGAGGTTCGCGGCAGACTTGCCGTTGAGCACGTAACGCCCGTCGCTCGGTGAGTCGAGCAATCCCAGAATAGCGAGCAGCGTGGACTTGCCGCAGCCCGACGGTCCGGAGATGGAGATGAACTCACCGCGTTCAATATCCAGATGAACGCCTGAAAGCGCATGCGTTTCGACTTCATCAGTCGTGAAAACCTTGCTCGAATTCTCGAGGTGAATCATTGGCTCCATAGTTGGCTCCCTTGAAAAGGACTTTTCTACTTTGGCTTGCGAATATAAACATTCCCGTTGAAGGTCTGAAACTGAAATTCCGGCCCGCCGCCGTTGATGGTGCCGTACAGGGCGCGGTCGATGCGCACGCGGTACTTGCCGCGATTGGAGCGGCCGTCCTCCACGACGGGGCGCTGTGAGGCGACGTCCATCTTGACCTCGAAGTCGCTGTAAATTTCGCCATTATCGGTCTTGAGCTTCACGCGAGCCTTAGTATCCGCGGGCAAGGTCACATCAACGTCTCCGTTGAGCGAGCTGAATGACATGGATTTGTCGGCCGTGATCTTGTCCAGCTTAACCACCACGTTTTTGTTCAACGCATGAGCAATAACCGATCCCGAGACATTAGTAAGAGTGACGCCGCCATTCACATTGTTCACTTCGATTTCGCCGGAGATGCGGTCTACCACGATGTCGCCGCCATTCACGCAACCGAGCTGCAGAGACGTGTTTACGGGAACTTGAATCGTCAGATCCGCGTTACGATTTATGGACCGCGTACCCACCGTCAGCACGTTGTCCTCCTCCTCAGCCGTTAGACCTGCGCCGCTGTTGTCGATGCGCTTCATGCCTTCTGCTCCACGCGGCGGCCGCGAATGATGTCGTTCTTCGCCGGATTCGCCGTGG
The DNA here is from genome assembly GCA_003223115.1 of Acidobacteriota bacterium. Lineage (GTDB taxonomy): Bacteria > Acidobacteriota > Terriglobia > Bryobacterales > Bryobacteraceae > QHXW01. Next base: position 39,872 of record QHXW01000175.1, read on the forward strand.
ATCTCTATGATGGCGTCCTTGCCGTCATAACCCTTGACGGTGATGCCTCCGTTCATGAGATGAACCTTGAGCGTATGGGTGCGCGATGGATCGCTAAAGGGCACGGTGATCCGTTCGCCTGGGTCCTGCGCGAAGGCCAGGCCGCCGGCGGCGAGTACCGGCAAGATAAAAAACAAATTCTGCATTGTGGTTCTCCTATTGGGTCCAGCGCTCGGGCCGCTGTGGGCTCCGGCGCCCTTTTTTTTTTATTGCTCACGCTGCCGGATGCGAATGTCTCCGTTGAAGGCATCGAACTTGAGTTCGGGCCCTCCACGACCTACTCGTACGCCGTAAAAAGAGTTGGTCTTATAAACAAACTTACCGTCGCGCCGCTCGCTGACCGCAGGCCGGCCGGGCAGCGCTGTCACATCGAAATCCGTATAGGCGTGCCCGTTGAATGTCTTCATCCACAGGTCCGCCGAAAAATCACGCAGAAATGTGATGTCAACGTCGCCATTGAGTGAGCCAAAATCGCTGGCAGTCGCCGGATTGCGGCTGAACACCACCTTGAGCGGCCGGTTCAGCGCGTACGCATGGCCTGAGCCCGCGACACCCACCAGATCCACTCGGCCATTGATATTTTCAACATCAAAATTGCCGGTCGTATTTTCCACCCGGATATTTCCGCGATTCACGGTGCGCAGGCGCAGGTTGACGTCGCGGGGCACCTTCACATTGATCTCGAAACTCACCTCGTAACCGTAGTAGCGAGACCCGCGGTAATTGATGGAGCCGTCGCCGCATTTCGAGCGAAACGGCCCGTCCACATAGAGGCGCAGATCCGCACCGTTCTGCGCGATGTCCAGATGCACTTCGCGCTTGGCTTCTTCGATCTTGTCCTGCGACCGCGCTCGAATGGTCTTGCGAACTTCCATCTCGATATCGCCGCGATCCGCTCCCGCGACTGTAATGGAGCCGTCGAAATTGTCGACATCCGCGCTCTTGACCGCGGTAAATGAGCGCCGGATGGTCTCGTTTTCTGAGAGCCTCGGATCCTCGTCTGAGCTCCACACAAGCGCGCAAGCCGCCAATCCGAGAGCGCCGCACCAGCTGAGACGGACGCTCATTTCAGCACTCCCAGCGCCCATTGCGCCCGCTCGCGAACTTCCGGATTAATCTCCGGTTCCCGCGCCATCTCGTGAAGCGTATCGGCGGCTTCCTTCTGGCGAATCTCCACCAACAGGTCGATCACCGCTATCTGTACCAGTGGCGACGTTTGCCTCTCCAGTGAATCGACCAGCCCCTCGCGCACCATGTTGTTCGATGCCGATTGGTGCAGAGCATCGAGCGCGGCCAGACGAACATTGACGTTCGGATCGTAGTCCACGGTATGCAGCAGCGCCGAGAGTACTTTAGGATCGGGCTGTGAAATTCGGGAACTCCAGTCCACGCCCTTCAGGCGCTCACTGGCGGACTGTTGCTGCAGCAACGACAACGTGACCAGTTGGCGCGTGTTGCGTACCTCTTCGCGCAGGCGCACCAGTTCACCACTGCCTTGCGAAGCAGACGTGAAGACATGGCCCACCAGCGCGCCGAACGCCAGAAACACCACCGCAAAACCAAATTGGTATGCAGGCTGCCGCGGCCACCAGCCTTCCAGCCATTTGTTCAATCTCTCGCCCGTGCCCGGACCGCGCTCGGCTTGGCGCAAGCCCTGCACGTAAGCGTCCAGCGTGGCTTCGAATCGCGGGCGCGCCGCCCGGCTGGGCCGTTCTTCCGGAATTCCGCCAAGCTTTTTCCAGATTGAGCCCAGCTTCTCGGCCTCGCCTCGGCAGTGCACGCAGGTCTCAAAGTGGGCCTGTAGTTCACCGCGTTCGCTCTCGTCCAGCTTGCCGGTCCAATAATCAGGTAATTGCTCTCTCACTTCATTGCACTTCATGACGCCCTCTCGCCTGAGAGTTCATAGAAAATTTCACTCAACTCGCGAATGGCACGAAACACTCTCACTTTGATCGTGCCAATTTCGCAATTCATTATCTGCGCGATCTCCTCGTACTTCAGATTCTGAAAACGGCTCAGCACCAGCACTTCGCGTTTTTCAACCGGCAGCCTAGCAAGGGCGCGCCGCAGCAGCCCGATTTCCTGGTTGTGCTCCAGGCTCTCGTGCTGGTCCGGTGCCGTGGCGGCCACATCATCCCAGGCTGGCTCCTCGTCCGGCGCCACTTCGAGCTTCCACTTACGCACGTGATCGATGTGCGCGTTCCGCGCCACCTGATACATCCAGGCAGTGAAATTGCTGCCGGGCTGGAACGTCTGCCGGTATTTCAACATCCGCAAAAACACCTCTTGTACCAGGTCTTCACTGAGGCTGCGGTTTCCCGTGAGCCGCAGAAAAAAGTTAAACAGCATGCGATGATGCCGGTGGAACAGGACACTGATGCGCTCCACGTCGCCGTTCCGAACCGTGAGCATGACCGCTTGATCCGTCTGAGATTCCACTACGAACAGCGCCTCATCGTGCATCCCGCCTCTGGTACCGATCCAGCTTTTCAGCCTCCCGGCTATTTCCGGTGTCATCCCTGCCGTTCGGCGTCCTTTCGCCGTTCAAACAGGAAAACCGGCCACCCGCAGAAAGGTTACAGGAAAATCCGCCGGAAAGGTCGGAATAGGCAGTATAGGCATTCCTGCCTGTCTGCCTTGATTTCGCACACTTTTTCACCACGCCGCCTTAGGGGTCTTGCCCGTTTGCCACAATGTGAAAAGCTCCCCAGACGAGCCTCCATTGCGGATCACTCTCACTCGCGACGACGCCGGCGTACGCCTCGATCACCTGCTGCACTCCCATCTGCCTCAGTACAGCCGCGCGCGTCTGCAGCAGTGGATCAAGAACGGCCGCGTGCAGGTGAATGGCTCTGCGTGCCGGCCCTCATATCTGGTTCGGCGTTCGGATGTCATCGACGTTGAGCCCGCGGAACTCTCGCCCCTCTTCGCCACGCCCGAAGCCATTCCGCTCAAGATTCTGCATGAAGACCAGGACCTGGTGGCAATCGATAAACCAGCCGGCATGGTGGTGCACACGGGCGCCGGAGTGCGATCGGGAACGCTGGTGAACGCCCTGCTGCATCACTTTGATTCCCTCTCCCGCGCGGGCGGCGACTTGCGGCCGGGCATCGTGCACCGCCTGGACCGCTACACCAGCGGCGTGCTACTGGTGGCCAAGAATGACGCGGCGCATCAAAATCTGGCCGAGCAGTTCGCTTCGCGCCAAATCGAAAAAACCTACCTGGCCCTGGTGCACGGCAAGGTGAAGCTGGATCACGGGCGCATCGCGAAGCCCATCACGCGCGATCCACGCCAACGCGTACGAATGACCGCCCGGCTGGCGCGCGGCCGCCAAGCAATCACCGAATATCACGTGCTACGGCGATCCAAGGATTTCACGTTTCTAGAGGTTCGCATCGGAACGGGGCGTACCCACCAGATTCGCGTGCACCTGGCCAGCATCGGCCATCCGGTGGCTGGGGACCGTCTTTACGGAGCGCCTGCCACGATCGACGGCCAGCCGACACTTTCCCGCTTCTTCCTCCACGCCCACCGGATCCGCTTCGATCACCCTTCGACCGGGGACCGGATCACCGTGGAATCTCCTCTGCCGGCGGAACTTACAGACTGGAGAGACGCGCTAGCAGACGGGGGGCCAGCATAGCGTGCCATCACTCTTCCTTCCGATTCACGCGAATTCGTACGGATCAGGCGCTTCCTCTATAATTGACTCATATGAATTGGCTGGTCCCCGTTGTGATCGGCGCACTCGGCTTTTCGGCGGCGGCCCAGCAGCCCGACCAAAAGCCGGCCAACGTCGATAACCCTGATACCCGATTTACCCTCGAGGTGAATCGCGTGAACATGCTGTTCACGGTTACCGACAAAAAGGGCAAGTTCATCACCGATCTCAACCAAGATGCCTTCTCGGTGGTGGAAAACAAGAAGCAACAGGCTATCCAGGAATTCACGGCCGAGAGTGACCTGCCGCTCCGCATCGCTATTTTGATTGATACCAGCAACAGTATCCGCGACCGCTTCAGGTTCGAGCAGCAGGCGGCTGTCGATTTCATCAACAGCGTGATCCGGCCACGCCAGGACAGAGCCATGCTGGTGAGTTTTGACTCCGCCGCTGAGCTGGTCCAGGACCTGACCGATAATCCGGAGTTACTTGACACTGCCATCCGCAGCTTGCGCCCGGGCGGCGGTACCGCGCTCTATGATGCACTGTTTTATGCCAGCCGCGATAAGCTGCAATTGGACAAGCCCCGGCACAAGTTCCGGCGGGCCGTAATCATTGTGAGCGATGGCGAAGACAACCAGAGCCGCTATTCGCGCGATCAGGCGCTCGAGATGGCTCAGAAGGCCGACGCGGTGATCTATTGCATTTCAACCAACATCTCCCGCATCGCCAGCGACGGCGACAAGGTCCTCAAGTATCTGGCATCTGAAACCGGCGGGCAGGCTTTCTTTCCGTTCAAGGCCGAGGACCTGGCGCAATCTTTTGAAAACATCGCCAACGAGCTCCGCCATCAGTACAACATTTTCTACCGGCCCGAGCCTTTCAAAACCGATGGCCTCTATCACACGGTGGATCTGAGGGTAAAGGGGCGTAAAGATCTTGTGGTGCGCGCGCGCAAAGGATATTACGCGCCCAAGATGTAAGGCCGCTATCAGCCGGGCTTCCTACAGCTTGAACCTGTAGCCGCGAATCTTCACCAGCAAGATGGTCCGGGTCGTGGGTCATGCCTGCGCCGGCCCCCAGGTTGAATTCCCAGTTCGGCGATAGGTTTAGGTTAGGTTCAGGTCGATGGCCGGCCTGGGCTGTCGCTGCCCGGTTGTGGCCCGGTTGTCTCTTGCAAATAGGCGAAGAAAAGACGAAAATAGACGGATGCTGCTGTTCGCCTCTTCTCCCGAGCCCGAACTGTCTCTCAACAAAAATCGCCTTGTGGGGATCGCGAAGCTGGCCGCGCAAAGTGAGGTCCTTGAGTCCAAGCGCGCCGTGAAGTATTTCGAGATCCCTGTGCGGAGCCTGCTGAATCGGACGAAACCCGGAATGCCTTTCCAGTGGACTATCAATCCTTACCGGGGCTGCGAATTCGGCTGCAAATATTGCTATGCCCGCTACACGCACGAGTTCATGGAAAAAGACGCCGCCGCGTTCGAAGACCAGATCTACGCCAAAGCTCGTGTGGTCGAAATTCTGGAGCGTGAGTTGGTGAAAATCGATAAACGCGAGCTTATCGCGATCGGCACCGCGACCGACCCTTATCAACCGGCCGAGCGGCGTTTCATGCGCACGCGGTCCATCCTCGAAGTTTTCGCGCGGCGGCGCGGATGGCATCTGTCGATCACCACCAAATCAGACCTTGTTGGCCGGGATGTCGATTTGCTACGCGAGATTGCGCGGTCGAACCTCCTGGATGTGAACATCACCATCACGACGTTGAAGACGAACTTGGCCCGGATGCTTGAGCCCCGCGCCCCGCGGCCGGACCTGCGGCTGGCTGCCGTGCAGAAGCTTGCTGACGCCGGAATTGTGGTGGGCGTGTTCCCGAATCCCATTCTGCCGCTGATCACAGACCGGGAAAAAGATCTCGACCGCCTGGCGGCTGCCGCGAAACGGGCTGGCGCTCAATACTTCGGCGGCGGCGTCCTGTTTCTGATGCCCTCTGCTCAGAAGATTTTCTTCCCATTCCTGCGCGAGCGGTTTCCGCGTCTGGTGCGCCGCTACCAGGAACGGTACACTAGGAGCCCCTATCTGCGCGGTGCTTATCTGGACACGTTGCGCGAGCGGCTGAGGAAGATTCGCGCGCGCCACGGGCTGGCATCCACGCCGGTCGAATACAGGCCCGACCTCTGGGAGGACGAGCGCCAGCAGGAACTGTTTCCGGAAGAGTAGTTGTAAGTTGCGCGGTCGTCTTACTCACTCAACCTGAACGGTACCTCCACTTCAGTGACTATTTCCGCCGGCATGCCATTCAGCAACGTCGGTTTATAGACCCATTGCGCGAGGGCTTCTCGCGCGGCCGGAACCAATAGCGGGTGCCCCCTGATCAACTCCATTTGGGCGATCCGGCCGTCACGGCCAACGGTCACCTGGAAGAGGACCACGCCTTGGAGACGAGCTTGCCGCGCCAGAGCCGGATATTCAGGCGGCACCTGCTTGATCAGTTTTGCTGCCTGCACTTGCGGCGCTACGCTGCGGCTGGTACGCCGGTTTCTGGCCGCGGAATTGAAACTGAGCTTCGTGCCGGATGCCGAGCAACAAATGCCGCCGCTTTCGGACCGATCTCGGCGATGAGCTGCCAGGCGGCATCCTCTCTGATTCAGCGGCTCGGGAGAGTCACCAGCAGGCGGTCATGCGAAGTCTCGCCGGTCCTTCCACCGTGATCGGGTTTCCTGCTTGAGGCACTTGGGGCCCTTGAGGGCGTGTCCTCAGGTTTGGCTCGCAGCATTTCAAGGCCCTCACTCCACGTTGCGGTTATCAGGCTCCAGCGCTTGCGCGCGTTTGAGCAGCGTTTCGGCGTATTCACGCCGCATCCGGTCCCCAGTGCGCTGCCATTCATTTCATCAGTCCCAGCCCATATACGCAGCCGGGCGAGGTCCACGCCCACCGTGCCCACCAGTTTGGCGTCACCTGAGCTTTCGAGTTCGCTTTTCACCATACTGACAAACGCAGGGTCAGAACTCCCGAATCCTGGCGGGCTTGGGGTGGAATTGTATACGGTACTCGCATACAGCTGAGACAGGCGTTCGGTCCAGCGCGGGTTCGAGGGATCCACGTCTCGCGCTCGCTTGAGCCATTCCGCGGTACTGGATGGTTCCCTGTAGTGAAACAGCGTTGCAACATTCTACGCCAACCTCACTTGGTTGAGCCAACACCAGGAGTCGATTGAGAAGCGGCTGTTCGCCAAGCGGTCGGGGCAGAAACCGAATCTCTTTCTCTACGACGTGACCAGCAGTTATCTGGAAGGCAAGTGCCATGCCTACGGCGCCTATGGCTACAACCGCGACGGCAAGAAGACAAGAAGCAGATGGTCATCGGC
>QHXW01000173.1 GCA_003223115.1 Acidobacteriota bacterium
GTCCGTACGATTTCCTTCGGCTTGACCGTGCCAGAGGCGATCAACTGGCTGGTGAACATGCGGAAAATCTGCACGTCTCCCTCTGCATGCTGGAATACCGGCACGTGACCGTAGATGTACCATACCGCGCTCGCATCCTTCTGCACCGCGATTTGGCTGTTGATCTCGGTCACTCCAGCAGGAAATATTGGCAGTTGCAGTTGCGGCATCTTCTTTGTTAAATCCTTTGCTATCCACTCCGCAAATACATCTCTGGCTCATTCTGTTTTCGCCGATCGTGAGAAATTACTGGGCGAGATCAGGAGATGTGAAGGTGTAGAAGTAGAATTTCCCGAGAAATTAACCAGAAGTAGTGTACTCGCTGCAGGTTACGGAACGCTTTGGAGTGCGTTCAACATATCGGGTAAGTACCGGATACAAAGCGAGTTTTGAGCCGGCAATAACCCAAATATTCGTCGCCGATCAAACTTTTGGGAATCCGGTGTACCTTCTGTTTTCGCTAACTAACGGGTTACAGCCGGTGATATAGTTTGGTGGGTTAATTGCCTGTTAATCGGTACTCGTAAAATGTCCCTTGCCTGGGTTCCGGTTTCGCCAGACGAAAATTCGAACGACTCGAACGCGGATTCCTCCCGCGCAGTTTCGGAGCACACGCTCCTCACGGTCCTGGCGGCCTGGCAGGATGCGCTGGATGCATTTCCGGAGGAGATGTTACGGTTCCTCCGGACATTTAAGATTCAGATCCAACGCTTCATTGCGTCGCGGTTCAGCTAAACCCCCGCAAGTCGAGCGCGAGCCTCTGCCTCCGTGCTCGCCACTTTCCGAATAAAACGTGTGCACGAGACTTGCAACGTAGGCGATGTTCTGCTCGGACAGTTCAGGATAAACAGGCAACGCCAATATCTCCCGCGACAGTGTTTCACTGACGGGGAAGTCGCCCGTTCTGTATGCGAGGTGGCGAAAACAGGGTTGAAGATGCAAAGGCAGCGGATAATAAATCTCTGTGCCGACGCCGTTTGAGGCCAGGTAGTCGCGCAGATCATCACGTTTGGCGCTTTGAATCACAAGCTGGTTATAAACGTGGCGCGTTTGAGAATCCGAAGGGCTCCGAAGGGCCACCGGTGACTGGGCTAACAACGTTCGATACCGCTCGGCGTTTTCCTGCCGAGCTTTGGTCCAATGATCGAGATGACTGAGCTTTACTCGCAGTACTGCGGCCTGCAGCGTGTCCAGGCGAGAGTTGAGGCCTGCCCATTGGTGAACATATTTTGAAGTGCTGCCGTGGATACGCAGAGCGCGGAGATGCTCCGCCGTCTGAGCATCCCGGGTAGTCAGCAGGCCACCGTCACCCCACGCACCCAGATTCTTGCTCGGGTAGAAGCTGAAGCATCCGATATGCCCCATGCTGCCTGTGCGCCGGCCCTTGTATTCGGCGCCGATAGCCTGAGCTGCGTCCTCGATCAAAATCAGAGCATGCTTCTCGGCGAGGGCAATCAGTGGATCCATATCGGCGCATCCGCCGAACAGGTGAACCACGATGATGGCTCGTATCCCCGGCATTTTCTCCAGCACCTCCGAAACTCGTGCAGGGTCGAGGTTGAAGGTCACCGGATCCACATCCGCAAACACCGGAACGGCACCGATGAGCGCAATCGCACCGGCGCTGGCGAAGAACGAGTACGGCGTCGTTAGAACCTGGTCTCCGGCTTTAATCCCCGCCGCCATCAACGCCAAGAACAAAGCATCTGTGCCCGAAGCGCAGCCTATGGCGAAGGGAACACCGCAATAATCGGCAATTTCGCGTTCGAATGCTGCTACTTCCTCACCCAGAATGAATTTTTGTGAGTCGATTACACGTGTCACCGCTTTGAAAATCTCGTCGCGAATCGGCCGGTGCTGCGCTTCAAGATCCAGCAGTGGAATCTTGATGAAGGGTTGAGCCATTTTGAAGATGACGCCAACGAGAATGATATTACAATTACGTTTTCGAGCGACCGGCAGGCAGTCTTGGAAGCCTTGGAATCCGCGGAGTGATCGCGTCGCTGTGTGGCACCAGACCATGAGTTCTCACGCCAGCCGCTAAATTCAGGTTGCGGAGCCTAGCAGGCCGAAACGCGAAGCACAGCTCCAGCCGGGAATGTCGTGCAAGATAAAGAAAAACAGGTAGTTAACAGCGCCCGCTTCAGTGAATCGGGTGATACCCGATCGATCTTCGGCTAGCCGTATGCTAGGATTTCGTTGATGCGCGTAACAGTCATTGGAGCCGGGTACGTGGGTACTGTGACAGGCGCATGCATGGCGTACTTCGGGCACGTCGTGACTGTAGTCGATACCGATGGCGCCAAGGTGGCCAAGCTAGCAAAAGGCGAAACGCCGATTTACGAGCCGCATTTGCCGGAACTGCTCAAGGATGCAAAGGCGCGCGGCGGTATTGATTTCCGGTGTGACCTCTCGGATGCCCTCGCGGAAAGTGATGTTATTTTCATTGCCGTCGGCACGCCGCCACTGGCCAACGGGGAGGCCAATTTGGCGGACCTGGAGGCGGCGGCTCACAATATCGGGGCGGCTATGGATAGTACGCGCTTCCGGGTGGTTGTCAATAAGTCCACTGTCCCGGTAGGCTGCGGCAACCTGGTGGAGGCGCTGGTGCGTGAAGGCATTCGTGAAGCCCATCCCTCCGCCGAGAGCACCATCCGCTTCGCCGTGGCCAGCAACCCGGAGTTCCTGAGCGAGGGCAACGCTCTTGCCGATTCCCTGTATCCCGACCGCATCGTGCTGGGTGCCGAAGAACAGCGGACGTTCGAGTTACTACAGCAGCTTTATCGGCCTTTGATGGAGCAACAGTTTGAGGCGCCGGCGTATCTGCCGCGACCGAGCGGCCTGGAACGGGTGCCGGTCATCACCACGACACTGACCAGCGCAGAGATGATCAAGTACGCCGCCAACTCGTTTCTTGCGACGAAAATCAGCTTCGCCAACGAGATGGCGAATATTTGCGAGCGCGTCGGCGCCAGTGTTAAAGAGGTCATGGCCGGTATCGGGCTCGACTCGAGAATCGGGGCGCGATTTCTGAACGCTGGACTGGGATGGGGCGGCAGTTGTTTTGGCAAGGACATAAACGCACTCTTGCACACCGCGGGAGAATACGGGTATCGTGCGCGTTTGCTGGAGGCGACTCTGGAAATCAACCGCGCGCAAAGGTTGCTGGCGATCCAGAAGTTGCAGGAAAAGCTGTTCATTCTCAAAGGGCGTACCATTGCGCTGCTGGGACTCGCGTTCAAGCCCGGGACAGACGACCTGCGCGACGCGCCCAGCCTGCTGCTCGCCGAACGGCTCCTGCAAATGGGAGCGCGCGTCAAAGCCTACGACCCGGTTGCCATGGGCGCGTGCCGGCAACAGCACCCGGATCTAAACGTGCAGTATTGCAGCTCGGCGTTCGAAGCTGCCCAGGACGCTCATGCGCTGGTCCTGGTCACGGAATGGGAAGAGTTCCGGCAACTGGACTTGGCGCATATTGCACGGGTCATGGCGAGAGCCATCCTCGTGGACGGTCGCAATCTGTACGACCCGGTTGCGGCACGCCAGGCAGGGTTCGATCATACCGGTTTTGGGATCCTGCTGCGAGCCGCGTCTGTGCTCTCTCGAGTTGCTGTCGAGCCGCCCCCCGAAATCGTTCGCGTGGGCTGAGCGGAGATCAATAAGAACTTAGTCTCGCGCGTTTCGAATGCCGGCTGGACCCGTGCCGCATTCCGATTTGGCCGCTCGCAGCGCCTCTCGGCTTGGACCCGCCGTTTTGGCGCCGCGGAATGCTATTGCATGGGCGGCTCGAAGCTCTTCCTCGGCAGAAGTGTGGCGAAACCGGTGAGCCAGCCTTCCACTTCTACCAAAGGCTTGTCCGATCCGTCCAGATATCGTGGCAGCATGAGCGGATTGCTCGCTGAAGTTGCAAACGCCGGCTGGCACGTTGTGGCGGTCGCTACCCTCATTTCCGAGAGCCACGGGAAGAAGACGCGCTGACACTGCCCGCTGGGATAGCAGAAGTGCACTGGGTCTTTACCCGTGCAGTCAAGGATCCAGTTTCGATTGTCCCGGATCTCCTTCTGAAACAGATCTCTGTCGAGCGGCGTGCGGTGACGATGCGTATGGAGCTGGACATCCAGCCCTTTGACGGCAAGTTCCGCAACCTCATCAGGCTTCATCAGATGCAGCAGGCGTCGCCGGAGCAGCCATTCGAAATCAAACCCGAGGATCCGCGCTAGGCCTTGTGCCAGCGCGTCTTTGTCCGCAGCTGAGGAGTCATTAGCGGTCGCATATCGCGTTAGCAACCGCAGCACCAGCTCACGGTCCCACCGCGTTGCCAAGCTCATCGCGCGCGGAATTCCCAGCGACGCAGCCGGACCAATCGTTTTGTCCCGGTTGCGCCAGAGCATGTACGAGCAGCACAGGCGAAAAATTGGTCGGTTGTAAGTGGAGTAGAACGTCGTGAGGTACAAGGTCGCCGGAAAGCCGTAGTTTTGCAGCAGGGGCCAAGCGCGTTCTTTAAAGTTGTAAAAACCGTCGTCGAAGGTGATGACTACGCTGCGTGGTGGAAGGGAACCAGTCGTTAACCGGCGGATTCCTTCGCCAAGAGGCAGAACTTCATACTTCTCGTCACGCAGATACCGTAGCCGGCTCTCCAGGTCGGGCGCACTGATGAACGTGTTGGACTGCCACTGGTGTTCATCTTCGAGCGCTACGCCGTGATAGCAGAGAATCAGCAGCCTCGAACTGCGCCATCGACTGGCTGCCGCTACCCGGTACAGGGAACTTGAGCGCGAGGCCCGCAGCAGCGCCAGCTTGGCGCTCCGTAGGACGCTCATCTCGGAGGTGAGTCAGGCGGCCAGAGCAGGCTGCCACGGACCTTTCCCGAGGTTTTCCCGCTGTATGGCGCGAAAATCTGCATTGGCGCTATTATAACAAGCCAGCCCTTAAAACCCCGGGCGGGGACTGACCAGCCATTGGGGGATGGGAGGGCAAGCGCAAGCAGAGTTTTCCATCAGCTCAGATCCAGCCCCGCGCGGCATAGGAGACAATCTTGACCGACTCGACCATCTCCTGCTGAAACGCCATCCAACGCGTCTGCCAGCCGGCATCAACGAGTTTTAGAGCGTCAGGCACCGGACACGGGGTGGCTTCGGCGCCCGCCGCGCCGGAAAGCCCGTTGCGCTCTGAACATGTGGTAATCGCTGGTCATGAGGATCTTTCTTCCAGGCATTGCACTGACAAGCTGCTGTACCAGAAGAGCGTTCTCGAGTGTGCTGGAGGAACGATTCTCCAGCTCGATCATGCCTCTGGGCACGCCCTGGGAGGCCAGAAAATCACGCGTGTTTTCCGACACGCCGGCGCCGTTTAAGATCACTTGGGGAAAGTGCCATTGCCGGTAAGCCAGGACTGCGTACGTGCTGCGTCAGTAGGTGTCCCGTGCCACAACGTCGAGTCCGATGGACGATCCGCCGAGAACGATCAACACCTGGCCGCCGGTGTCGCACCACGGTCCCGCCAGGCGCTGTCCGTACCATCTGGTGACGGGCGTGAACGTAACCAGCACCACGACCAGGCCAAGCAGGGCTAAAACGTTTCTGACGCCGCGGAACAGCTTGCCGCCCCGTGGAAGCGCCGGAGCCATTTTAAGCAACAGAATCGCAGACGCCTGAAACCGCGAAAAGAAGGCAACAAGGCCCGTGTGGTCGCGGCATCCGTATTTAACGAACTAAATCCAACCATGCAGCCGGTACCACAGCAGGCCCACGTATTCGTGCAGTGCGCGCTCATTTCGCCGCAGCGGCGGCCAACCCGGTATCAGCTCGCGCAAGCTGAAAGTCAAGTCTGTACGCCGGAAAGCGGCGGGCACAACCATGATACCCAGCTTGCGGAAGCACAACTCGGTGCGGAGCATGTTGTCGGCTTCTGTCACCAGCACGATCCTGTTAATTCCCCGGCCGCGGAGCATTTCCGCTCCGAACGCCGCGCTCTGATGGGTGTTTCGGGACTTGCCTTCGACCCAGATCATGCCGGGGGGAATACCTGCGGACTCGAGTAAATGCGCCATGGTTTGCGCATAAGCCGGTGTTTCATCCGACCCCATGCCTCCGGCGACCATTACCGGAACCGGGCGCCAATGTTGATGAAGCCATGCGGCATAGCGGCAACGGGCGTATGTGCTGGAGTCCGGCATGGCGACGGGCAGATCTCGGAGGGGAGGCGCAACATCGCCCGCCAGTACGACGATGGCCTGAGGATCGCTGGCTGGAAGCCCTGTTTTCGAATAGGGTAGCTCCAGCGCGCGCGAGAAAAGCCAGTCCGCCGGAGCCCAACACGACAAAAAGAGCCCGAGCAGCCCCGAGGTCAACAGCACCGGCTTGGGCTGGCCGCGCCCACGCCAGATACGGCACAAACCTGCGAAGCTTAGAACGAAAAACACAAACAGCAGCGGTTCCGTGTAGCTCACCCGTCCATTATGCCCGCCGAAGGACAGGCCGCGAAGCAGACATCGGCGGAGTCTTCAGGGGAGTTCTGGATGTCCAAAAAGGGAAGCCGGACGGCCAATTTCGCAGCGTTCTGTCGCACGAATCGTTCCACGATGGCGCCAGGAACGAAATCATCAATTCACCAAACCTTCATTCGCCCTTAACGCCCGCGCGGCAAGAATAGTTGTTCACAGTGGACGATGCCAGCGACAGGCTGCAAGATGGGACAGGCGCTGTACCTTACCGGCGGGCGGCAGAAGAGCAGAAAGCTGGAAGAATGGCATGCATATGAACGGGCGGTGATTCTGCGTGTGGCGCCCGATGTTAGTTAGTTAGCGAGATCACCTCCCTCGTTGAATACGTCTCGCCACCAGGGGGTTGCCCGGATATCGACCCCTCATTCATTTTTAAAGCACCAAGCCTGCACGGCGACCGCCTTTTCGTCCCCACCAACACGGAGGTTCTGACCTATCAAGTGCCGACGCTCGATCTTTCACTCCCCTGCTTTAACGATGTCCACCATGTCTGTGTATTGCCGGCCGGAAATTTATTGGTGGTGTCGACCGGGCTCGATGCCGTCATGGAGATAAACGAATCAGGGGAAAGTATTGAGGGAATGGCCTGTATTAGGCGGCAACACATGAGAGCGCTTTTCGCGGGACACCGACTACCGGAAGGTGCAAACGACCAAGCCGCATGCTTCCCACCCGAACTACGTCTGGCACGACGGCGAAGAGATTTGGGTAAGCCGCTTCAAGCAGTGTGACGCAATCTGCCTGACGAGGCTCGGCCTGCGAATCGAGTTTGGCGGAGCCCTCATGACGGAATCATCAGCAACGGTTGGATGTACTTCACGACAACTAATGGCTACGTTTACATCGTCGATCATAGGCGGCTGAGGGTTGGGTGCGTTGACCTGAATGCGATGGATAGCCGGGAAGTTTCACGAGGGTAGGGTGGGCGCGCGGCATTCACCCGGTGGATGAAAGACACTGTTGGATCGGCTTCTCGCGCTTGCGGCCCAACAGATTCAGGGAGAACGTGAGCTGGATGCGTCACGGATTCTAGCGTTACTATCTGCCGACGCGCATAGCCCTATATGACTTCGCCGCGAAGAAACTACTGCAAGAGATAGACGTAGAACCTCATGGGATGCACGCCATCTACGGGATCGTAGCGGAACCGGCCGGTGCGCCGGACCGGCGGGCTGTTGCGCCGATGAACGGTGGCACCAGCCTCCCATTATGACCGCCGAAGGACAAGGTCGCGAAGCAGACATCGGCAGGGTGTTCCGGGAGTCTGGACAGCCGGGAATGAAATGAAAGACGGACGGTCTATTTCGCAGCGTGCAGTCGCACGAACACGTTCTTATCGTTGATGTCTTGCACAAACGGGTACTGAGCGATAGCGGAATAGAAGGCGCGGGCGCAGCCGCCCTTGAAGCGGTCGTGAAGCTCAATGACCAGGCAGCCGGTGTCTTTGAGCCAGCCGTCGCAGGCGCCCATAAAGACTTCCTTTTCGGCGCCCTCGATATCGATTTTCAGAAGATCGACGGATCCGATGCCGAAATGTTTCAGAATCGTGGGCATGGTGAGACCTTGTAGCTTGGGCGAGCGGCCGTTGCTCGAGTCGGCGGGGACAACTGAGAACGACCAGAATCCGCGGCCGGGATTGTGCACTTCGATCTCTTCATCCGCATTCCAAAGCGCCGCCTGTAGAGCGGTGATCTGCGGAAACGGGGCGGTGTTGCGCTTCAGCAACTGGAAGTTGGATTCTTCCGGTTCGATGGCGAAGATCCGGGCCTTCGGGAAGAGACTTGCAAAGAAGACCGAAACCAAGCCGACGTTGGCCCCGACATCCAGAATCACCTTGGGCTCCAGTTGCGCGAGCGCGGGGATCCAATACGCCCGCCTGACGAAGACCTCGTCGAACACGGGAACATCCGACGATCCTCCACGGAGCAGCAGGGGATGGGGGCATTCGTTCACCCGCACCGAAATCAAACCAGACCTCTTTTGGACTCGCAAGAAATTCATGGCGCCACGGGCCAGACCGAAGTGGCTGGCATAGGAGACCAGAGTCTTAGCGTTCTCCGGGAGATTCATGAGATTAGATTTCTTGGCTCAGTGTTTTGACTGAAAGCCAGGCACCGCACACGCCCGGTCAAGCTTGCGGCCAAAGGGTGCCTGTATTACAAAAGCGAAACAAGCGTTCGGCTCCCGCGCATCTCAGTAAGTAACGATGCGGTCCATGTGCCGCTGGGTGGGAACATAATCGCACTCGTGACAGAGCTTCGAGACCGTCCTGTCGCCTTTGGCCAGCGCACGCCGGAACTGGTCAAAACGTGGATCGGTCCAGACGTCGCGTAATGACGTATCCGCGACGTTTCCGATGACCTCCGTCTCATAGTAATCGTTACAACACAGCACCACGTTACCGTTCATGGTGATGACCATACTGGTCAGGGGCCAATCGCAAGGCGTTTTTAGCGGCTCGACAACGGTGCCGAGGGTGGTAATCAGGCCGCTCCGGTTGATCAGGTAACGGTCCTTCACGAAGCGTATGACGATGTGCTTCTTTTCCGCCGGTGTCGCGTTATCCAGGATGTGCTGAAGATTGTCCGGCATCAGGTTGTCGTGCTGCGTGATGAGGAAAAGGTCCAGACCGCGCCGGATGTAATCGCGGAACAGGTCAAGGGTGAGGAAATCCCCGTTCGAATAGATTTCGGTATCGCTGTTGGGAACGTGCTTCTTGGTGTACTCGACCATGTGCGGCAGCCGCTTATCGAGTAATGGCTCACCGTAGAAGTGGTACGAGACACGTCCGCTGAAATCGATTTCGGCGAGCTCCTGAATGATTTTCTCGAATAGTGCTTCCTCCATGTAACCGAGCGGGCGCTTGTCGGTGACATTCGGGCAATAGCTACATTTCCGATTGCACATGGAGTTAACTTCCAACTCCACGGCGCGAAACATAAAGCAACTGTCGACTCCGAAGCGCATGGAATGATACGCGCGCCGCAGTCTGTTGTGGACAGCGCCAAAGCCAGTGGTGCGAGCCAAACGATAATAGCTCTCCCATGCCCGTTCCTTCAAAGGCTTGCCATTTGTGTCTACGAGTAGCATGGAATCACCTCACCTCTGCCGTCAGGGCGGCTTCCCAGTCAGCAGCCTGAGATAACGTGCTTGACAACCCCGCGGGCCGCGCCTGGGGTTTAATCCAACGGTCGTGCCAAAGATTAAGCACCATGGCTGTCCAAAGCCGGTTGCTGCAGTCGCGCTTTACGTGGCGATGGCTCTGGAGAAGATCATCCAGGTGGCGGCCGGAGAGCAAACCGGCTCGCGTGAGACCGCTTTCCATCAGGACGGGCCTTGCCCAGTCGCCCAAGGCGCCGCGGAACAACTCCACCACCGGGGTGCGGAAGCCCTGCTTTGGCCGGTAAATGATCTCGTCGGGGAGCAGGCCCTCGATGGATTTTTTGAAGAAGTATTTCACAAGGCCGTTGCGTGTCTTGAAACCCGCGGGAATATTGTACGCGAAGTGCGCGTAAGCGGGATCGGTGTAGGGGCACCGTGACTCGATCCCGACGTGAGCCGAGAGCAGGTCGAGCTTGCCGAGCATCAGGTTCCCGAAGTAATAATCCTGCATCATCACGTAAACGATGTAATTGA
>QHXW01000587.1 GCA_003223115.1 Acidobacteriota bacterium
GAAGGCCAGCCAGCGCTTCGCTGGTGAGCGGGTCACCTTGGTGGGGGACCGCGGGATGATCCAGAGCGGCCAGATCGAGGATCTGTCCAAAACCGGCTTTCACTACATCACCGCCATCACCAAACCGCAGATCGAAACTCTGCTCCAGACCGGCCTTCTGCAAATGGCCTGGTTTGACGACACCCTATGCGAGGTCGAGCACGACCGCGTCCGCTACATCCTGCGGCGCAATCCCCGCCGCGCCGAGGAATTAGTGGCCTCGCGGGCCGACAAACAGGCCAGCGTCGAAACGCTGCGCCAGCAACTCAACCGCTATCTGAGCGAGCACCCACGGGCCAAGGTAGCCACGGCGCAGAAGGCGGTACGGGCCAAGATCGTGAAACTGAGGCTGGAGCCCTGGCTGCAAATGGAGTTAGTTAGTAGAACGCTCCTTGAACCTACAAAAGGCAATTGACGCTGAGGTCTCTCGGCAAGTCCGAGACGTGTCTGGTGTTCCAACTGCTGCGCACTTCACCCAATGGGTGACAAATGCCATTGCTACAAATATTTGCAGCTGAAGAGGAGCGCTCATATGGCCGGCTCTTAACCGCCGTTTTTGGGTTGAAACTAAACTAACTAACAGTCAATCCAGAGGCCTCGATGAGGCTGCACGACTGGACGGCTGTTACGTTCTCAAAACCGACCTGCCGGTCAGCGCCGCCGCCACTCAGGTGGTGCATGATCGCTACAAAGACCTGACGCTGGTCGAACAGGCTTTCCGCACCTGCAAGACCGCGCACTTGGAAGCTCGCCCCATCTCTGTGCGTACCGAGGATCAACACCCGCGGACATGTGCTGGCAGTGATGCTGGCTTATCTGGTTCGCCGCGAACTCAGCCGCGCCTGGGCTGCACTGGACGTGACGGTGGAAGAGGGACTGCAACAGTTGCAGACGCTCTGCTCTACCGAGATCCAGGGGGAAGGCGGCGCGGGAGTTGCCTGCGGATCCCCACACCATCGGTCGCGTTGCGCGCTCTGCTGGACGCCTTGAAAGTCCGTATGCCAGAAGCCTTACCCCACACAGACACCAGTGTAGTCACGGCGAAAAAAACTCCCCGAGCAGCGCAAACCCCGTTAAAACCCAATGTCTTGCGCCGCCAAGCTAATCCGTCTCCAAGGGTGAACATCCGATATAATATGAGCTTGGTGATGACGGGGCGAGCGGCGTCTACCTCGAGTGCAAACGCCGCAGCTTGATTACGCCCGATCCTTACCCGTGGCACTCTCTGAAGAGAGCCTTGGACTTTATTTGTCCGGGCCACCACGGTGTCGGATTTGCCCGCGAATCTCTCCGGTGGGGTAGGTGGTGGTATGAACATTAGCGTAGGCGGCCCCAGCACGCATCGCTCGAATCGCTTCAGCTAACTGGCCCGGACTGATCCCCTGACCTGCCGGGCCGATGACATCAGCAGCCACCACGGTTCCTGTCACCTTTCCGGAACTTGGGCACGCCGGCTTGCCGCCTCCACCGCACAGGAAGAACATTACTCCTCCAGCGGTTGCTTTTTGCCCTATGTGGACGTGAGCGAACAAAACGGCGCCGCCCTCCAGATCCGCATATTCCAAATCGTACGTGATTACTGTCTCGCTTTCGTTGACTGTCGCGCTAAACTCGCCGTTTCCCGCGGTCGAGATCGAGGCAGGAACTTCCTGGAAACCACTCAGCTTCGCCTTCAATTTGTTCGGCTTGCCGGAGTCCGCCGAAACGTGCAGTGCAGTCAAAAGCAGTAACAAACCCACAGCCAAGAAACCGCTTATTCGAATGTTTTTCATATTTCCTCCAGTTGGGACGCGGACAATGCATTATACCTGCTGGATCGACTACAATGCGCGGCGCCGGCCGATCATCAACGCAACACCAGGCCTGGAACGGCGGTATATACTCAACAGCATCGCGGAGTCCAAAATGGAAATCCCGACTTGTGACGCTAGTTGCTAGCGGCGCAAGTTGCGAATTCGTCTCTCAGATTTTGAGTGGCTTGCGGCTGGATATAACATTGTTACGTTGGCTCCTCCCCAGGGATTTCAAGGGGCGGACCCCAGTGGCGAATCGTCTGCTGGCGCCAGGTAGTGAGTTTCATGTGCATCGCCAATGGTTCGTGGATAGCGCCTTGGACGAGTTGGAGACGGACTTCGCCGTGGCCGAAAAGGATCGGCTGTATCGCTGTCTGGACCGCACTCGCCCCACAGCCTGCCCTGTGGTGAAGACCTACGGGTAGGGCTCACTGATTCTGAAAGGGTTAACTGTCTTCAAACACGCGAAGTGCGAAAGTAGCCTAGCAAAGCAAGCCTAGCTAGCATTGCTGCACGAACCGTCCTCCTTCAGACCAATACGGCGCTACACCTCGACACCGGTAGCACGGCCACGACCGGCGGCGACATCCTTTGGACTGGGAGCAGCATGGCCCCGCAGGCGGGCGCCAAGGCCTATGGCTTCGGCGCTTGGGGTGTTACGAATTTCAACGGCTTTGCAGAATCGTTTTCGGAGACCTACACGTCCGCCGCGTCGTCCGCTGCCATTCCCAGCACCAAGCTTGTGCCCGGAGATGCGTTCATCGTGGTCACCACCGCGGGCATTTGGCGAAAGTCTTCGTGAGCGCAAACAGTGGCGGATTTGATTTCGCTCCTCTTCACCACCTACGGAGTGTCCGCCGCGGCCGGCGTTCCCGTCATCTCGCAAATCCTGAACAATTCCAGCCTGATTCCGCCCCTGTTCCCGAACTACGGCATCGCGCCCAGCAGTATCTTCGTCGTGAGGGAAAGCAGCCTCTCCGGTCCCGGCACGCCAAGTGCTCCAATCCAGCGCGGCGCCCGGTATCCCGTTGACGCTGAACGGAGCCAGCATCACCGTGGTGGGCTCAACTGCAATCAAGTCTCGCCGGCTCATGGGCTTAGGGCAGGGTTGGTGGCCCTGATTCAGTCGAGTACGCCACTTAGGTTAGCAACGGTACTGTAGCCTCACCAATGTTACGGACGCGGCGTTCGAGACTTATTCGTGGCTGTGGCTGTACAACCCCGGCAAGTCCCTTTCGCAGAGCGGATCACTGCTCCAAATTAGCGGGCTAACTGCTGGAGGAAGCGGAGAGTGCGGCTGCCGGCGAGAGGCTGAGGCCTAGGGCCTAGGCTGAGCCGCTGATCCGCAATTTGGGTTCCAGACAAGAGAACCAATTCAACCTCAGGAGACTCAACCTATGTACAAAGTATGCAGCATTTTTTCGCAGGTGGTGAAGCTGTTTTCGCGCGGGGATTTCGAGAAGGCGGTCAAGGAGCACAAGGCCGAACGCCACGCGCGGGGTTTCACGAGTTGGGGTCAGTTCATGGCCATGCTGTTTTGCCAGTTGGACGGGCGCATTCGTTGCGCGAGATTTGTGGCGGCCTGGCGTGCTGCGAGGGACAGTTGAAGCTTGGGCGTGCCGGTCGCGCCCAAGAAGTCGACGCTGGCCTATGCCAATGAGAATCGGCCGTGGGAACTCTACCAGACGGTGTTTGAACAAACGTTGTTCAAATGCCAGGAACTGGTGGCGAGCCAGGGCGGGTGGAAGAAGTTCCGTTTCAAAAACAAACTGATGAGCCTGGACGGGAGCATCATCGACCTGTCGGTAAGCATGTTCGACTGGGCGAAATTCCGGCGGACGAAGGGCGCCATCAAGCTGCACCTCCTGCTGGACCACGATGGCTACCTGCCGTCGTTCGCGGTGGTGACCGAAGGCAAGACGAGCGAGATCAAGGTGGCGCGCACGCTGCGGTTCGCGCCGGGCACGATCCTGGCAATCGACCGTGGCTACGTGGATTACGAGTGGTTCCGGGAACTGACGCAGGAGGAAGTGTACTTCGTGACGCGGATGAAGGAGAAGGCGGTTTACGAGGTGAAGGAACAATTGCAGGCGCCGGAAAACAGCAACGTGGTGCGCGACCAGATCATCAGCTTTCCCCGGTTGGCGCGGGCGGGAGAAGAGCCCGTGCTGTTCCGGCGGGTGGAGATCTGGGACAAAGAGAAGCAGGAGTCCATGGTGTTCCTATCGAACCTGCTAGCCTTCGGGGCGACGACGATCGCGGCCATCTACAAGGACCGCTGGCAGGTGGAATTGTTTTGTTGCATTGCCCTCGGCGTCACGCCGACCACTGAAAAGCGCTGAAACAAACACTGAAGATCAAAACGTTTGTGGGACCAGCGCCAATGCGATGAGGACGCAGGTGTGGACGGCGCTGATCGCGATGCTGGTGCTGAAGTGCCTCCAATTGAAATCAACGTTCTCGTGGTCGTTGTCGACGCTGGCCGCGCTGTTGCGGCAACAACTATTCGTCTATCGCGACCTGTGGGCATGGCTGGACGATCCATTTCAGGCTCCACCGGCGTTGGCCGGTGTGCACGATGACGCGCAACAGCTTGAAATCACGTGGTAGGCGGCAGTTGGGTGGAAGGTGGCAATTGGACAGCAGAAAACCGATCAAAAAGAGCGCCATTGATTTTAGGGAGGATGTGACTTAGGGGAAGTTAAGAAATAATATGGACGAATCGCTGCAGGGATCACGTGCGTCGACGAGATGAGATCGTGTAGTTCAAACTCATTCAAGGTGCGAAACACCTTCAGCCATCGTCTTTCAGTCCCCCGAATCGGACCGCCCTTGCATGGACCTGATCATCCACCCTAGCTAGAATAGGCTCTCCTCAAAGAGTACGCTCTCCTCAAACAATTGTCCTGGAGCTAACCGGCCAACTCTGTCTGCACCTCGGTTGTCAACGTAAGCGATCTTAGAATCAAACAGATTGGCAGGTTAACTACTGGTTGACCGGTCTAATGTGTGTCCGCGCCATTAACCTCATGAGTCCACGTGACATCCAAGCTGCTCGGGCACATCATTGGCCGGTCAACCAGCTTATTGTTTGACTCCGACTTAGTAATTCGGACAGCAGTGTGAAAATAACGTCTACTCAACGTTGACGGCCACCGGTCTTGATAACGGGCCTGTGGCCGTTGGAAATGTCAACTACTCGGCAGGCACTATCACGTACAAATGAAGGGACTCCGACCTGAAGAATTACATCGTGTTGAAAAGCTTTCAGCCGCAATTACAATCCTGAGATAGAACCCAATACCCTCGCCGAGTTGGAACCCAAGGTTGTGCGAGCCAAAGAGCGCGGTTAGCTCTCTTCCGACATCGCGCGCAGCGACTTAATGTCGGAAATCGCAACAGATTCACGGCGAGACGTTACCATCCCGCGGGCTTCCCAGGCCGAGAGCAGCCGGCTTACGGTAAACAACGTCGTGCCGGTCATGTGCGCCAGATCTTCGCGTGAAAGGGCGAGTTCGACCGTACCATTGACCGGCCGGCCCATCTGTTTCAGTAGTCTCACGAGCTGACGGGCGACCCGCGGCCCAACTCTCTCCGTTGCTACTTCACGAAATCGCTCTTCGAGTTCCAGCAAATCCTGCTCGAGAAGTCGTGCCATATTTCGGTGCAGAACCGGAAAACGCTCCACCAGGGCTTTGAAGGCGGGCGCCTCCCAGACGAGTGCCCGGCACAACCGAAATGCTTGCGCCGTGGCACAGTGCTTGCCAGTAGAAAGCAGCCCCACGGCGCCAAGGACGTCGCCGGGTACACCGAACCTGAGGATTACCTCCGTACCACTTAGTCCAAACTTTGTGATTTTCACGAAGCCTGAAGTGACCAGTAAGACCTGCTGTACAGAGTCGCCCTCGATGTATAGCATCTGACCACGCGTGAACTCCTTGACGCGCGCGGCGGCTGAGATCCTCGTGTAGTCGCCTGGCAAAATGCCGTGAAACAGTGGAGGATGTACTGCTACCGGCCCACTATGATTGTCCCCATTTTCGCGGCGGACAATACTAGAATGATTAGGGCCAACCGACCGACCATACAAGGACTCATTTTGTTGAAGTAGACCGTTCCCGTTTTCCGGCATCCCTGGGGCTCCTAAGTAACCACCTTCTGAAAACAATACGCGCGAGGTTTGATGGATGGC
>QHXW01000588.1 GCA_003223115.1 Acidobacteriota bacterium
TGACCCACTGGTCCTTCTGCTTGTACAGCATTTTTTCGCCGTTGAATGCCAGGTTAAACGAGTTGACGCCTTCCAGGATTTTCTCTGTTTTGCGCGTCTTCAGTTCGAACTTGGGCAAAGTCAGCGAGGCGCTGTCGTCTCCACCCATTGGATCGACCGGCGGCCCTTCTACCAGGAACAGCACGCCCGTCTTTCCGGGCTCCAGATCCACATAGTTACGCGCCGGGATCGACAGTGCCACGATTCGCTGACCGATATTCTGGAAATCGATCTGCACGGCAGGCGGTTTCGCATCTTTGTCCTTATCCTTATCCTTATCCTTTTCCTTGTCTTTGTCGGCCTTTTCTTCATCACTTTCCGGCGCAATTGGCGAAGGCACGCCCTTCTTTAATACGACCGCGTAGACGTTGCGCGTCACCGGATGAGCCAGGCTCGACATATCGAACCAGCCCGTGCTTAGAGCGGCGTCCGTGCTTGCCATGAGATAGAGATACTTGCCCTCTTTGTCAAAGCGCGCGAACGCCGCGTCACTCATCCCGTCCGTTACCTGGTGAGGTTTGGCCTCTTCCGTTTGATAAGCGAAGACGGCGTGCAGGTGATTGCGAAGCTGCCTAGTGTATGCGAGCCATTTACTGTCGGGCGACCAGGCAGGATTGAACAACTGGCCGGGGCCTGCATAAGTGTCCGTATCCACCTTCAACCGGAGGCTTTTTGCTTTCCAGATTCACGTACCAAAGATTCAAACGTTTGTCGGTGTAGGCGATTTTCTGGCTGTCGGGCGACCACACAGGCGAGTAATAGAAAGAAGGCGGGGTGCCCAGATCGATTTTGCGGACTTCGCCCATGCCGCTCTGGTCGCGGACGTGCAATGCGTACTCGCCAGAGTCGTCGGAGAAGTAGGCGATCGATTTTCCATCGGGCGACCAGGCCGGATCTCTCTCTGCAACCGCGGGCGTGTTGGTCAAATTGCGGATATCACCCTTTTCCGAGGGGACAGTGAGTATTTCTCCGCGAACGCCGAAAACCGCGCGCGCCCCGCTCGGGGAAATTCCTGCGAAACGGATGCGCTTGGGTTCAATCTTCTGGAAGTGCGGCCGGACTTCGAGCAGGTCGCCAGCGAGATGGATACTGACTTTACGGTTTTCGTTTGAGTTCAGATCATACAGATGGATTTCACCGAACTGCTCGAAAACGATAGCGCCCGGACCCGCGGAAGCCGATTTGATATCGAGCCCGTCATTCTGAATCACCTGTCTTACTTGTTTAGTGGGAGTGTCATACGCAAAAAGCGATACCGGGCCACTGCGGTCGGAGAGGAAGTAGATGGTGTCGCCGATCCACATCGGATTGAAGTCGTTGGAATTGTTTCGCGGTATCTCCGCGTCGACACTCGAATCCGAGAGATTGACGATCCAGATGGGCTTGGTCTGGCCGCCTCGGTAGCGCTTCCAGGCCCGCTGCCATTGCAGGTTAGGCACGTAAGCCATGCGCGTGCCGTCCGGCGAATACGAGCCTTCCTCGGCTCTGGGCAGGGGGATCTCCGACGGAAAGCCGCCCGCCGTTGATACGGTGAAGAGGCGGCGGAACCCAAAAGAGTAGCTGTTGCGCGGGGACCCAAAGATGATTTGCTTGCCATCCGGCGTCCAGCTGACAACTTCGTCGGGGCTCGGATGGTAGGTCAGACGCCGCGGCACTCCACCGGCCGCGGAGACTGTATAGATATCCGTGTTGCCATCGTACTGCCCGGTAAAGGCGATTTGGCTTCCATCCGGAGAGAACATGGAGTCGGTTTCCACACCAGGAGCTGCGGTCAGACGCGTGGCGTCGCCCCCTTCGCGCGCGACAATCCAGAGATCGCCCGCATAGCTGAACACGATTTGAGTCCGGCTGATGGTCGGCTTGCGAAAAAGCAGGGGCTTTTCAGATGCACCGAGGCAGAGGGTCACAGAAATGAGAAACAAGATCGCGCTATTTTTGTACATAGAATTCTCCTCCGGGCTGGGAAAATTATATCCCCTACGGCACGCCGACGCGCTGGCCGGTTGGTTGCTTGCTCCCCCAGCTGATGGCGCGCCTGGTGCACATATCGTCGATCATCTTTGCGATTCTCATTTTTCTTTTCGGCCCCAGCCTGCAGCAGATTGCCTGCACTGAGAATATACTCCCCTGCCAAGCTGTTCCAGGACGCGGTAGTGGGAGATGGTCTTGCCGGTCACGGCGCGGGCCCTCTACGAAAAGATGCGCCGCAGCCAATTCTTGCGGCGGCCGCCGCTGTCGGGGCCAGTGCCCAGGCCAGTGCCCCCGGTGCTTGATGGCTGTTGAAGTTCCGCTCCGACCGATTCGCTCGCCTGCGCTCGCCGCGGCTCGGTGCGGCGAAACAGTTCCATGTGGACGGGATGATCATCCACAACTAGACTGGCACCGATTACATCTTCACCCTCGATGCGCACGTCCTGCCCGACTCCCGGCATGGAAACGACTCCAGTATGGCACTCGCGGCGGCGTCCAGCCAACTCGAAATCTGTTCTTGCGCCATTGATCCCGGGCTCTCCGTGGACGGTTCCAGCGCATCGATGGTGCAGCTCTTGATGAGCTTAGGCCAGAGTTTGCGGA
>QHXW01000591.1 GCA_003223115.1 Acidobacteriota bacterium
AGGCGTAATGCTGGCGATGTCCATCAATGCCATGTTGCAGACTGCTGCGTCAAATTCGCTCGTGCCAAGGGCAGCCGTTTCATCTTCGCTAGTCAGATCAAGAAGCCGATAGTCGATTCGGTCCGCATGTTCGCGGGTCCTGAGACGGGCGCAATCCAGGAAGGCGCGGCTGAAATCGCAGGCGACGACGTGTACGCCGAAAGATGCGAGCCGGCGGGCGAACTGTCCATTTCCGCAAGCGAGTTCCAGAACTCGCTCACCGGGCTGA
>QHXW01000592.1 GCA_003223115.1 Acidobacteriota bacterium
GCCGCGTAACACCCATCCGGCTCTTTTTGACATGTCCCCTGATCTTGGTGCACAGGCGCGAGTCGCCGACGTCCATGTGGTTAGACTCCTTACATGGCAACTGCCGTGACCGGCGTTTATCAGGACTGGAAGATGCGTTCTACCGACGGAGGGGCGATTCAGGTCACCCGGAACAGTGGCGACGTGCCACAGGAATCGCCCGACGGGAAATTCGTCTACTACAGCAAAGGATGGCCATTACCTGTGAGCATGTGGAAAATACCGGTTGAGGACGGTAAGGAAACTAAGGTTCTGGATTCTGTAAATCCGTCTACGCTATGGACAGTTGGGTCAAAGGGAATCTACTTCTTCAAGGCAGCGGACGACAAGGGCCGGAGCGACCTCCGCCTCTACGAGTTGGCCACCGCCAAGACCAAGAAGCTGCTGGCAGAACGAAGAGTCTCATAGGGTCTGACGGTTTCTCCCGATGGCCGGACGGTTCTTTACACCCAAGTCGATGAGGCCGGCAGCGACCTGATGTTAGTGGAGAATTTCCGTTGAAACGACACTCTGCGCGGGCGGGATCGGCCCGTCCCGAAGCTGCTACCGGGGAAAGCCTCGGCCGGCGAGTACTCCCAGAACGTTCCGAAAGGGTTAATTAACGACAGGGGGACAAAAGCAATGCGAAGGGCACAGGGCTCGACGACTAATATAGAAACGTCAGGCGTGTTGAGGACTACGCGCGACGGTTTGCGGATGAACGGGCGCGTGATTCCGGCGTACCGCACAAAGTCCCGCACGTTAAAGGTGAGCAAGTGCGTGACTTGGTGGACGTGCATGGCGGCTAACTTTTCTGGAAGATAGTAAGGCTGTGCATCTGGAGTGGCGGAAATTGGTGGTCGCTCATTCTGTTTCCGGCGTACAAGTGCACGATGCGCGGCTTGGCTGGCGATCTGGCTGCGTTCGCCCTGGGTGGTTACTTGGCTGGCGTCGCGATCGCTTTTTTGTGAGAACCTCGCAAGCGGCCTGCGCGGATCGCCTTGTGCAAAGTGTTCGTCAACACCTTCAGCTCCGCCGCCACTTGCGGCACACTCCGCCCTTCCTCCAGTAACTCCCGCGCTTTCTCCAACACTTCCCCTTTCAGCACGGAGGCCGAACTGTTGCGCGGCTGGGGCTCGTAGAACCCTTTGGCTCCATAGTCGCGGTATAGCTTTACGTACCGCTTCACCGTGATCATCGGCACGCCAAACGTCTGCACAATCTCCTTCGGCTTCACCGTCCCGCCTGCAATCATCTGGCTGGTGAACATGCGGAAACTCCGCACGTCTTGCTCCTCGTGCTGGAACACCGGCAAGTGCCCGTGGAGATAAAAAACCCTGCCCGTCTCTTTTTGTACTGCGATCCGGCTGTTGATCTCCGTCACACCGGCTGGAAAAATCGGCAGTTCAAGTTGCGCCATTCTTCTCTCTTTACCCCAACGCAGCCCGCTCGGCAAATCCGTTTTCCGGATCATCCCGTTTTCACCGACCGGCAGAAGTACTGGGCGAGATGAGGAGATCTGATATGGCGGAATTCAAAAAACCACACGCAACCTGAGTCTCGATGATTCATCGACCTGCGCTTATGCTCTCAGCGTTACAGCTGCCTTGATACCGATCGCATCGAGGATCTCCTGGAGCCTGGAGATCGCCACAGTCTGGTATTCATTCTCTTCAAAGCGGCTGATCACCTGCTTGCTCACGCCTAGACGCCTCGCCAATTCCGTCTGCGAAACCCCCTTTGCAATCCGGATCTTAGCGATGAACGGAGCGATCTGATCGAGCCGCTCTATATGCGGCAAAGTCAGCGCGCCGGACTTCAGCTGGTCGTACTCCCCCAGTTCGTCTTCGAGTTGCCGGATCATGCTCTCGTAGCTGCCACGTATCGCCGCGGAACGCTTGCCTGGCTTCTCCTGCTCCACCTTCGCGAGTGCCTGTCGGAAACCCTCGATCTGGGCCAGAGTCCGATCTCGTTGCGCGTCGCTTTTGATCATAATCGTGCCGCCTTGACCACCTGAATCACGCCGCGTGGTTGACCATCGCGGTCCTGCCGAAAGAACTCCGGAAAGCCCATTTCCGGGCTGGCTTGCATCGCCGGATGAATGAAAAACTCAACGCCATGGTCTGCCCACATTCGCCATTTCCACTTCCGCACAGCGGAACCAAGACCAGCTCGAAGTCGATCCAGTACGGATCGATGCGATCATAGACACCTTCGCCGGGCTCAACCCAATAGCCGTCGACATCACCGGGATCTGGCTTCTCGGTATAGAAGCTGCCGTCGATGTAGATCTCCCGATGCCGCCCAAAAGGCCTCGACGGCGGCGCGGAGCCCCTTCAACAACCATCGACGCCGCGGTGTGAAACCAAGGCGCTTCGCGATCTGCTCCAACGTTGCCTGATGACTTCCCGGCGGCAACGCGCCAGTGCTCGGGTCGAACGCTGGAATCAAGTTGCCTCCATCATCTCAGAGACAACCAGATCAGAGACAACCAGAAATGTCAATATCTTAGTTGTCATTTTTAATTGACAATGATTTTTAGCCCGAGGGTAGAGACGTCCAGGGTGCGGCCATCGGGAGAAACGGAGCCGTCCACATCACCAATCGATCGCGGCGGCCAAGTGAGCCGCCGTCTCTCACCAGTGGCTATAGAGAGAAAATATAGAGCGAACGGTTCGTCCGCGGAGTTCCTGTCGACGAGCACGAGCCACTCGCCGCTTGGATGCCACTGCAGCCCCCAGAATAAACCCTCGGCCAGCTTGCGTTCCGGACCTCGGCGCTCGACCGTTGACAGCTCGGCGTTGTTCACCCGAAACAAGCTCGAAGCCTCCAATAGCGGGAATCAGGAAAACGGCGTGGCGCTGAAAGTTCTCGAATGAAAGCGATATTGCGTCCGTCCGGCGACCAGACAGGCTCCCCCTCCCCGGCTGAACTCGTGGTGAGACGTTGTGGCTCGCTCGCGCCGATCAGCTTAACGTAAACGTGTGGTCTCTCGCCAACGTGTGGTTCTCTCGCCGGGTTTCTCCCAATCGAACGCCACCTGGTTTCCATCGGGAGAGAAACTTGGCGAGCCTTCGCCGCCGGGATAGGTGGTCAGAGGAACGGGCTCCGGAGCTGGTTCCGGCGTCTTATGCGTCACGAAGAACGCGACCGCAATGCCCGTGGCAAGCAGCGTGATAAGCGCGCAGATCTGAAACACACGGCGACGGATCGACGGCTTCTGGAGTTCCGCTGGTTCACCAGTCCCAAGCACCGGTGCGATGAACCGGTATCCCTTGCGAGGTACGGTTGCGACGAAGCGCGGGTTATCGGCGGAGTCGCCCAGCGCTTGCCGGATCTTCTTGATGGCGGTGTTGAGTCCCTGATCGAATTCCACAAAGGTATCGGCGGGCCAGAGCTCGCGCTGCAGTTCCTCACGGGGGACCAGCTCGCCCGGCCGTCGCAGCAGAATAGCCAGGACCTGAAAGGGCTGTTCCTGGAGTTTGACCTTGCGGCCCTGCCGGCGTAACTCTCCGGCTGGGAGGGTCCGCTTCGAAGAGTCCGAAACGGATTACGCGCTGAGCAAGTGGCTGCGCAGACATGTTCAGGGCCTGCCGCGTGGAGCAAATTATATATCAGGCCGAAATTCAAGCGGTCTATCTCGCCGTTTAAGTCTTCCTATATCAAAACTTTGGCTGTCCAGAACGGTCATTCCAAAGTGCAGTGTGGTTCCAGCCGCGGTCCATTGAGCCAGTCTTGATATTCGCCGAAATTCGATCCCTGCACCCAAGGCGCGCGGGAGGGATCGATGAAGTGGAGACTCGAAAGAAGATATTGCTTTCAGCGCGGTTCTGGCGCTCTCGCTCAACGCGGCCGAGCTGGAAACGAAAATAACGGTTTTGGTCTATAACTACGCCGGAACGCCCAGCGAGGTAAAAGATGCAAGCCGAGAAAGAGGCTGAGAGGATTTATGAACACGCTGGTGTCTCCCTCGCGTGGCTGGATTGTCCTCTGTGGCCGGAGCAGGCAGCCCTGTACTCGGCTTGTCAGGATGCATCCGGACCGGCGAAGCTTGCATTGCGAATTCTGTCTCAATCCATGGCAGAGCATTTGCGCCTGGATAAGGATAGTTTTGGTTTTGCGCTTTACCCCGAGGATGGAAGTTTTGCAACGGTGGCCAATGTTTTCTCGCACGACGCTGAGGAATTAGCTCGACGACGCGGTCTCCCCCAAAGAGTAATGCTGGGCCATCTGATGGCCCACGAACTGGGCCACTTGATTTTGGGAGTTCGTAGTCATTCGGCGAACGGCATCATGCACGTTCCCTGGCAGAAGAAGGAACTGGAGATGATGGCACAGGGATCGATGTTGTTTACGCCCCGGGAAGGACAGACGATTCGAACCAACATTCGGGCACGGCGCAATGCCGACCTCGCCCCTCGGTAACCGGCAGGACCGGGCCGACGGTCGACAGCCGCGCTACCGACTACTGGCGATATATCCCATGTAATGTAATGAAGCACGCTGCGTGGCTGCTTATAAGCGATTGACGGGGCCAGCGTCAACATTAGTCCCGTGAAGTCTTAGTGCTGTATCGGAAACACTCCGCCGCCACAGCACTCAAGGGTGAAGGGAGGTCGACTCGCCGAAGTGTTTTTGATACAGCGACTTGAAGGAAGCCGGTTTGGAACGAGGCGGCTCCCGGATTCGTTCAAGTCCCGGTCACGTCAAGAATGCACTTCGGAGGGAAACGCCCGACTCGTAAGTTGTGCTTCCGGCAGCTCGGCGTCGTACTGAACGCGACGACCCACTACAACAGTTGGTCGCGTCGCCGCGTTACGAAACCCTTTTGGCGGTGTATTCGATGGGCTTGTCAGCGCCGGGGACTTCAACGGTGAACTTGATGGTATCGCCGCTTACCTTGCCTTTGTAATTCACCTTGGCTTCATTGCCCTGAAGGCTCACGGTGATTGT
>QHXW01000589.1 GCA_003223115.1 Acidobacteriota bacterium
CTTCATCACCATTGGGAACTCCAACTACCACTCGCTGCAGACGAGCTTTAAGCATCGTAGCGGACCGCTGGAACTGCTCGGGGCCTACACCTTCAGTAAGTCGATCGATGACTCTTCGGGATGGGGTGACCAAGTCAATGTCGTCAACCAGCGGTTGGGCCGCGCCATCTCCTCGTTCGATGTCACGCACAATTTCGTAGTCAGCTACAGCTACGAGATGCCGTTCGGCCGCTGGTTCGGACACCACCGCCTGAGCGATGGATGGATGATCTCAGGTATTACCAGGTTCTCCACTGGCTTGCCGATCACTCTGAGGGAGAACGACGACAACTCGCTGCTGGGCACGAGATTCACCGGGCCGAACGGAAACGGGGTCGACACGCCCAACTTCAACGGGGGCACTTTGCACTTCGCCGACCCGCGTTCGGGCCAACCGTACTTTGATCCCAACTTGTTCAGTAAGGAATTGGTCGGCCAGTTGGGCACAGCCAACAAACGGATGTTCCACGGGCCAGGCATCAACAACTGGGACATCTCACTATTGAAAGACACTAAGATAACCGAGTCGAAGCTGCTGCAGTTTCGCTTCGAGTTCTTCAACGCCTTCAATCACGCGCAGTTCAGGAACCCGAGCGGCAGCGTTCTCAATGGGACATTTGGCTACGTGACGGGCGCCCGAGATCCCAGAATCGGGCAAGTCGCACTGAAGCTGTTGTTCTGAGCCATGAACTGGGACAGGCCGACGGGCCTGTCCCCTCACCGACAACGTAGCAGCGAAACACTAATCCAAATGCGTGCTGCCCGCGTGGATCAACGCTTCGGCGTCACTCGCGGGTGATCGGGTTTCAGTCGTAAATGAAAGCTCTTACGGAGACGACGATTAGTTTGGGTGACTCCAACGGCAGTAGAGCGCTGCTCAGCGCACGAGGCGCAGGCCATGGACCACAACCCCAACATATAAGGCGGGTAACTGGTGCGAAGGGGATTTCACAACAGCAAACGCGAAGAACGCTTTTGTGGTGAATGGTGTTAGGTGCCTGGCGCACTTGAACCTGTGCGATTCTACGGCTTTAGTCCCGCGGCCCAGTTGAGGATGACGGTGATGGATGGTGACTTCTCTTCCGAGACCTGTGTGTTGACGAGGAAGCGCTGGCCGTCGGCCGTTACTGTGAACGGAAAATTACCATAGCTTTTTACATTGAACAACGGCTTGGGAATTCCCGCGTCAAATGTGGGCCGGCCGTTCGACGTGCCCGATCTGACTTCTACCGCCATGATTCTTTCGTCCGTGAGATAGAACAGCTCCTTCCCATCGCCGCGCCAACGCGTAAAGACGCCGCCCCCGGTTGAGATCGGCCACTTGCCAGAGGGCGTCTTGTTCCCGGCTGCTGAGACCCCTCCGAAGGGCCGTACATACACCTCCCATCTTCCGGATTCACTCGACTGGTAAGCCATCCACTGACCTTCGGGAGACAACCTTGCTCCGCCTTCGCCAAATTGGGTCTGCAAGAACGGAAACGGCTTTCGGTCTCCATCCATCGGCAGCACCCACACATCAAATTCTGTCTTCGGATTCAAACTCGCATAGATGAGAAACCGTCCGTCCCTGGACCAGTCAGTGGGGGCTTTGTCTTCGTCCGATTTCAAGAGCAATTCTTCATTGCCCGTCCCGTTCGCGGCTTTTTGGTACAGGTTCATGTTGCCATCGCGGTAGGAAGCAAAAGCAATGCGGCTTCCGTCCGGAGACCAAACGGGCCAGTCCGCAGCAGTGTTAAAAGTAAGACGGGAGGCGCCGCCGCGCGCCAGATCCAGCACCCAAATGTCGCCCCCTAAATTAGGCCACGTCTCAGCCTGACTACTCCCAGACTGTGGACCAACGCGCGATAGGGCCAATCTTCTGCCATCCGGCGAGAGCGCTGGGCGGGCGTCCTGTACCGGCAGGCCGACGGTGCCGAGCTGTTTGCCGGCGCGGTCGAACCAGGTCAATTGCGTTTTTACGGCACCGAGAGGCCGATAGGCCAGCGTGCCGTTTGCTGAGACCGAGACAATCGCATCGCGGCCAGTGGGATCGGAAACGCCCTCAGCAACGGGAACGGGCTTGCCGGCTAACTGCAGGTGAGCCGCGTCGAACCGCTGGGCCATCAAAGTTCCTTCCCGGATGAATAGCAGATAACCAAGGCCATCCAAGGCCTGCGCGTAGGCCGGCATCCAGTTGCTATCCACTAGCCGCTTGCTCTCTTTGGAGTCCAGGGAGCCGACGTAGACACCGTTGTTCTGGAATGCCTGTGCAATAGCCAGGTAAAGATAATGTCGGCCGTCGGGTAGAAAGTAGGGCCAGGCGTGAGTGATTTCATGATTCGCGTGGTTGAGCATTGTGGCAGTCGTCGCCGGGCCGCCGTCTGCCGGTACGCGATACAAAACGTCGTTGAGTCCAAAGAGAATAACGCCGTCCCGATTCCAGCTACCGCGGCTGCCATCACGGGCGTCGCAAAGGGTTTGTGCCGGACCGCCGACAGCTTCGATTTTCTTCAGCTTTCCCTGAGCAAAAAACGAGATGACCTGGCTGTCCGGGGACCAAAAAGGGTCATACGCACCGTCCGTTCCAGCGAGCGGATGCGCCGTAAGAGAATCCAGGCGCCGCACCCAGAGAGACGGCTCTTTCCCGGGGGTCGAGACGATCAACGCCAACTGCGTACCATCCGGCGAGATAGCCAGCGAATCACCGAAGGCGGATTTCTCCGGAGGAAACACTGAAAAGCGCACGGCTCGCGTCTCGGACGGCTTCTCTCGGAAATAAAGGTATGCCACGACCACAGCCATAGCCACGGCGACTGCCGCGATAGCCAACATCAGACGCTCGCGGTTGTTGCTGCGCGAAGGGACGGGAGCCGCTGCGCCCGTCTGGGAGCCTCCTTCGACTATCCACCGGATTTCGTCGCGTAGGTCCTGAGCACTCTGCCATCGGTTATCGGGATCTTTCGCAAGACACTTCTTCACCACGCGATCCAGCGCAACGGGCGTCAGCGGATCCAGCGTGGCAAGCGGGACCGGGTCGCGTTCCATGATCGCTGCAATCAGGCTGGCGCGGCTGGCACCTTCGAAGGCCTTCTTGCCTGTGGCCATTTCGTATACGACTGCGCCAAAGGCGAAAATGTCCGTGCGCCCATCCGCTTCCTTACCTTCCAGCTGCTCCGGCGCCATGTATTGCAGCGTGCCAAGGATCGCTCCCTCCTCTGTGAGCGTGTTCGTAGGCCGCGTTAGACCTGCCGCGTCCTGCGCCATCCGCACTTTCGCCAAGCCAAAGTCGAGCACCTTCGCCCCAGAGTTGGTCAGCATGATATTGCCCGGCTTCAGGTCCCGATGCACTATGCCGCGTCGGTGCGCGCTATCCAGTGCACCGGCGATCTCGATGGCATATTGCAATACTTGCTCGAGGGACAGCCGTCTTTTCTTTAACCGATCAGCGAGGGTCTTGCCTTCCAGATACTCCATCACCAAATAATCGATGCCGTCTTGATGTCCGACATCGTAAAGCGCGCAGATATGTGGATGGCTCAGGCTTGAAATCACCCGCGCCTCGCGCTCGAAGCGCTCACGGACTTGAGGGCTGCTGGAACGGTCCGTTGGAAGAATCTTGATCGCGACTACGCGGTCCAACCGCGTGTCACGCGCACGATAGACCTCACCCATTCCTCCGGCGCCGAGAGCAGACAAGATCTCGTAGGGGCCGAGCCGGGTTGCGGCAGGCAGCGGCATCGGAATTATTGCCGCTTAAGAATACAGCTTCTAAATCAGGCGTTCAAGCTAGTGGGTGGGGATACATCCTCGCCGATAGTTGGCGAGAACAGCCCTTCCGTCCAGCAATCGAGATCACGGGTCAGACCCGGCGATTTGGACACGATTTCGACGCGTGTCAAAAAGGGTCTACAGGACCTTGACTGCAACATGGTGCTTGCATTCACTTTCCACCTGGTCTAACGAGCGTGCCGAAATCACATGCTTTTGGCACAATTCCGCGCGGAATGTTGGCAGGCCGCTCTACAATAGAGGTCACGATGCCCGGTAAAGACGAAACGTTCTGGAAAGCCATCGAACGTCTTCGCGCTAATCGGATAATTGCTTTTCAATGGAGGCGTGCGGACATCAGACTCCATCTTGAGAAGCTGGGATTTTCTCCGAACTCCATTAATACGATTCCCTCAAACCAGTCGGTAACCCTGGACGGCGTGGAGCAGGGGAACTACGTCAAAGCTGGTGTGGCCAAACCAAGGGCATATAGAGTTGGGCGAGGACTCTTTCAATTAATCGGTGATTCAGACAGTCTTCTTGCCATTGCACCGCCACTCATCGCAGAGCGACGGTCGTCTCCGTTACTGGCAAATGCTGAGCCAGACCGCAAGCGGACGAGGCCGCTTCGAACCGGACGTATCCACAGCAGGTCTGCCGACGAAATCCGTCAGGTGATACGGGACTCGAACGAGCGATCGGCACAAGGTCGCCAAAAATACGTGGAATCGGAGATTCTCGCCCTACACTCTGATTATGAGTTCATAACATGCCCGTGCCGAGACGACTGCTGGTGCAAGCGCAACGCGTGTGCTGGGCACTATCGACTCAAAGACGTCACGTTCGATGAATTCCTTAAGACCTATGTGAACCTTTGGATCCCTCCACGAGCCCGAGAGAACGTGAAAAGGGCCGTGCTCGGGGGGAATCCATTCAACGGACGCCAACGAAACGCGATCAAACCGTTGCAGCGGCTCCGGGAAAACTGGTCTAGCATTCTCGACAAGGTGAGAGGATACGACAAGTGTGGCCTGTGTGATTCGACAGTGCCTCTTGTGGCGAATGTAAGCAACCTCTATGAGGGAAAGATGTGGTCACAACTCTTCTATGACTCGCTTGTTCCGTTCGACACGGCGTCAAGAATTCTAATCAAAAGGGCCGGCTACCCCGACCCGAAAAGAAACTTCTTAGCAATGAACGGTCAGCTCTTCAGCGACATCAGAAGGCTCTCGGAGGCCTATGGATTGGAGGTTCCCGGCGTGAGACAACTGGATTCGCCGTATCGGTTATTCCCCACATTGCGGGTGCCAGCTGGCGGCCAGCCGCTTTCCCGAGTCGTGGACAAGATCTTCTACAGCCCCGGTGAAAGGAAGGTTTATCGCCACCGCGCTGCGCCGTCACCTGGAGCAATTTCCCTCAGTCGATAGCGGACTATCCCGCGCGGAGCGCCAAGCTCTTTCCGTCCTTCGCGTAAACGGTTGCTCCCTGCAAAGCGGCTTCGAAGGCGGCATCGAGGAAGCCTCCTTCAGATTGGAGTTTACCGAACTGGGCCTGTGCCAGAAGGTTGTGGTTTCGGCACGCTCGCAACGCTACGTGACAGGCCTCTTAGAATCAACGTCCGCTGCGGGTCGCCATCGCAGCCGTTTTGGC
>QHXW01000590.1 GCA_003223115.1 Acidobacteriota bacterium
AGTCGCTTTTATTTTTTCTCGTCTACAAAACACTTAAAGGCGACCGAGGACCTGGTATGACTGGCCCTTCAAACCGCACAGTAAGATCAATGGATGATGAAACAGTATCGCAGGCACTGGCTGTAACTACGAGTGCCATAGTAGTGGTTGTTGTCAATTGGGTCCCTTGGGTTGGATTCCGATCGCTCCAACAGGTTCCCGTGATGTTCAGGATCTTTCACAGGGCAGCTCATTCTTTAATTCTTTATCTAATGGGACACGCTAGTTATACAGACTCAGATGGCTCTATGAGTTCTTTCATCCTCATTTTCGGTGTATTAACCATGCGGACGAGTATGTCGCGGAAAAGGTGAGGGTTATTGCGTTGGTTAAAACGCCACTCAAACTCATCCAGGTAGGCATCCAAATGCTTAGCAGAAACCTGATGGTACGAGCCAACAATAGATCGCTTAAAGAGCGACCAGACACCTTCTTGAACGTCGCCCCGAACCCATTCCTCGACGTGGTGGTTGGCGGTGTCGTGCATCGTGTCTTCGTCCGCAATCCCGGCTTTCTGGCGTTTTTCGACGCGGAGTCGGACTTCGTCACCACGGGCCAGTGCGCCCAGCATCATAGTTTTGTTGTCCAGATTGCCACTACCGACATGGCGACGCTTTCCGCCGATGTAGGATTCGTCAAGCTCCACTGTGCCAGTGAGGTCTATCGAGCTAGCCTCTTCCATCGCTTTGCGGATGCGATGGCACAGATACCATGCCGTCTTGTAGCTGATAGAAAGCATCCGCTTAAGCTGATTAGCAGAGATTCCTTTCTTGGACTCGACAACAATGTACGTCGCCAGAAACCACTTAGTCAGAGGCAGGTGGGAGTCATGGAAGATAGTCCCTGCCGTCGCGGAGAACTGATAGCGGCATGAATCGCAATCGAACTGGTCGCGAGCAAAGATGCGGGAAATCTTGTCAGACTTGCAGGCAGGGCATGTTACGCCCTTTGGCCAACGGAGGTGCTCGAGTGTGCGACGGCACAGTTCGTCATTCCCAAACTGTTCGATGAGTTCGTTCATAAAGGTCACCATGCCGAAAAAGAAAAAGCACCCGACCGACATGACCACGGAAGAACTGGCACGGCACGTGTTCCACTCCAAGGTATTAAGGGCCGCTAAGGAACACATTAAGGCTCTAAACGATAAGCCGAACCGAAAATCATCCAAGAGGAGCGCGTACGCGCAAAAACTCCCTGCCTCAAGGAAATAATTGCGATCCCCCTGCGTAAAAGCAATAGCTACGATGGTCCTCCCAGTTGCGGCGTCCGGTCCGGGTTGTACATTCTTCCCTGTGCCCCGATAAGCGCCCGCGGTCCGTTCAAGCGACAGTCTCTGGGGGGTTTCCTCCGGGCTGTATGAACCTTTGGGACTAGCTGTATGATCCTTTGGGACTAATTGTCTCGCAGAAACCCGGTCAATTCCCACTCAGTATTTACTTCAGTTTACATGTAAGTTGCTAACCATTTCGAGAATTGTTTCAAGTACTGTGTCGAACAGTACTATACTACTGAGATGCAAAACGTCATGAAAATCACAATCTTATTAATAAACTCCGGAATCATTATGCTTCTGGCGGCGGCGTCGGCCTACTCCCAGACTCCGCCTACCGCTGGATCAGTGGTCACAATAAGAAACGTCAATAGCGGACTCTGCGTCGACAGTGGCGGTTACACCACTGTCAGCTTACTTTTCCAGGCAAGCTGTTCTGCTGCGAGCAGCCAGAACTTCACCTTACAGACAGCTCCGGCGACCGGGTATTACCGCCTCGTTAATTCCGCCTCTAAACTCTGCTGGGATGCGGCCGGCGGTTCCACTTCCGCCGGAGCGCGTATCCAGCAGTATGCGTGTGTGGCGTCTTGGGCCGAGTACTACAAGTTGAATCAGGTGAGCGCTGGGGTCTATAAGATCCTACCTGGAAACATGGCCAATGGCTGCATCGACGTGATCGGTGCGTCGACTGCCTCGCGAGCAGCGATTGAACAGAATGCGTGCAATGGAGCGAGGAACCAGATCTTCCAAGTCTCTCTAGTGGGAAGCCCTTCTCCGGTTGCGGTCTCCGCATCCCCGATCAGCGCTTCGGTCGGCTCTGCGGGCACCCAGCAATTCACTGCCACTGTGACCGGCTCGACCAACACAGCCGTTACCTGGTCGGCCACCGCCGGATCGATCTCCAGCTCGGGGCTCTTCACTGCTCCGGCCGTCAGCGCCAAGACAACCGTTACCGTCACCGCCACCAGTCAGGCTGATACCAGCAAGTCGGCGTCGGCCACCGTCACTGTCAATGCCCCGGGAGCGGTCGCGGTCTCGATATCACCGGCCAGCGCTTCGGTCGGCTCGGCGGGTACCCAGCAATTCGCTGCCACTGTGACCGGCTCGACCAATACAGCCGTTACCTGGTCGGCCACCGCGGGATCACTCTCCAGCTCGGGGCTCTTCACTGCTCCGGCCGTCAGCACCAACACGACCGTTATCGTCACCGCGACCAGCGCTGCCGATGCGACCAAATCCGCTGCCGCCTCTGTGGCCGTCTCGGTCAGTGGAGCCCTGGTCAATGTAACTAACTTTGGTGCAACGGGCAACGGAACGACCAACGACACCGCAGCCATCAACAACGCCATCGCGACCCTCACCAGCGGCGCCACGCTCCTTTTTCCGTGCGGCACCTACCTGACCACGTCCCAATTAACAATCAACCGCTCGAATGTGACCGTGGACGGCTCTAGTTGCGCCATCATCCGTAACACCAGCAGCACAGCCATTATGGTGATCGGCGGGTCCGGCAACGGGAATCCCAACTACGGCCCCTCAGTCGCATTAAGCGCGACCGCAAATGAACTTTCTACAAGCTTTACGACCGTTTCAAGTCTTGGAGTAAGCGCCGGAGATTACGTACATGTGCAACAGGGCGGTAAAGACAGTTCCACCGGCAGCGGAGACACAGGCTGTGATCCATCCGGTTGTCGCGGGGAGGTCTTGAAGGTCGCCTCCGTTTCTGGAAACACGGTCACGGTCACGACCGCCTTGCATGACACCTATAACCCATCGGTGAACGCCGCAACTGTCAAAAAAATATTGGGACCGCTCACCGGCATTACGGTGAAAAACATTAGTTTCGACGGAAACCGGTCGAACGTCTACGGATTCGAGATGGCCGGAGTCGCCGACTCCTCGGTCAGCGGCGTCACATCGAGGAATGTGCAGGGCGCGGCCATCTTAACTCGTGGAAATTTTAACGTAGCGTGGAGCAACATGACCGTCACCGGGGCCGGCAGCGCGCAGTGTGGAGATGCCGTGTGGTTTGAAAACCAGGGGAATTTGTCGGTGAATGGAATGTCGATCTCCAACGAGAATCCGGGAACTGGTGCCGGGTGTCTTTCCAACGGCGCCTTCGGCTTTGGACTTATTGATTCGGCAAACGGCACAATTACCAACCTTACCGTTGATGCGGCCGGAGCCTATGGACGTCCGTTCAAAATGACGGCCTCCCGCTGGAACACGTTCAACTCTCTCACGGTCAAGAACGGCGTTCAAGCCTACAACGGAAT
>QHXW01000176.1 GCA_003223115.1 Acidobacteriota bacterium
TCACGGGTCGAAAAACGTCCGCGGGGCGGAGGCGTTTTCTGCCTTCACCAGCGTCATTCAGACTGCCGTGAAGGGCCGGGCCTCCTCAACATTCGACGCCTTACGGCGTTCTCGAGAAGGTGACGACGATCACGCCTTCTGACAACGCGTGCTCCGACAAAGCTAAGGTTACGACACGGGTCCGCAGACGACCTGGCGCTTCTCCACTGTTGTTCGGA
This sequence comes from Acidobacteriota bacterium, assembly GCA_003223115.1. Classification (GTDB taxonomy): domain Bacteria; phylum Acidobacteriota; class Terriglobia; order Bryobacterales; family Bryobacteraceae; genus QHXW01. The sequence goes on from QHXW01000176.1 coordinate 219, forward strand.
CGGTTCCTGATGGAACTCGGGGCGTTCGTGTCGCTCGAAGATATCTCCGATGCGCTACCGTCCTACGAAGAGGAGGTTCTCAGCGTTGAGATGGACTCGGCGCTCGGTGCCGCGTACAGAGGCCTTGAGGACGACATCAAAGCGGCCCTTGAAGAACATCACGGCAACCAATCGGTCGTCAGCACGGGGCTGAATGCGCTGATGCTCTATCCCGACCGGCCTTTCCATCTCTGAACGTTGTTCGGGTACGCGACGAATCCGGACACCGGGGAGCGCGAAAGATTCGTAATCTCGGACCCACCGGATCTCGATGAAGATGTCCTGTACTCGAAGGAAAGGCGTCTTGTCGAAGAGGTGAGGGCAGAACTGGGCCAGGGGCACCGGTGTCAGATCTATGCGGTTTACACTCAGAAGCGCGACGTCACTCAGCGGCTGAAAGGTATCCTAAACCGCGAAGGCATTCGCGTCGAAGTACTGACCACGGCCATCCCCCCTGAGGCGCGGGAGGCCTGGTATGAGCGCCAACTCAAGGCGGGCATGCAGGTTTGCATTGCTCACCCGCGTCTGGTGGCCACGGGCCTGGACTTGCTCCAATTTCCGACCATCCTCTTCTACGAGTCTGGCTATTCAATTTACGTGTTGAGGCAGGCAAGCCGTCGCAGTTGGCGAATCGGTCAGAAGCAACCGGTACGCGTGAGGTACATGGCGTATGCCGGCACCATGCAGGAGAACTGTCTTCGGCTAATGGGGAAGAAACTCCTGGTCTCGCTTGCGATGGAGGGCAAGTTCGCCAATCACGGCCTCCAGGCACTCGATGACGACGATGACATGCTGACCGCGATGGCTCGGGAACTCGTGACGCAGAAAGGCGTCGGCGAAAAGGCCGACGCCTGCTGGCGCGAGGTCCAGAGGGAACACACTCGACTACTTGAAGCCCAGGGGATCCCGGCGGTCGTGCAGTCGGATGATCCGATGCCGCCGGATGAATCAACAGAGGAGGCGGCGGGGACCTCGCAATCTCCGCAAGGCACCGGCGCGCTTGTTGAATTGGTACTGCCACGAACGAGAGTCGTGCGGAAGCCTCGATACGAGTGCGATGACCAACTCTCGCTATCGTTCTGAAGAAAACACCCACAGCATCTCAAGGGAGGTAAAGCGCCATGGGCGCAACAGCCATTGCAGTCACACCGCAAGAAGTGGCCAAGGGACTAAGCATGTTCGACATCGACGAGTCGCTCGATGCCCTGGTCGAAGCGGCGGAACAGGAAGCCGAGGGAAACAATGGTGAAATCTCGGATGACATCAAGACGGCACTGGCGACATACACTGAGGCGTTCGGTTACAAAGTCGATCGGATCGCAAACTACCTGAAGGCGCAGAAGGCGGAAGCGGAGTTGGCCCAACGCGAGGCGGAGCGGTTCCAGGCACGATACAAATCGGCAGAGAACCGCGAGAAACGACTAAAACAGATGCTCGTGTGGTTTATGATCTCACGCGACACGCAGAAGTTGCGCGGTGCCATGAATACGATCAGCCTACAAGCAAACAGCACTCCATCGCTGGTGATTCAGGAGACTTCCCAGATTCCGGACACATTCTACCGGGCAAGAGTGGAGCTTGCATGGCCCGAGATCATCGAATCGCTACCGCCGAACCGGCTGCGGGAGCGTCTCGGAAAGGCGGACGGCAAGACCGTTCAGAAGGAGCTCCAAAGGGGGATCTTGTCGGACGCCGTGGCGCGCGGCGAAACAATCATCGGCGTGTCGCTTGTGAAGGCAAGCCACGTGCGCTTGCGATGAGGTCCGTCAGGAGCACACCAGTCGAGCCGAGTTCAGACAAGGTGCGGTCCGGCTGGTCGGACAGTAAAGATTTCCACAGATCGAGTACCGTTTCCCACAACCGGACTTAACTTAACCGGCCCGGAACCCCCACGCACACCAGCCTATCCGGAATCTCGCCATCCTTAGACCAAGGCGTCATTTGCCGGTAACCATCTCGCCGGGCCGCGCTACTCCTCGCGCAGCGACACCGCCGGATCAATCCGAATCGATCTTCGCGCTGGCAGATAGCACGCTACCAGCGCGAGCCCTGCAAGCAGCAGCGGAGCGCCGACCAACACTACCGGATCCGATGTACTTCTACTGGTGACAGTACCTACGCTCGAATTCATGGATGAGAGCAGGCGCGCTCCGGCCCATGCGCAGGCCATCCCAATCGTCGTCCCTACAGTCACGAGAACCAGGCCTTCCTTCATCACCAACCCAAGCACGTCGTTCGGCAGGGCACCCAAGGCCATACGAATCCCGATCTCGCGGCCACGCTGCGCGACGGAATATGCTGTCACGCCGGCAAGCCCGACCGAGGCCAGCACCAACCCGAATACTCCGATGAGGCCGTAGGTCCACGCGGCCATCCGGAGCGGCGCCATGAACTCCGCAATGTGTTGCGCCATGCTGCGAGCATTGAACGGCGTGATATCGGCGTTCATCGCCGATATTTCGCGCCGCACCGCGCCAATGACATCGACGCCTGGTACCGCTCGCACCATCAACGTGACGCCCTGCACGGCGGGACGCGCGTACTCCGCAGCGCGCAGCGGAAAATAGATCACACGGCGCGGCTTCTGCACCACCAGCCCTTCCGGCACATCCCTGGCTACGCCCACCACTTGGAACACCTGCCGTGTGTTTACTGCAGGGCGGTAATCGTACGAGCCAGGCAAGACCTTGGTTGGCTGGACCTCGTCGCTGCCGATCTCGATGCGCCGGCCCACCGGATCTTCGCCTTTCCAAAACTCGCGCACCAGTTCCGAACTGACGATGACCGCCGGCGCGCCGTTCGCCTCATCTTCTTTCCGGAACCCACGCCCGCGCATGATGGGAATTCCGGCGGTATCGAAGTAGTCTTTCCCCACAACGCGTTTGATGGCGTCCTCAATCAAGCGGGAGTCTCCAGCGCCAGGGGTGGAAAACGTCACTCCGGCACCCGGCATGGAGACGGGCACGCTTTCGGTGAGACTTGCAGCGGTGACTGAAGGAAGCCGCTTCACGCGATCGAGCAGCTTCTCGAAGAAAGCCGTGGCCTGTACGCCCGAATATCCATCGCGAATCGGATCGAGTGCGATCAGATACAGGTTCCTCGGATCGAAGCCAGATTGAATGCCTATGGTGGTTTGTATGCCCATCGAAAGAAGTCCGAGGATCACTAATAGCGTCAAGGACCCGACCAGCTGCGACACCATCAGGACGTTGCGCAAGCTCAGACGACGTTGTCTGCGGAACAGGACGCTGCCGCCTTCTTTGACCACATGCGTCAGACCGGTTCGGGTGGCCGCCAATGCGGGTGCGAGGCCGAATGCCAGCCCGGTGAAGCCGGTGAGCGCGAGCGTGAACAAGAGGACTCGTCCGTCCGGTTGATAGTCGTAGCTTACCGGGAAGGGCAGCGGCATCCTGAGTTGCGAAAGCAGGTGCATCAGCCAAATCGAGACCAGGAATCCCACCACGCCAGCACCGGCTGCTACGATCATGCTTTCCGTTAGCAACTGGCGGATGATGCGCGCGCGGCTTGCGCCCAGCGCCAAGCGCAGCGCGATCTCTTTGCGTCGGCCGGCCGCGCGGGCGAGCATCATGTTAGCGACGTTGGCGCACGCGATCAGCATTACCAGCCCTGCCATGATCGTAAGGAATGACGTGAAGAATGGCAGGTCCTGCTTCCGTAGAGGCAACAGCTTGCCTCCCTCCACCAGCAGCACGCGCCGGCCTTTTTGATTTCTGTCGCTCTCGGCATTGTCCTGTTGCGCCTGCTGAGCGACCGCGTTCAGTTCGGCCTCAGCACGTGCCATGTTTAGGCCAAGTTTCAGGCGTCCAACCACGCGGAATATTGTCAGGTCGCGGCGCTCCAGCGCATTACCCGCAAGCTCCGGAGCGACACGTGCATCCACCGATAGCGGCATCCACAGATCCGCCACAAACAGTGCCGGCGATGCGCCCTGAAACTCCTTCGGTCCAACACCGATTACCGTGGACGCGTGCCCGTTGATGCGTAGCATCTTTCCGATGACCGATGGATCGGATCCGAGATGCTCCTGCCAGAAGCGGTAGCTGACCACGACTACCGGCGCTAGGCCCAGTCGCTCTTGTTCCTCATTGAATACGCGGCCCAGGACAGGACGGACGCCAAGCGTGGAAAAGTATGAGCCCGTAACCAGGTGTCCCCAGACTCGTTCCGTGTGCCCGTTGACTGAAACGCCAAATGGTACTGGCGCAATGTAAGCAAGCGTGGAGGCGAACAGGTCACCTTGTTCGCGGTAGCGTTTGTAAGTGGGATAGGAGGACGGTAGCTGTAGCGCGACTAGCTCGCCGGGATTCGAAACTCCTGGAAGGGTGCGCAGAACCATGCCGTTCATCTCGCTCAGGGCGCACGTGGCGATGCAAATGCCCAGGCTGAGCGAAATCAGTGCTACCGCGGTAAAACCAGGCGAGCCAGCGAGCGTACGCAACCCGTAATGGAGATCCTGCCGCAATTCGGCCAAATGCTCGGCTGGAACGCGCCTGGCTATGTCCGCGAGCAACCGCGCCAACCCGGGTATGCCATGACGCTGCCATATGGGCTCGATAGCGTCTTCAGTGACCTGTAAAAGTTCCTCGCCATAGACATTCTTGAATTCATGCGGAAACGCGCGTGCCAACGCGCGATACAGGCGCAAGCTGATTGCCACGGGCCGGTTTAACGCGTGTGCCGAGTGCTCCCCTTGGAGTGGATCACGGGAACCAATCTCAGAATCAGCATGTCCAGCGTTTCCGGAAGGAGTTCGGCGAGGGTGGAGCTCTGTTTGTCTCCAACTCATCTCCTTGATCCCGAGATCGGGCACGCCCGACGGGAGATCTTCGTAAAGCATCCCGGCCTCGCCCCAACCGTCCCGGCGGCGTTTACGCGTCCAGACCCAAATCCCGCCGAAAAACGCTAAGTAAAAAGGAAACAATCCCGTAAACTCGCTCCCGGCGCGGATCATGAGCGACAGCAACGGCACAAGCACGCCCAGCGATGCGATGTAGCCCGCCAGGATGGCGATCAGAGGCCGTTTTCCCGGAGCATACGAACAGGTGAAGGGAAGTTGTTGCCAACTGTAGAACAAGACGTCGAAGATCGTGAGAGAGACCAACACTTCCAGCAAGGTCATGCGGACAGCCAGGGGCCAGCCCAGGACGTGGACCGCTAGTGGGAACAGCAGCACATACGTTGGGACAATGGCATACAGCATAACGACGCGCTCCACAGTCGACATCCACTGTTTCCGTCCCTGGCTCTCGGTTATTCGAAAAATCCAGTTGGAGGGCAATTCGGCGGGAATCGAGAGGACGTGACGAAATCCAGTCAGCAATATGACGGAAGTGCCGAGTGGCCAAAACAGAACCAGAAACCTCACTGCTTTGCTCCACGAGCCCATCAGGAATGCGCCGTCTATCAGCGAGCTGTTGACCACGATTCCGAGGGCGGCGCCAATGTAGGCGAGCCAGATCACCCGGTGGACAAGGCTCCTCGCCAGGGTCTTGGCGATGAATTGCATGATAGCTTCCTGCTGAGGTTCGCGGGTCAGCAGCCAAAGCACACTCCATTGCCGTTTCCTCGACGCCTCTAGCTGTCCAGGCGCTTCCACCATCAGCTTGCGGTAGCGCCGATAACTGATCAGATATGTGAATACGACCAGGATGGCCGCGGCCAGTACGGCGAGCAAGCCGCGGTTACCCATGGCGTAGAAGAACGGGTCAGAGTCGCCGAGGAGCCGTTCATGCAAGCCGGCAAACCAAACCGGCGGCGCCCAGGAACCGAATTGCGGTAGGCGCGAAATCGTCTCCTGCTCCCAGTTCTGGATCGACCAACTGTACAAACCGGCCAGAAGCAGGACTCCGATAAGGACGCCCTGCAAGTAGGCGGAGACGCGCGCGAACAGCCGTGACGGCAAGATATTCAGAAGCAGGCCCTGGAGCGCGACGAGCGCAAACAGAACAAAGAAGCACCCGAGACCGGACGATAACGCTTGCGCGCCCATGTTGACCAGGAACGATGGATTCTTCTGCCAGCGGCCGCCGAACTCGAGTGGCGCGACTATGCTTGGGACAAAATTCAGCATGAGAACGAGCGCAGCCGAAAAAACGATGACTGTCCCGAATCGGGCGACGAAAATCTGTTTCGATTGGACGGGCAGACCTGCGAGCGACAGGTAATCGCGCTTGCCAGGGAAAAAAGATTGCCATTGAATCAATGCGATCAGGCCGGTAACGGCGAATACCAGCGTCAGCAGTGCCAGTTCATCGGCAAGCGCAGCGGCGCGGAAGGGTTCTGGCGAAGCAAGCATCGAAAGTTGGCGATATTTGCCGGCGGACGCCGGATTGAGGGATCCTTCTCTGACGAGCAGCACACCTGCCGGAAAAAGTAGCGCGAACGCGCCCACTACTACGGACTGCCACTGGCCGGGTGCGGAGGACCACTCACCATCCAGCATGCGCGCGAGAAAATGGCGAACCAGCTCGAACTTGGTACCGTGCGTCTCGTCGAGCCACTTCACGCTTCCATCACCTCCAGAATGCGGTCCGCGAGAGCCGCGTGGTTCTCTTCCCGGGTCAGCTTGGCAAAGATACCCTCGAGCGAAGGCTGATGCAGCAGTTCGCGCAGGCGGTCGAGCGAATCGTGGGCCACCACTTGCCCCTTGCGTAGAATGACCACGGCGGAGCAAACCTTTTCGAGGACCTCGAGGACGTGGGAACTGTAGAGGATCATCCGGCCTCTGGCTGCAAGTCCTTGCAGCAGGTCCCGCAGCACCAGCGCGGTGTTCACATCCAGGCCGGACAGGGGTTCGTCAAGGATCAGCAGGTCTGGGTTGTGCAGCAGTGCGGCCGAGAGCAGGATCTTCTGCCGCATGCCTTTCGAGTAGGACGACAGCGGACAATGCCGATCTTCCCAGAGCGAAAACAGATGGAGGAATTCGTCCAGCTTGGGCTCAAGCACGTTACGCCGCATTCCACGCAAACGGCCGACCAGTTGTAGGTACTCCCAGCCGGACAAGTACGGATACAAATTGGGCTCCTCGGGAACGTAGCCAAGGCGGTGCTGAAATCCCACCAAGTTCTCAATCACGCTCCGGCCCTGAAACAGAATTTGTCCTTCGCTCGGTTCGAGCAACCCGATGATCATTTTTACTGTGGTGCTCTTACCTGCACCATTTGGACCGACATAGCCGAGGATTTCTCCCGGACGGATAGTGAAGCTGACGCTCTCAACTGCCGGGATTCCGTTAAAACGCTTGGTCAGATTGCGAATTTCAAGCATGTCGGACTCCCGATGTCTGATACCGTCGCGGCCCGTCGCTGGTCCAGTCTTCATGACTCCGCCTTCCTTTCCGGAATACCCCGCTTGGCGTGGATGACGCGAACCAGATCCTCCAGCCTCGCGCTTTCGGCCGCCAGTACGCGCCGGCCGAATCTGGTGAGCCGGTAATAGCGGCGTCGCGCATCGTCCAGTGCCGGGCGCTCATCGGATTCCTCGATGAGGTTTTCATCGATGAGCCGCTTGAGCGTGCCATACAGCGTTGCCGGCCACAACCGCACCTTACCGCCGGTCCGATCTAGGACCTCCAGCATGATCCCGTAACCGTGCTGCTCCTGATCCGCGAGCGATAGCAGGACGTGAAACCAATGTGGCTTCAGCGGAAGAAAAGTTTCGGGAGGAGGAGGTCTTTTCATGTTTATATGAACTGATATATATACTGGCGATAGACGAAAGTCAATGGCACCAGGAAAGTGGTGGGAACGGACGCGGGACGAGAAATATCAGCGGCTTACTTGTGGGAACCCAGTTCCGAAAAGCCGATCCGGTCCAGAAACGAGGTTCGAGTAAGTTGCCGGTCGCTGATCCGGTCCACGAAGGATGGTTTCCTCGAACCCGACATATGGGCAACAATCCTGGGAAATGGCATCCATGCTCCCCGTTGACACCGCCCTTATTCTATGCCACACTTCCATCGACGATCGATGGGAAAGGCGCGGCAAACGAATCCGGATCCCGATTTCCTTCCAGGCACCCTGGAGATGCTGATCCTCAAGACGGTCAGCCGCGGGCAGAATCACGGCTACGGGATCGCACAGCACATACGGCTGATCTCCGGCGATGCGCTCAAGATTGGCGAAGGCTCGCTTTATCCGGCGTTGCAACGGCTGCTGATCGACGATTACCTGGAGGCGGAATGGGGCGTCTCGGAGAACAACCGCCGCGCTCGCTTTTACCGGATTACGGCCGCCGGCCGCCGGAAGCTGGCTGAGGAAAAGAAGAGCTTCGATTTCCTTCTGGGGGCCATTGCCCGCGTTATGGAGGCGCCATGAAAATCCGGCACCGCTTGCGTTATCTCATCAGCCGGCGGCTGGACCACGAGCTTGCAGAAGAACTGCGTATCCACGAGGAAATGGTTCAGGAGGAGCTGCATCGTGAGGGAGTATCGGGACCGGAAGCCCGTTATGCCGCCCGCCGCACAATGGGCAATGTCACGTTGGCGCTCGAGGACAGCCGGGCACAATGGAACTTTGCTTGGTTGGAGTCGCTGCTGCTGGATGTTCGATTTTCCTGGCGTAGCTTCCGGCGCGCACCGATGTTCGCGTTTAGCGTCATCGGGACGATCGGTCTGGCGCTCGGGCTGAACACCACGCTGTTTACGATCTTCAATGCATATGTGCTGCGGCCGTTCGCGGTGCGCGATCCATACCGGCTCTATCAATTCGCCTGGGGTACCAAGCGGGACACGCGCTATCTTTTCACGGCACAGGAACTCAAAGACCTCCGGAGACAGACCAACGTGTTCTCGGATACATTCGCATTCGAGAACTTCTCATATTTGGCTCGTGTCGAGGGCCAGGGTCTGTGGGGCGAGGCGGTTTCGGGTAACTATTTCACCATGCTGGGCGCCGGTTCGTCGCTGGGAAGGACCATTCTGCCCGATGATGACACGGATGCTGCCACTCAGGCGGTGATGATCCTGAGTTACAGCGCGTGGAAAGACAAGTTCGGAGCGAACTCGGAGATCGCCGGCAAGAAAGTTTTCCTTTACGGACGGCCATTCGAAATAGTCGGCGTGACGCGCCCGGATTTTGGTGGGCTGAATGATGTGCCGACTGATTTCTGGGTCACTCTCTCCTCGTACAGAGAGTTGGTTAGAGCGGGACTCCTTGTCAGGCGGACGAATTCTGATGAGTTTGGACTCATCGGCCGTCTGAAGCCCGGCATGCCGCTAGAGCGCGCCAAGGCCGCTCTTAGAGTGTGGTCCCGGCAAGAAACGGCTGACCGGCCCGACGCCGAACAGGCGATCGGAGTTGCTCTCTGGTCGCGTGCCACTTCGATTCGCTTCACTGACGATTATGTTCTTCGAGTCTTTTCCCCGCTGGTGGTGTCCTTTGGACTCGTGCTGTTGATTGCGTGCGCGAACGTTTCGAACATGATGCTTGCCCGTGCAACGGCGCGGAAGCGGGAGATCGGCATCCGGCTTTCGCTGGGGGCGGGGCGGCTGCGCTTGCTGCGGCAATTGCTCACGGAAAGCTTGCTCCTCGCTTTACCGGCCGCCGTTGTTGGTTTTCTTGTGGCGCAGGCGAGCGTTCGCTTCGGATTGCGACTGATGTTCACAACCGTACCTCCGGAGTACGCTAAGGTGCTTCGCGTAGTTCCGCTTGAGCCGGATTGGCGGGTCTTCGCATTCGTCCTGGTCGCCGCCGGCTTTTGCGCGCTGCTTTTTGGCTTTGTCCCCGCTGTGCAGGCCACGCGTCCGGGACTGATGTACGCCATGCGAGGAGACTTCAGCAGCGATTTTCGCCCGGCGCGCCTTCGCAACGGCCTGGTGATGGGCCAAGTCACCGTTTGTGTTCTCCTGCTCATCTGTGCCGGCGTGCTGCTGCGCGCAGCCACGGTCCTTCAGCGGAGGGATATCGGGCTCACAGTCGCGAATGTCCTGTACGTGCAAGTCAAGGAAACGTTACGCGCGACCATGGCTGAACGGCTGGCGACGGAACCGGGAGTCGAGACCGTCGCGGTGGCGTGGCGCGCCCCATTCATTGATGGCTTGAGCACGATCCATGTCACGCCGACCGGTGACACCAATCGCGTACGGGCAAGGTACACATTTGTTTCACCGGAGTACTTTGAAGAATTCCGGATACCGGTAAACCGCGGGCGGAACTTTTCCATCGATGAAGCCGATGCGGAAGCCCCAGTGGCGATTATCAGCGAGGCTGCTGCGCGACGGTTCTGGCCGGATCAGGATGCGATTGGACGGACCATGCGCATCGAGCCGGACTCCGAAGACCCGCGGTCCTCGAAATTACCGAGCTATCACGTGATACGGGTGATCGGGCTCGTGAGCAACGTCAGGAGCGGCTCTCTGATTTCGGATGCGCCGGACTCGCCTTGTCTGTATTTCCCGACGAACAAGGGTGACGCGTCTGTGGCCAGGCGTGGACTCGAGGTTGCCTTGGAGAAATCCGCTCCGGGTGCGGTCGAGGAGATCATCCCCGTTCAAGAAGCCATTGCCACGTTTACGTACCCGTTTCGCGTGGCTTTCTGGATTGCGTCATTGCTTGGTAGCCTCGCCCTCGTGCTGACCGTTTCGGGCATTTATGGCGTTATGTCTTACCTGGTGACGCAGCGCACCAGAGAGATAGGAATCCGGATGGCTTTGGGCGCCACAACCGCTGACGTGACCGGGATCGTGTTACGGCAATCTATGATGATGGCGGGCGCCGGTTTGCTGGCCGGTGCATTTCTGGCGCTCGGCGTCTCTCGCCTGCTGGCTTCGGTGCTATCGCCGGTGATCATGCTCGACACTTTCGACCGGCTGGCCAACGCCGGCGCGATTGGCCTGGTGCTCTTGGCGTCTGCCGCTGCGGCGTACGTCCCCTCGCGCCGTGCGGCGCAAGTCGATCCTGCAACTACGCTGCGCTTTGAGTGACGCTCTTCTAGAGTCTGGAGCATCTCAAGGCTCTTGAGATCCAATAGATCCAAAATGAGAGTTGGGCTTCAGCTTGCGGACTTCTCTCACACTATTTCCAGCGTGAGCGGCGGCTTCCTGCCGTCCAGATCGGAGCACGGAACTTTCGGGGTAACTATCCGGCCAAAGAGTCAGAAGTTCAAAGGAACACAACCGGACTTTCCAATTGGTGTGCGCGAGGCTACCGCCACCGGCAGCCCCAGGGAATGCACTAGCCAAGCGGTGCCCTTTACAATGTCTTACCGGCGGATACGCTCGCGAAAGCCCTTGTGCTGGAGAACAGGTAGGCCATTTGTGGTACTCCATTGTTATGCAGTGCAGCATACTTAATTCGCATTTCGGGGTGCGGGTCTTGCGAACCGTGTTTGTGGCGGCAGTTTCGTTGCTGGCGAGCAACGTTATAGCACGGGGACAGGAAGCGCCGCCACCGCCAGTGTACTCGGCGGTCGCGGAAAACCAGATCCGTCGAATCCGCACCAAAAATCATCTACTTCGATATCGTGAATATTGGGCGGAAAACAATCACCGCGTATATGGCAGGGCTATATTGCGTTGCGAGCGACGGCGTCGAGCATTATATCGGCGGAGGCGGTCAAGACATGATTGACGCCTCGGATCCGTTCCCGGGAAGCATCGAGGCAAAGAAACCGGCCGAAGTGTTTGGTTGGATTGAACCACAGTCGAGGAAACGCATAGGGCATAACATCTTTGGTTGTCCGGAGGACCCGGCGATCTGCGCCAGGGTGGTCATCGAGATGGTGCTGTTTGACGACGGTTCGGGCGAAGGCGTCGAACTGTTGCAGCACCAAAAGCTTGAGACCAGGAAGGCCAGAAGCCGGGAACTGCAGCGCTGGATCGGTCGCGTTAGCGAACTGCGGCAGACGGCGGACCTCTCCACGGCTGCGCGCCGCCTGTACCAGGATCTGGTTGCCGCCAATCATGAGAGCGAACAGGACCCTGACGCCGCCGCAAGTAACGATTTTAAGATCGCCAGCCTGGCACGGCGCCAGCTCCAAAACCTCACGGTGGAATTACTGGAATATGCAAAGACGCATAAATCACTAGATGAAGTGCCGTACATCCTATGGCGGATCAAGGACCTGGAGAAACGAGCCGAGCACGTGAAACGAGGAGCCGCGACAAACGAATAACTGCATTCCGTGACGCTGAGTGTTGCATCGCCTGCTACAACTCCGGTCATGCGCAGTTGGTTGCGGCACTCACAAAAAGCAATCGCCGGTCTGAGTCCGGCGTCCTGAGACTACGTGTATTTTGACACGGGGCGTCTTCCTTGGAGGGTTTTTGTCCAGATACGGGCTTCGATGAAGTTGGACACTATTTCGGGTACGAACCCCCTCAGCTAGTCGCTCGGGTACGGCCGAGTGCCTCTAAAAAGCGCGGTGGTTCATTCGTACCTCAGCGCCACCATGGGATCGACGCGCATCGCGCGGCGTGCCGGGGGATAAGCGGCAAGCAGCGCTACGGCCAAAAACAAGAGGGAAACGCCGGCAAAGGAGATGCCATCGACGGTATGGAGTCCAAAGAGCATGCCGCGCAATATGTAGGAGGCTCCAACCGCGAGGAACATTCCAGCGAGCAATCCGGCAAGAACGGGCCGTGTGCTTTCGCGCAGGATGAGCGCGAGGATGTCAGTTCTCTATCTAGGCGCAACAGCCAGACTAACCAAAATCTGGGTAGTACGTCTACCATCTTTGCTAGTTTTAAGGTAGGATATCTACCAACATCATGGCAAACAATCCTATCGATCGAATTGAGTTGCTGCAAGGCACCTTGGACATGCTGATCCTGCGTACGTTGCAGTTTGGCCCTGCTCACGGTCATCAGATTGCGAAGCATATCCAACGGACTACAGACGACATTCTGCAGGTCGAGCACGGCTCGCTCTATCCCGCTCTCCACCGGCTGGAGCGGAAGAGATGGATCGCGGCGAAGTGGGAATCGGCAGGTAAGGATCTCAAGCGCGAGTTCAAGTACTACCGCCTCACCAGCCGGCAAGAAACAACTGGTGGCTGAGGAATCGAAGTGGAAGCAATTGACACGGGCGATCTCGCGCGTGATGTGGCCCGCCGAGGAGGGCTGAGATGCGTTGGTGGCGGCGGAAAGATCGCGAGGAGGATCTGCAGCGCGAGCTCCGTTCGGATCTGGAGTTGGAAGCCACGGAGCAACGGGAGAAGAGCCTGTCCCCGGATGAAGCCCGCTATGCCGCTCAGCGGGCCTTCGGCAACACAACGCTGGTGAAGGAGGAGGTACGCGAAATGTGGGGCTGGGCCTGGTCTGAACGGCTGGTTCAGGATTTGGCCTATGCGGTGCGCCTCTTCCGCAGGGCGCCCTGCTTTTCAGCAATCGTGGTGCTCACGCTGGCGCTGGGGATTGGTGCGAATACTGCTGCTTTCAGCATTCTTAATGCGGTTCTTCTCCAACCTCTGCCATATCGCAACCCTGACCGTCTGATTGCCATCTGGGATCGCGAAATACACGCCAAGGGCACAAGCAAACTGTTCGATTTATATAGCGACTACGACAATTGGAAGAAAAGCGGCCGAAGCTTCGAGGAGGTCGCCGCCGTCAGTTGGGCGCCACAGGCTTCACCGGAAAAAATCCTAAGTGGGCATGGCCCTGCGCGGACCGTATTCGCGCTTCCGGTCACCTCGGACTTCTTCTCCTTCTTGGAGGTCCCGGCCATGCTCGGCAGAACCTTCCACTCGAGCGACGCAGGCCGGGGGTGCATGGTGGTGCTTGCCGGCAGCTTCTGGCAAAGTGCTTTCGGCGGACAGGAGAGCATAG
>QHXW01000177.1 GCA_003223115.1 Acidobacteriota bacterium
GCAGGGCCGGCTTTCAACCATGGCTGTGCCGGCCGCATTTGTTAACTGGATGAGTAAACGTTATCCCAAGGTCAAGATCTGAGAACCTGGGCTCCAAGAATCAGTTTTTGGTAGCCGCGTTAGGATCTGCTGCGGCATCCACGGTTCCTCTTAGACCCTGTCTCCCGGCATTCCGCTACACTTCCACGGAGTGTATTTCTCCCAAAATCCAAATTTCCGTCAAATTCCTATAAGTAAACCTCTGAAAAATATCGTATTCTGAGACAAGAAGCAGTAAGGGGCCTGGCAGCCAACGTGCAACACTTGGGATGCTAAGGGTGATAGCGTTCCCTGGGCCGGGCCGGGCGGGCTCCATGTTTCAGGAACTAAAATTTCAGCTCTCGACAGCTATTTTGACGCTGGTCACGCTGGCCGCGTGTGCCTCCGCGGTCCTTAACTTCCAGCAGCGGGGGAAGTTCCGTCTTCCGGACGACGGGGCAATCTGGGTCGACCGCAGTGCCGGAGTTGAAGCCCTGGATGTGGCCGCCGCAGGTTCGGCAGCCAGAGCCGGTATTCGCAGTGGAGATCTGCTGGTCAGCATCAACGGAAGTCTGGTGCTGCATGCGCTCGACGTACCCAAAATTCTGGTCCGCATTGGGGCGTGGAACAAAGCTGATTACACGGTGCGCCGGAACGGAATCGAGCTGAAAACCGCGGTGATTGTCGCTGAGGTACCGCGCGATCCTGCGGTGTTGTATCAATACTTCGTGGGCCTGGCGTACCTGGCCATCGGGCTATTCGTCTACTTCCGGCGGGGTACGGCTTACAAAGCTCAACACTTCTACATTTTCTGCCTGCTGTCGTTTATTTTTTGCACCTTCCATTACACGGGGAAGCTGAACAATTTCGACAAGATGATCTATTGGGGCAACGTGGTGGCGGGACTGCTTGCGCCGGCGGTTTTCCTGCACTTCTGCCTCACGTTCCCGGAACACCGCAAATGGTTCCGGCTGAAGATGGAGACGGCGGCACTCTACATAGTCACTGGATCAGTGATCGCGGGTTTTGTCGGGGTCTCTTCGGGAGTGGTGCGCGTGGGGATGCCGCTCATCGAGTTGCGCTGGGCGCTCGACCGGATCTGGTTGGCGCTGCTGACATGCATTTACCTGCTCGGCGGAATTGCGCTCAGCCTGGAATGCCGGAGGGCCGAAGACCCCATTGTACGCACGCAGCTCAAGTGGCTTCGCAACGGAACCATTTGCGGTATTCTGCCATTCGCGCTGTTCTACACTCTGCCGTATGTCATCGGCTTTGTTCCCACGCCACTGATGAAGTCTTCTGTGTTGTCGCTACAATTGGTCCCACTCACCTTGGCCTATGCCATCGTGCGTTACCGGTTGATGGACGTCGACATTTTGTTTCGCCGCGGCTACGCGTACACACTGGCAACGTTGTGTGTGCTGGCAGCGTTCTACGGAATTACTTTCTCGGTTGGCAGCCTGGTTCAAAAGAATTTCCAGGATCTCGGCAATACTGGATTAATCACGGTGATGCTCGCGGCGGCGTTTCTGTTCCAGCCGATCCGCAACTGGATCCAAGAGAGGCTGGACCGCTATTTCTATCGGGACCAGTACGACTACCGGCGCACGCTGGTGGAATTTGCCCGGGAGCTGAGTTCGGAAACTGATCTCGACCAGATGCTCCGCTCGGTAGCCGAACGTTTGACGCAGACACTGGCGATCACACACCTGGCGTTCTTCCTGGCGGAGGACAGCGCCGAGGATGCCGAGCCGGTCTTTCATCTGCGAATGGGATCGGCACTCAGGGACCAGAACGCGCTCCCCATCAGCCCTGACGATCCGCTGGACCTGGCCTTTCTCAGCTGGAAACACGACAAACCCTATTTGTTCTTTGAGCGCGCCAGGCACCGGCTGGACGCTATTGCCGGGAGCTGGCCCCACTCCATACGCAGCACCATCGCCGATCTAGACCTGACCTATTACCTGCCCTGCACCGCCCACGGAAGAACTGTCGCGTATCTGGGCGTCAGCCGCACAAACGATGGAGATTTTCTCTCGAGCGTCGATGTCGAGCTCCTGATGACGCTCTCGGGTTACGTGGCCATTGCGATTGAGAACGCACGGCTCTACAGCTCGCTGGCGCGGAAGGTTGACCAGTACGAACGATTGAAGGAGTTCAGCGAGAACATTGTTGAATCCATCAACGTAGGCATTCTGGCCGCCGGCCTGGACGATCGAGTCGAGAGCTGGAACCCGCAAATTGAAACCCTGACGGGAATTGCGCGCGAGCAGGCGCTGGGACGGCCGCTCTCGGACTTGTTCCCGGCTGACCTGGCGGAACGATTCGATCGGGTGCGGAACGAGACGGGTGTTCATCACATCTACAAATACGTTCTTCGTCCGAGCCTCAAGACTCCGGCCGCCAACGGCCACTCTAACGGCGACGCCAACGGCCATTCCGTTCAGCCTGCGTTTCGCGAGGCCACACTCAACGTTGCGATTGCGCCTCTGGTCTCTAAAGACCAGCAGCAGATCGGGCGGCTTATCATCTTCGACGATGTCACTGACCGGACCGAACTCGAGAAGCGTCTGATGCAGGCTGACAAATTGAGCAGCATCGGCCTGCTGGCCGCTGGCGTGGCTCACGAAGTCAACACGCCGCTAGCGGTGATTTCCAATTACGCCCAGATGCTGGCCAAGCAGGTGGCGGATGATGATCAGAAGTCACGCATGCTCGAAAAGATCGCCAAGCAAACGTTTCGGGCGAGCGAGATTGTCAACGGACTTCTGAACTTCTCGCGAACTTCGACCACCGAGTTCGGACCGGTGAACCTCAACCGCGTCATCCAGGAAACGCTTTCGCTCATCGAGCACCAACTGCAAAAGTCCGGCATTCAGACCCGCACCTATCTGGACGCGAATCTGGCTACCATCCAGGGGAATGCGGGCAGGCTTCAGCAGGTGTTTCTGAACCTGTTTCTCAATGCACGCGATGCCATGGAAGGCGGAGGCGTATTGGAGGTGCATACTTCGGGCGACGACATCTGGGCCGCCGTCGAGGTAACCGACACTGGTCACGGCATCGCTCCCGAAAATTTGCAACGCATCTACGACCCGTTCTTCACCACTAAGGCGGCTCGCAAAGGAACCGGCCTCGGCCTTTCGGTCAGCTACGGCATCATCCAGGAGCACGGGGGCACCATAGAAGTCTTCAGCCGCCCAGGAGGTGGAACGCGATTCCACGTAGCGCTACCATGGTCCAAAGCGGCCGCTGCCCGTTCCACTGCAATCCAGGGGAAACCGGTGAATGCCTGAAATGGTATCAGCCGAGGAACAAGCCATCGACATTCCCAAAGGCCGCATCCTGGTAGTCGACGACGAGTCAGACATCCGCGAAAGCTTGGACGCGTTGCTCAGCATGGAAGGCTACCAGGTGGATCTGGCGCCTAACGCCACTGAGGGCCAGCGCAAAATCGAATCGCATCTTTATGATCTGGTGCTGCTCGACCTGATGATGCCTGACCGTTCCGGCATGGATGTGCTGCGCGACGTGCGGGAGAAGGATCGTGATACGCCCATCTTCATGGTGACGGCGTATGGCTCCATTGACACCGCGGTCAATGCCCTCAAACTCGGCGCCAACGATTTCTTCACGAAGCCCTGGAAGAATGAGCAGTTGCTCATCGAAATCGAGCGCATGATTTTGCAGCGGCGGCTGCTCCATGAGAACACGCACCTCAAGCGGGCCCTCAAACAGCGCTACAGTTTCCCGAACATCGTCGGCAAAAGCGAGCGCATGCTGCGTGTGCTGGACCTGGTTGCGCAGGTTGCGCCCAGCCGCTCCACCATCCTGATTACTGGTGAAACGGGCACGGGAAAAGAACTCATCGCCAAGGCCATTCATGCGAGCTCCGCGCGCTCCGAGGCCATGTTCGTGCCCGTCAATAGCGGCTCGCTTCCACCTGACCTGCTGGAATCCACTCTCTTCGGCCACGTCAAGGGTGCTTTCACCACGGCCATTCAGACGCGCAAGGGATACTTCGACGTTGCCAACCACGGCACGATCTTTTTCGATGAAGTCGGCACCATCGCGCCGGAGACGCAGGTGAAGCTCCTGCGCGTGATTCAAGAGAAAGAATTTCAACCACTGGGCTCGAACGAGACCATTCGCGTGGATGTGCGTATTATCGCAGCCACCAATATAGAGCTCAGAAAGCTAGTGGACGAAGGCAAGTTTCGCGAGGATTTGTATTACCGGCTGAACGTCATCAACATCGTTCTGCCGCCGCTTCGCGAGCGCAAGGAAGACATTCCGGCGCTGGTGGACTTTTTCTTCACCAAGTACTGCCGGGAGAATGAAAAATATCTGGATGTCAATAACCGCTCCATCCTGCGTTTTCAACCGGACGCCATGCAGATCTTGATGGACCATATCTGGCCCGGAAATGTGCGCGAGCTGGAAAATGTGGTGGAACGCGCGGTGGTGTTGGCCGCGGAGTCCACCGTGCCTCTCGACGTGCTTCCTGAATATCTGCTGCAGGCCAACGGCATCCGGCTGCATCGGGCTGATGGCGGACCCTTGCCGGCGGATGCCTCGCTGTTTGAGATTGTCGCCGACTTTGAGCGGCGCATCATCATCGAGCGTCTGGAACAGTTCAACTGGAGCCAGACCGAGGCTGCGGACAGCTTGCATGTCCCACTTTCCACACTGAATCAAAAGATCAAGCGACTCAATATTGAAATCCGCCGCAAGTCCGAAGTGGGCAAGGTCGAACACGTCGAGCGGAGGCTGTAAGCACTGAGTTTGGCGGCGTAGCCAGGAGATACATGAAGATGCTTTTGAATCCGTTTAGTAAGGGAAATAAGGCCGGCACTCCGCTCGAGATTCAACCCAAACAAGTGAAGCGCAAGATCGACTCCGGTGAGCCACTCCGCCTGATCGACGTCCGTGAACCCTTCGAGTTCGACCTGGCACAGATTGCAGGCGCGGAACTGATTCCCACGCGCTCCATTCCGAAAGCGCTGCCGCTGTTTGAAGACGAGACTGGCCCCATTGTGATGTTTTGCCACCGCGGCCAGCGCAGCTTACAGGTGGTGAGCTGGTTGCGCGAGCAAGGCATTGAAAATTGCCAAAGCATGGCGGGCGGCATCGACCGCTGGAGCCTGGAAATCGATCCAAGCGTGCCGCGGTATAGTACGCAGAATCGCTGACGAGGCGGTCCACCAAATCACAGGTCACAGGTCTGGAGGCCTTTTCAACTTCTAGCGAAGCATTTTCCTGCGCGGCATCGTTGAGGGACCGTTCAGCATCAGCTCAGGCGTGAACACGGCCAGCGTCCTGGCGAGCTCTTCGACGTCGGCGCCTTCTTCTACCGGCATTTCGTGCTCCACCCAGCTCGAGAGCGGTATATTTCTGAAAAAGATGCGCTCCTGCAGCACCAGGCTCTTCTTATGTAAGAAGAGAGCTTTGTGCTCGCGTAAATAATGGCGCTCCTCGACGCGCAAGTCCGCCAGAAATTCGTCAAAGGCCTTGCGACGAGCCGCCTCTTCGGTGGCTTTGAGGGTCTCTTCGAGCACTTTGCTTTGACCCTCCAACCGCGCACTCTGCACAGCCAACTCAGCCCGTTGCTGCGCCAGGGCAGCTTCCATGCGCGCCTTCATGACGAAATAAGAAAGAATCCCAGACCCGACCGCAACCAGGATGGGAAGCCCAATCCAGAGCATCTCATTCATACGCACTAGTATCGGCGATTTTAGGTGAATCCGTTAGTTAACGCTCGGGAATACCTTAAATGGGGTGACAACTGGACCCCTTATGGCAGGTAAACCACCGAGATCCGGCCAGAGGCCCTTTCCCGTCCTGACGCGCGCCACCCCGGATCAGGGAGGCCTTCAGTCCCGCTGCGTCCCGTCAACCTTTTGCCCATTCCAGAGATGGATGAAGAGGGAAAAGCGGTAACCCACGTCGTGGAACGCGAAGATTCCCGCGAATGCCGCCAATACGATCCCTATGCGGAACAGAATGCCGCGCACGAAACCGTAGTGTTTGCTCAAGTACGTGGCCATCCCGAGTTTGAAGTCGGCCGCGAGCAAAGCCCGCTCGGCCGAATTGGTCACTACACGCCCTTCGTGAACGACGCGCGTAGATGGAACCAGCAGCACACGTTTCCCCGAGCGAAGAACCTGGAAGCAGAGCTCTGCATCGCTTCCCCAGTTGCCGTAGCGCTCATCGATCTGCCGGATGGCCTGGAAGAAAAACTTGCGAACCATGATCGCGGCTCCGCGGGCGTATTCCACAGCGTCACCATGTTCAAGATCGGCGGCACCCCAATTGAGCGTAGTGCGGCCGGGAGCCGGTAACTGCTCGATCTGCGGCGCCGGTGCTCCCTCTGGTGTCACTACCAGCGGACATACCGCCCCCACCTCGTTTTGCCTTTCGAGTTCTGATGCGAGAAGGCTCAAAGTGTCAGGAGCAACTTGTGTGTCCTCGTGAAAAAAAGCGATGTACTCGCCGGTGGCCGCCCGAACACCAATATTCAGAGCTTTAGTAAGCCCGAAGTTCCGCGGCAGGCGGATGAAGCGCGCATTCGGAAATTCCAATTCCAGTTCGGTCGAGCGGTCGACGGAGCCGTTATCGATCACCAGAATCTCAACTTTTTCGCGATCCTTGGAGCGCTCGAGGGACTCGATGGCGCGGCGCAGCCGATCGGCCCGATTATGCGACACCACCAGCGCCGAAATTCGGATCGGAGGCGGAGGCGGCTCCTGTTGCTCGAGTTGGAGCGGCTCCTGCGGTAGCTCCTTCTTTTCAACTTTAGGGGTTTTCAGGCGCTGTAGAGGCACTTGGGAGGGATGTTAGCACGTTCACTGAAGAGCTCGGGTCAGCAAGCCGAGCAAGAATTTGTCTACACACGCTCGGCGGCGGGCGGCGCCGCTCGAGTACTCACGCGCGTAATGGCCTGCCGGTTCCGGGCAAACAGCCAGTATGCGATCCCCAGCGCGATCAGGGCGAGCGAGATCCATTGCTCGGTCGAAAAAGGACCGGTGAGCGGGTTGGATTGCTGATCGTGAAAGCGAACGAACTCGACCAGGAAACGCACGATGCCGTAGAGCACCAGATACAGGCTGATGATGGAGCCGTCCCGGTGCGGTTTCACGAAACGGGTGTAGAGAATGCCGAACACGATCAGCTCCGCGAATGATTCGTAAAGCTGCGTGGGGTGCAAGGGAACCCCGAGCGGCACGCCTACCAGTTGGTTGGCCTTGGGGTTGGTGAACGTGACGGCCCAGGGAAGGTGCGTCGGTAGGCCCCAGCAGCAGCCCGCCGAAAAGCAACCTAATCGCCCGATCGCATGCCCCAGTGCCACGCCAGGAGCAAATGCGTCGGCAGTCTTGAGGGCAGGAAGACCTTTGCTCCGCATATATAAAAACGCCATGACCAACGCGGCCGCGAATCCGCCATAGAAGATGCCGGCGGCCTGCAGCGTGGAAAGCGAAAAAATTCCCCCCAGGTTGGTGCGGACGGCGGGATCGAGCGCAATCATCATGACTTTCGCGCCGACAATACCCGCCAGGGCGCAGTAAATGCCGAGATTGAGCACCGATTCCTGATTGAGGCCCGCGCGCAGGGCCAGCCTTCCGGTGACCCATAGAGCCATCAGAAACGCAATTGCCACCAGAAGCCCGTAGGTGGGAAGAAAGAAACTGCCGATGTGAAAAACTTCAGGAAACATTCGAGCTACTTGCTGGCTGGCGTTTGAATTTCACGCAGTCGAGCAGCAACAAGGCACTGCCGATAACAATGGCGCTGTCCGCCGCGTTGAAGGCCGGCCATTGATGGCTGCCTATGTAGAAAAGGAGAAAATCAGTCACGGTGCCCGAGCGCACGCGGTCGAAGACATTACCCAGCGCGCCACCGAAAATCAAAGCCAGAGCCACGGCTGTCTTGCGATCGAGATGGGCGCTGCGCCATAACATGCCCGCCAGCACCACCAGCGCCACAAATGAAAATCCGATCAGCAGCACCGAGCGCCATTGGGATGCCGAGTCAGCGAACAGGCCAAACGCCGCGCCACTATTTTGGGAGTGCACAATGTCGAAGAAACCGGGAATGACCGTGTGGCTGTCAAATGCTGAAACCCGGGTTTCGATCAGCCACTTCGTCAGGCGGTCGGTGGCGAATACGGCGCCTGCCATGCCGTACATCAACGCGCGGGTACGGGCCTCACTCGCTGGCATGAAGGACCTCTCGCACGGCGCTGGCGCAGGTAGCGCAGATGGTGGCGAACTCGGGATCGGAACCGACATCGGTCGTATACTTCCAGCATCGCTCGCACTTCTGACCGGCCGCGCGCTCCACTTTCACCTGAATGCCATTATCGGCCGACGGCTCCAGCTCCACCTGTGAAACGATGAACAGCGCGGGCAGATCGGCCGCATATTTCATAAGCAGCGGATACAAATCTCCATTCACGCTCAAGCGCACTCTCGCTTCGAGAGGCGCGCCGATGAATTTCTCCTTCCGGGCAGTCTCCAGACTCTTGAGGACATTTTCCCTCACTTCCATGAGACGGTCCCAGTTTTCAAGGCGTTTCCGCTGTTCGTCTGAAATCCCTTCGGTGAGCTCCGCCGGCTCCGGGAAAAGCGCAGTGTGGACGCTGCCCGGCAGACCCATGTGCTGCCAGACTTCTTCGGTAGTGAAACTCAAAACCGGCGCGCACAGCCGGACCAACGCATAGAGCAGCTTGTAGAGAACAGTTTGCGCGCTCCGGCGCGTGTGGGATCGCGGTGCGGCGGTGTATAACCGGTCCTTCAGCACGTCGAAGTAGAGTGCACTGAGATCCACAGTGGCGAAGTCGTACAGGGCGCGGTACACCTTGTGAAATGCGAACTCGGCATACCAGACGCGGCACTGCAGAACTAGATCTTCCGCGCGCAGCAGGATCCATTGATCGATTTCAGACAGCTCGTCGACGGCTACGGCGTCGCGTTTCGGGTCGAAGTCCGACAAGTTGCCCAGCGGATAGCGGAACGTATTGCGCAGCTTGCGGTAGGCTTCGGTGAGTCGGGCCAGAATTGTTTCAGACATGCGGACGTCTTCGTTGAATTCGACTGAGGCCGTCCACAGGCGCAGAACCTCGGCTCCATATTTTTTGATCACCTCCTCGGGCGCGATCACGTTCCCCACAGATTTGGACATGGCCCGGCCCTCGCCATCAAGCGCCCAGCCGTTGGTGGCGCAAGCGCGGTAAGGCGCGCGGCCCGTCAGCCCGACGCCGACCAGCAATGAGCTGTGGAACCAGCCGCGGTGCTGGTCGCCGCCTTCGAGATAAAGATCGGCAGGACAATCCAGGCCGTTGTCTTTCGTGAGCACGGCGCGATGACTCGACCCGGAGTCAAACCAAACATCGAGGATATCGGTCTCTTTTGTGAATTCGGATGAGCCGCAGCGGCACTCGGTCCCTGCGGGAAGCAATTCGGCGGCGGTGCGCTCGTACCAGACGTCAGCCGTATGCTCCTTAAATAGCTCAACCACGGCGTCGAGGACTTTTCGATCGGTAAGCGGCTCGCGGCACTGTGCGCAATAGAAGATCACGATCGGCACACCCCAGACGCGCTGGCGCGAAATGCACCAGTCCGGGCGCGTAGCGATCATGTTCGACATACGCTCCTGACCCCAGTCAGGCATCCAGTGCACGTGCCGAATAACCTCCAGCGTTTTTTCGCGGAGCTGGTTGCGATCCATGCCGATGAACCATTGTTCGGTGGCGCGGAAGATGGTCGGCTTGTGACAGCGCCAGCAGTGGGGATAACTGTGCTCGATGTTCTGGGTGGCCAACAACGCGCCGCGCGAGCGCAGAAGCTCAGTGACGATCGGGTTCGCTTCCCAAACGGTCTTGCCGATCAGCTCTTCGGGAAGGCGACCCTCAGCGCCTTCGGCGTGAAAAAAGCGGCCGGCTTCGTTCACCGGGCAATAAATCGGGATTCCGTATTGCCCGCCGATCTCGAAATCTTCATGGCCGTGGCCGGGTGCTGTGTGGACGGCGCCAGTGCCCTGCTCCAACGTGACGTGCTCGGCCAGAATGCCGAGCGAGTCACGCTCGAGGAATGGATGGCGGAATACCGTGTGCTCGAGTCGTGAGCCCGGGACTCGCGCCAACTCTTTGTATTGAGTCCAGCCGCAAACGCCCGCCGTGGCTTCGAGCAATTCCGCCGCCACGATATATACATCACCCCCGGCATCCGCGATCGCGTACTCGAACTGAGGATGAAAGGCGATGGCCATGTTGGCAGGGATGGTCCAGGGCGTGGTGGTCCAGATCAAACCATAAACGTTGCGGCCGGCGAGGGATGGATCGATATGGCCGGGGTCTGAGGTCAATGGAAAGCGCACCCAGATGGACGGGCTTGAGTGATTCTCGTACTCGACTTCTGCTTCGGCCAGCGCCGTACGGTCGTTCAAGCACCAGTGCACGGGTTTGAGGCCCTTGTACACGTAATCTCGCGCGAGAAACTCGACGAACGCACGTGCGATGGCGGCTTCATATTCCGCGCTCATCGTGAGGTATGGATCGCTCCACCTCCCGAACACCGCCAGCCGGATGAACTCCTTCCGCTGGATGTCCACGTACTTTGCGGCATACTTCCGGCACTCCGCGCGAATCTGCGCCACCGTCATCTTCGATTTGCGCGAGCCAAGCTCATTGTCGACCTTGATTTCGATGGGCAAGCCATGACAATCCCAGCCCGGCACATACGGCGTGTCGAAGCCCGCCATGCATTTCGATTTGACGACGAAATCCTTCAGGATTTTGTTGAACGCGTGCCCCAAGTGGATGTGCCCGTTGGCATAAGGAGGCCCGTCATGCAGGATGTAAACCGGCTTTCCGACGCGTGCTCGACGCACCTGATCGTAAATGTCCTCCTGGTGCCACCGCTCGAGCATCTTGGGCTCGGACTGCGGCAGGTTGGCCTTCATGGGAAAAGCCGTACGCATCAAATTGAGGGTCTGCTTGAGGTCAACGCCTTGTGAATCCATCAATTGCCTGTTTTCGCCACCTGGAGGACGCGCGACGCGCCCGCTCGGATTTCTTTTCATTGTGGCACAGGCTCCGCGCGGTGCGGCTGTGGCCCAGTGGAGAATTCGTGAAATTTCCGTCCTGCTCGCCCCACATACCTATGTGCCCTCAAAGAAGCTTACCCTTGCGTCCAGAAGGACCGCCGCAGCCGTCGAGGTGATCGCGCGCTGCATTTACGTAATGCGTGGACAAAAGGTGATGCTTGATCGCGACCTGGCCGAACTTTATCGAGTGCCGACGAAAGTTTTCAATCAGGCAGTCAAGCGCAATCACAACCGATTTTTCATCCGATTTCATGTTTGAACTCACGGTTGAAGAGGCTAATTCCTTGAGGTCACAATTTGTGACCTCAAAGATGAGACGCGCTGGAAGGCGTTACCGGCCGGATGCATTCACGCAAGAAGGTGTCGCGATGCTTCCTCGGTGCTGAGAAGTTCGCGGGCCGTTCAGGTCAACGTTGCCATCATGCGTGCGTTCGTGAAATTGCGCCAAGTCGCCGCCGACTATGCAAACCTGGCTCACAAACTGAACGAATTGTCGCGCAAATGCGACACGCACGATCACAGTATCAAGCTTGTATTTGGCACTCTGAAGAAACTTCTTGAGCCGCCGGCGCGGCCCCACCCGCGAATCGGTTTCGTCAGACACGACGCGCCAGCCGCGTCGTAGCCCTTCGCTCGATATGTGGGGATTATGGGCGCCGGCCGAAAAATGCCTGCTTGTCAAGATGCGCGTCAATCGCCACGTCAAAGAAACCGATCATCATCTCTTCCCAACTCTGCGGCCCGAAGCGCACCGCTTCTTCTGGATCGGGGTTGTTCGGATTGTTTCGTGAGTTGTCATAATATGCGACGCACTCGATCTTCGTCCCGGCTTTGAGTGGTAACGGCTGGTTCAAGCGATAAGAGAGCTGCCAGTGAAAGTTGTATGGCTGCACTCGGAGGAGCGTCCGTCGGCGATTGTCAGGTTCGATGATGTTGTACTCAAAACTTTTGCCGCGCAGGTGCATGTGCGGAAAAAAGCTGAGCAGCGTAGCGTCATTGGGCAGCGCCCCCCAAGCCTCCACGCGATGGTTCGGATCACCGGGCGGAATTACAAACCTGTCGTTCCCAAGTTGTAATGTGATCACGCGCCGCCCGGGTGTGGCGCGCGCAAAGACCATGCCCACTCGCGATTGATCGCTTGTCACGTGTCCTTTTGGCGTGTAGTGCATTTGAAAAACGAGGTCTGACCCTGCCTTGATGAATTTCGCAAGACCGGCCGCCCATTTCTCCGGAATGTTTCCCGGAGCATAGACCATGAGAATATCGTTCGTAGTGCTCCCGTTCAGCAAGCGCTCGCGCGCAGTCCGCCCAGGAGGAACATACGGGATGCCGGGCTTCGCATCCGGCAGCCAACTGGAGCCTGGCTCGCGGATGTAAACCACGGCATGATGCACCACCGCCGGGTTACCGGGCCGCAGCTCCGCCATCTGGACCCATTTGTCCTCTGTGAAACCGGTGGGGACAACGATGTACTGGTAATCCACATCGCCTTTTGCCGGCAATCGAAATGCGATGGGCATCTCAACTACACTGTCCGGGCGAGCGATGTTCCAGCCACCTTCCCAACGCGGTGCGGGCGCGGCTTTAGGATGACCTTCGGCGAGATGACCCTCGGCGGCGCCGCTCTCGACCCAGGCTACAAGCGTCTGAATCTCCTGTTTCGACAACGAACGGTCGTTGGTAAACGGTCCAAAGCCGGGCTCGGCAAACCATGGCGGCATCTTCTTGATCAGTACCGCTTCGCGGATGGCTTTGGCCCAGGGTCGCGTCTGCTTGTAGGTCAGAAAGGGCATGGGCGCGATTTGGCCCGGCTGATGGCACTCCTGGCAGCGCATCTGCAAAATTGGCCGAACATCGCGGTAGAAGGTAGGGCTCTCGTGCGTGGTTGCCACCATGCCGGGTTTACACAACAGAAAAATGAGGAACTGGCGCGCGATTTTCATCCGGATGACCCGTGTCATGCTCGCCGGTGGATCAGGACACCGTTTGTGGCGCCTTTGCCCCCGCCTCGAGTGTTTCGATAATTGTTTCCACGTCGAACACGCAGCCACCCCAGGTGCCGCCGCTGGCATTTTGCAGCGCCGCCCACAAACGTGAATCCGCCGGCAATTTTGCGTCGGGCGCCAAGTCGGGCCGCATGGGGCGAGAGGCGAGGACACGCGCGCCCTCCTCCGGGCCGAAGGTACGGCCGCTGGCGCCAATCAGATGCGCGGTTCCCTCGAGGCGCACGCGATCGATTGTGATTTCGATGAGGTCGCCATCCAGCACCTTTCCGATCGGCCCGCCGGCCAGGGCTTCCGGTGTGACGTGGCCAATGCACGCTCCGGTTGATACGCCGCTGAAGCGCGCGTCGGTGAGCACGGCGATGTGTTTGCCAAAGTCCAGGTGCTTAAGCGCGGAAGTGATCTGGAAAATTTCCTCCATGCCGGAACCCATGGGTCCGCGGCAGATCAACACGATGATGTCGCCCGGCTGTATGCGGTCGGGGCCATGGCTCTTGATCGCGGCAATCGCCGCAACCTCCGTGCGGAACACGCGGGCAGCGCCCACCTTTCGATACACACCATCAGGATCAACCACGGAGGCATCGATCGACGTGCTCTTGATCACCGAACCACCTGGCGCCAGATTGCCGCGCGGGAACGTCACGGTCGAAGTGAGGCCGCGTTTTCGGGCGCCTTCAGGATCCATAATCACGTCGCCGGGGGTGACGCCATCGCGCTCCTCGAGCACCTGGCGCAAGCGGGCACGGCGCTCGGATTTTTCCCACCAATCGAGCATATAGCCCAGCGTTTCGCCGCTGACGGTGAGCGCATCCAGGTCGAGCAATCCAGCACGGCGTAAGTGCAGCATTACCTCAGGTACGCCGCCGGCTAGAAAAACCTGGACCGTCGGATGCGAACGCGGACCGTTGGGTAAAGCGTCCACCAGGCGCGGCACGGTGCGATTGATAGAGGTCCAGTCATTCACGGTTGGCCGCTTAAGACCCGCGGCGTGCGCAATCGCCGGCAAATGCAGGATCAGATTGGTCGATCCGCCGAAGGCCGCATGAACCGTCATAGCATTGCGAATGGAGGCATCGGTTAGGATGTGCCGCGTAGTGATGCCGCGTGACTCGAGCGACAATACCGCACGCGCCGATCGACGCGCCATATCGAGCCAAATGGGATGACCTGATGGCGCCAATGCCGAGTGTGTGAGCGCCAGGCCCAACGCCTCGCCCACCACCTGTGCCGTGGCCGCTGTGCCTAGAAACTGGCATCCACCTCCCGGAGTGGCGCACGCGCGGCATAAATTTTCAGCGGCATCTTCGAGCGAGATCTGGTTGTGCGCGAACCGGGCGCCGACGGATTGCACGCGTCCAGCGTCCTCGCCTTCCTCAGCCAACAGCGTGACGCCGCCGGGCACCAGGACGCACGGCAGGTCATGCATAGCAGCCAGCGCCATCATCATCGCCGGCAGACCTTTATCGCAGGTTGCCACACCGATGACGCCGCTTCGCGTAGGCAGCGACCGAATCAAGCGCCGAAAGACGCTAGCAGCATCATTGCGATAAGGCAAGCTGTCGAACATCCCAGTGGTGCCCTGCGTTCGGCCGTCGCATGGATCCGTGCAGTAGGCGGCGAACGGCACCGCGTTGAGCGATTTCAACTCTTCGGCCGCCGCCTGCATCAGCAGGCCCACCTCAAAGTGACCCGTGTGATATCCCAGTGCTACCGGCGTGCCGTCCGGACTACGGATTCCACCATGTGTGCTCAGAATGAGAATCTCTTTCGCGCCCAGCGCCTGCGGGTTCCAACCCATTCCGGTGTTTTGGGCCCAGCCGAATAAATCACCGGAAGGCCGCGTGACCAGCATTTCCGGTGTGACGGGTAACGAACCGCGTGGACCAGGCGCTTTCGAGCGGACGTCGTAGAGCGATGAGTCTCCGGATTCGATGATATTCTCGAATGCTATGGGCGCGTCCTATGCACGCATTGCCGGCGCGAATGACCGCGTGCAGGTCGGCTTCATCGGCTTCGGGTTGATCGGCCACGAACACGTTCAGGATTTCAAAATGCAGAGTGATGCGGACCTGGCCGCGATGTCCGACGTCTATCAACCGCGGCTCGAGCAAGGCTTGGCGGCGTGCGGCGGGCAGGCCAAAGCGTATCGTGACTTTCGAAAGCTGCTCGATGATAAAGATATTCAGGCTGTCGTAGTCTCGACCCCTGACCACTGGCACGCGCTCATCACCATCATGGCCTGTGTCGCCGGCAAAGATGTCTACGTCGAGAAGCCGCTCACCTTGTTTGTCAAGGAAGGCCGCTGGATGGTAGACGCGGCGCGCCGTTACAATCGCGTGGTGCAGGCAGGCACGCAGCAGCGCTCGGGCCGGCATTTTCAGAAGGCTGTTGAGATGCTACGGTCGGGCGCTATCGGCAAAATTATGAGCGTACGTGGAACGTCTTTCCGGAACATCATGCCGGGTTTTGGTTCGCCGCCTGATGACGCACCACCCAATGATCTGGACTACGACATGTGGCTGGGCCCCGCGCCCAAGCGTCCTTACAATCCGCACCGCTCGCTCTATCATTTCCGCTGGTTTTGGGATTACTCCGGCGGTCAGATGACCAACCTTGGGGCGCATGAGCTGGATGTGGTGCAGTGGGCCATGCAGGTGAAGGGTCCCGTGGCGGTTTCTTCGAGCGGCGGCCGATTTGCACTCGAAGACAACGGCGAGACTCCCGATACCCAGGACGCGCTGTTCGAATATCCGGATTTCACCGCGGTGTACTCTTATCGCGAGGCGAGCGCCGGCCGGCGGGGCGAAGGTGCGCTCGAATTCTACGGCACCAAAGGTTGTTTGAGTATCGATCGCTCGGGGTTTCAGATTTACCCGGATATGAAATTGGATCCGTCGAACGCCATCCCAACCTTCGCAGGCCATCCCGTGGGTGGGCCGGTGCGCAACCCAGTACGCAACAACGTCGCACCCGAGCCCTGGATTCAGCCCTTCAAGATGGCGGGCTCATCCCCGGAGCAGTTCGACTTGCATGCGCGTAATTTTCTCGATTGCATCAAGTCGCGCCAGCGGCCCATTGCCGATGTAGAACAAGCCCACCAGGTCAGCGCCGCCTGCCACCTGGCAAATATTTCACTGCGCACCGGCCGCAAGATCCGATGGAATCCGGAAACTGAAGAGATCATCGGTGATCGGGAGGCTTCCAAATGGCTCGAAAGACCGTACCGGAAGCCTTGGGACGAAGTATTGCGGAGTTTTCACCTATGACCAGACGGCAATTATTGATGCGTGCCGCTGCCGGGCCTGCTAGCGTTCGGATCCTCGCTACGGTGGCCGCGGCGGCTGTAGCGGATACGGCCTCGGCGGCAGTTGCCCCCCCCCGCACAGGCATGGGCATTGCGACGACGTCAATCATGACCGCTCGTAAACCTCATGACACTTATGAATTCCTCGAATACGCCCTCTCGCTTGGCGCCGGCGGGATTCAGGCCGGGATTTCTTCCATGGATCCGGCTTATCTGAAAAAGCTGCGCGCGCGCTTGGAGCAGCTTGGCATGTATTTCGAAGCCATGGCCGCGTTGCCCAAGAAAGAAGATGCTTCAGAATTCGAGCGCGCCGTCGAGGCCGCAAGAGTTGCTGGAGCAGATGTCATCCGCACGGCTTGTCTGGGCGGGCGGCGTTACGAGAACTTTGCCGATCTGCGTTCGTGGGAGACGTTCGTCACCGAAAGTGTCGCCGCCATCGATCGCGCGCTGCCCATCGTAACGCGTCACCGCATGCCGCTCGCCATCGAAAATCACAAGGATTGGACGGCTCAGGAACTCGCGGACATCATGAAAAATAAGTCGAGCGAGTACCTGGGCGTGTGCCTGGATACGGGCAACAATATCGCGCTGCTGGATGCGCCCATGGCCGCCATTGAGACACTCGCGCCTTACGCGCTATCGACACACGTGAAGGATATGGGCGTCGAGCCTTACGCCGATGGCTTCCTGCTGTCCGAGGTGCCGTTGGGCGAGGGCATTATCGATTTGAAGCAGACTGTGGAGCTGCTGCGCAACTCCAGGCCGAAGGTTCATTTCACACTTGAGATGATCACGCGCAACCCACTAGAAGTACCGTGCTTAACAGATAAATACTGGGCCACGTTTCCAGAGCGCAACGGTAAATATCTCGCCGACACACTGCGCTTGGTGAGGAACGCGCAGAAGCGCCTGC
Organism: Acidobacteriota bacterium; assembly: GCA_003223115.1. Taxonomy (GTDB): domain Bacteria; phylum Acidobacteriota; class Terriglobia; order Bryobacterales; family Bryobacteraceae; genus QHXW01. Next base: position 17,345 of record QHXW01000177.1, read on the forward strand.
AACCGTTACCGCGCGTTGGACATGAGAGTCGCTCCGGCCTGTTACAGCTTGAACAAGAGAACGTGCAAGCGAGTCTGCACTACGCGCGTGTGCGTCTGGGTATATAGAGAGGTGGACTTGTGAACGCTTCTCTGTTCTGCCTGCTTCTGCTCGCTCCATTCGCCCCGGTCTTGGCAGGGTCTGGCGGACAGGACAACTCCGCTCGCTTGCATCAACACAAAGTGACTTCGAAGAACAGCCCTGCACCAGAGCCGGGAGCTGAAACGGAATTGATTCCTTCGCTTGTCGACGGATTGCATTCAGCCGGCGACTGGTACAAGGTCAAGCGTCCTGAGGTGATAGCTTTCTGGACGCGCCTCCTCGGCAAGCTCGAGCCTGACGATCGGGACCGAAGCTGGTTCGGCGACATTCAGAAGGCAGTCATCCGTGACCGGCGCGAACTCGATACGTATACTCGCATCGAGCTGGATCTGCCCATCGAAACAGACTTCTACCAGAATCATTTGTTGTTGCTGCCCAAAAATCAGGGGCCCGGGCCATTCCCTGCCGTGGTCTGTTGGACCTCGAGTACGCCGGACTACACGGCACCAGAGCAATGGTGGGGCAAGTGGCTGGTCGAGCATGGCTACGTTGTGCTCACCAGTTGGTCTTTCATCCGCCGCTATCGTGGTGAGACCAACCATGCAACGGGCGCGGTCGAAAACTTGTACGAGCGTTTTGGCCACTGGCTCGGCGCCGCCAAGATGGTTTACGACGCGCGGCGTGACGCTGAGTACTTGCGCTCACTAAAACAAGTCGACAGCCGGCGTATGGGATTCATCGGCTTCTCGCTGGGCGCCAAGGCCGCGGTTTACGTAGCTGCCTTCGCTCCTGAATTCAAGGCCGCAGTGGCGCTCGACCCGCACATCGCAGTCAACGGCGGCACCAACTGGTACGATCGCTGGTACCTCGATTGGTTCCACCCGTTCCCCGACATCCCGACCCCACAGCATACGGTGCTCAGTTTGCTGAATCCGGACCCGGCGCGACCCGGCTTCGAGCACGACCATCACGAACTGATTGCACTCACGGCGCCACGCGCATTTCTGCTGATCGGCGGCAGCCAGTCCGAGGACCACGGCGGCGATTCCGACGATCTCGAAAGTTGGGGTTATGTCAATCGCGCGCGCGAAGTTTACCAGTTGCTCGGCATCCCCGAACGCGTTGGCTACGTATCCACCAACAACGGTCACAAACCGAACGGCCCGGATATCGACCCCGCCTGGCAGGCATTCTTTGAGCGCTGGTTGAAGCGCACGCCGATACAATAGAAGAGTGCAGTTCGCCGAAGCCGCGCCACTCGCCAAAGATCAGATTCCGGGGAATCGTACTTCATTCCGGATCTATGAGTCTGAAGCAGCCAGTATCCTGACCTCGACCTGTGGCTTCATTCGCGACGCCGGTTTCACTCATTCGCTGACGCCAGCGCGCAACTGCACTTTCGCATGCACGTACTGTTACGTACCCACCCTGAAAGTGTATGGCGGGCTCAAACCCGAGGACTGGCAGCATTGGGGACAGTTCACCACGTTCAAGCGAAACGCTGCGGCGCTATTGCGGAAATCTGTGCGGCCGGAGCAGATCATCTATTGCTCTCCGCTGGTCGATCCTTATCAGCCCGCGGAGGCGGAACAGATGATCATGCCAGAAGTGCTCGACGTTTTGATCGAACGTCCGCCGCGTGTGTTCACCATTCAGACGCGCGGTCCGTTGATTTTGAGGGACCTCTCGAGACTCGAGGTGCTGGCAAGGCGCACGTGCTTGCGGGTCAGTTTTTCCATCACGACCGATCGCGACGATGTGCGCAAGTGGTATGAACCGCTCTGCGTATCCATCGATGAGCGCGTCGAGACTGTGCGCAAGCTGCGCCAGGCTGGCATTGCGGTCTATGCGACACTCGCGCCACTATTGCCATGCCACCCGGATGTGCTGGTGGATCTTACGCTCGCCATCACCGGCGGCGACATCATCGCTGATCCCTTTCATGTGCGCTCCGTCAAGACCACAGGAGCGACCACGCGCGAGGCCGCGTTGCGAATCAGTATGAAGCGCGGGTTCAGTGAGTGGCATGATCCTCGATTTCAGATGGAAATCGTCGAGAGAATGCGTCAACGCGCCCGGGCCGCCGGCCGGCGCCTGGATGCGGGAGTGCCGGCGTTCGGTTGGCTTGCCGAGGTGAATCCATGAAGACTGCGGAACAGAGCATTGTTACAGAAGTGCTTGAAAAGCTCGCGATCGAACCGATCAACTCAGGCGCGTGCTGGGGCGAGTGGATCGCCAAACCATCGGGCGCTGAGCTGGCATCCGTGAATCCGGCGGATGGATCAGTGATCGCCAGAGTCAAAATGGCCGGCTCGTCAGACTATAACCTGGTTGTCGAGCGCGCTCTCGATCGATTTCGATCCTGGCGCATGACGCCTGCGCCTAAGCGAGGCGAGATCGTGCGTGAGGTCGGCAATGAGTTACGCGCGCACAAAGCACAGCTCGGCTTATTGGTCAGCATCGAGATGGGAAAAATCCTTCCCGAGGGACTGGGCGAAGTGCAGGAGATGATCGACATCGCTGATTTCGCAGTGGGCCTTTCTCGCCAGCTCTACGGGCTGACGATGCACAGCGAGCGCCCGGCACATCGCATGTACGAGCAGTGGCATCCGCTAGGGATCGCCGGTGTCATTTCGGCCTTCAATTTTCCTGTCGCCGTGTGGTCCTGGAATGCCATGATTGCCGCTGTCTGCGGCGATTGTGTGCTCTGGAAGCCCGCTTCCAAAACACCGCTGACCGCCATTGCGGTGCAGAAAATTTGCAACCGCGTGCTGGACCGACACGGCTTGAAAGGCGTGTTCAACCTGGTGATCGGCGAAAACAAAGCCGTGGGCGAGGCGCTGCTCGAAGACCGCCGCGTTCCGCTCGTGAGCTTCACCGGCTCCTCTCAAGTTGGTTATTACGTGGCGGAGACCGTGGGCCGCCGTCTGGGACGCACCATTCTCGAGCTGGGCGGCAATAACGGCATCATCGTGATGGAAGACGCAAACTTCGATCTGGCTTTACGCGCCGTCGTATTTGGGGCGGTCGGCACCGCGGGCCAGCGCTGTACCACTACGCGCCGGCTGTTGTTGCAAAGGAGCATCGCTACCAGGATGACGGAGGCGCTGGTCGCCGCTTACAAACAAGTCAAGATCGGCGATCCGCTCGAAACGGGCACTCTGATGGGCCCGCTGGTGAACACAAGAGCCGTGGACGACATGATGCGCGGGCTCGCGACGATTCAGCAACAAGGCGGCGAGATTATTTATGGCGGGCGTCATTTGGGTGGATGCTTCGTCGAGCCCACTCTCGTGAAGGCGCGGCCGGACATGCCGATTGTGCGCGAAGAAATTTTCGCTCCGATCCTTTATCTGATCGAATTTGACACGCTCGACCAGGCCATCCAGTACCACAACGACGTGCCGCAAGGGCTTTCGTCGGCCATTTTCACCAACAATATGATCTCGGCCGAAACGTTTTTGAGCCACCGGGGAAGCGATTGTGGTATCGCCAACGTCAATATCGGAACCAGCGGCGCTGAAATCGGCGGTGCCTTCGGTGGCGAAAAGGAGACCGGCGGCGGGCGCGAAGCCGGTAGCGACTCCTGGAAAGCGTATATGCGGCGGCAGACCTGCACCCTCAACTGGTCGACCGACCTTCCGCTGGCGCAGGGCATCAAATTCCAGTTGTAACGTGCATTGCAGGCAACTGGCCGCTCCCTCTCTCGGTCGCGGTTCTGGGGCTTTCAGGCCTTTCCACCCGGGAACTTTCCCTGCCCCCGTGGTGTCTAACCTATCAGAACACCAGGCCCGGTGAGTGCTAGAATCGGGGTGGACCCAAGGCTATGGCCAGCTCAGTGCTCGGCTTGAATTCGGATGCCATTGCCCCTGACGGAGCAAATGGCGCGCGGCCCGAAGTCAGCGAGCGCGAGTCCCATGACCGCCTGATCAGCGAGCTTCGCCGCGGCGCCGAAACGGCTTATGAAACTTTGCTCCAGCGTTTCCAGCAGCCCGTCTACAATCTCGCGTATCGTTTGTTGAATGATCCTGGCGACGCGAGCGACGTGGTCCAGGAAGTCTTCCTGAAAGTCTTCCGCAACGTCGGTCATTTCCGCCGTCAGAGCAGCCTCAAGACCTGGATCTATCGCATTACCGTTAATGAAGCTCACAACCAGCGGCGTTGGTTCTTTCGCCATCGCAGCCGCGAGATTGGACTGGAGGATTCCGCAGACAAGAACCGGCTGGTGCCAGACCCCGGAAGATCGCCGTTTGATCATGCCTTCGATCGTGAAAAGCACATGCTGATCGAAGACGCTTTTTCCCGCATTAATCCGTTATTCCGAGAGGCGGTTATTTTGCGTGACATCGAAGATCTGAGTTATGACGAAATCGCGGAGGTCCTTCAGATTTCGCTGGGCACGGTGAAATCCAGAATCATGCGGGGGCGCGAGGCCCTGAGACAAGAACTGACAGGCAGGCTCCAGCCGGAGCCGAGCCTGCGATTGGCTCACGAGTAAGTATGAATTGCGAAAGTGTGCAGAGAAAATTGTCCGCTTTCCAGGACCGCTCACTGGGCCCGGAAGCCTTCGGCGCCATTGCTGAGCACCTGGTCTCCTGCCGCGAGTGCGCCTCATATTCCGAGGACGTGGGCGAAATTTGTTCCAGTCTGCGGGAACTTCCCCGGTTTATGCCGCCGGCGCGGCTCCTCACACAGCTACAAGTGCTCGCCTCGCGCGAGCGCGCATATCGCCTGTCGCACAACACGTTGCCGGCCCTGATTCATTACTGGCGCGCTGAGTTGCGCCTGGTGGTGGACAACCTCATGCGGCCCTTTGCCATTCCTTTTGCCGGCGGTCTGCTGTCGGCGGTATTCCTGTTCTCCATGCTGGTGCCCACGTTCCAGTTCCAGCGCCACATGCACAACGACGTGCCTAGCGGTCTGTACACCCAATCCGATGCAACGGTGGATGCGTTTCCGCCACCATTCGGATTCAGTGAGAACGATGTTGTTGTGCAGCTTACGCTCGATGCCAAAGGTTCGGTTGTGGATTATTCGCTGCCGAACGGCAGCGTGAGCAAGCAAATGCGCAACGATATTGCCAACATGATCTTGTTCACCAAATTCCAGCCGGCTACCGCGTTCGGTCTGCCCGCGGCCAGCACGGTACTGATTTCATTCCGCCGCATCGTGGTCAAAGGCTGAGCTTCCGGCTTGGTGTCCCGCCAGAAGCTGGGCCAGCATTTTCTCGTTAAAACCTCCATACTCGATCGCATCGCGAAAGCTGCATGTCCCGAATTACCCGCAGGGTCTGAGAAGCAAAAAGAGCCGCTCGTCGTGGAAATTGGCCCGGGCAAAGGTGCATTGACAGCGCGGCTGCTGGACCGCGCCGAGCGCGTGATAGCCATCGAAATCGATTCAGCCATGCTGGAACATTTGGCTGGGAAATTTTCGGGAAACTCCCGCCTCACGCTGGTCCACGCCGACGCGCTCGATCTCAACCTCGGCCAATGGGGCCGCGCGGTGATCACCGGCAATCTCCCTTATTACGCCGCTACGCCCATCATTGAGAAAACGCTTCAGCTTGGGAATCAACTGATGTACGCCATGTTTCTGATCCAAAAGGAAGTGGCCGAGAGGCTCACCGCCGCTCCCGGTTCGCGAGAGTACGGATACCTGACCGTTCGGACTCGCCTGTCTGCCGACGCCGATCGCCTCTTCGATGTCCACCCCTCCGCTTTTCGCCCGCCGCCCAAAGTGGACTCTACTCTGATTCGCTTGCGGCCCCACGACCGTGCACGTGAGCTCGGGATCGATGATGCGGCAGCGTTTCTGGAATTCGCCGGCCTTTGCTTCCACCAAAAACGGAAAACGCTGCGCAACAATCTCGTAGGAGCGTACGGCAAAGAGTCGGTTGATGGTCTGCCCGAAGCCTCGCGCCGCGCCGAGCAATTGACGCTCGAACAGTTTGCCGAACTGTACCGGAAGCTGTGCGCGTAGAATAGGCATTCTTGCCTGTGCTTTTTGTGGGACCGCCGCCGCGCCCGCGTTTTATCCGGGCTTCCGCCGGTCGTGCGACCGGCTCTTCGGTCTTCTGATCTGTGACTCTTCCAGTCAAGCCGTTTATTTCCAACATCGGCTGTCTCCCCAAAAACTGCGGCGCGGGAAGCCGGTAGTCGGCTGCGGTCGAAGTCACAGGCTGTTCCATCCGGCACCGCCGGAGGCATTGGCTGACTTCTGACTCCTGCCTACTCAATTTTCCATGAACAATCCGGCCGCCCGCCTCGTACATTCGTGATATATAGAGGTGCTATGAACTGGCTCGATGTCGTTCTGATCGCCGTCATTGCCGTCTCCGTGATTGTGGGGTTCTGGAAAGGGTTTGCGCGCACCGCCATCGGTTTTGTCGCAACTGTCGCGGCCGTCCTGTGTGCGCTCTGGTTCTATGGGATAACGGGCTTCTGGCTTCGCCCCTACATCGCTTCCAAGCCCCTAGCAAACGTCGTCGGCGCGCTGCTGGTGTTCGGCGCAATCGCCATATTGGGAGCGCTGGTCGAGTGGCTGACCGCGAAGTTCTTCCGCTCCGCACATCTGTCGTGGCTTGACCGGCTTCTCGGCGGCAGCTTCGGACTGGTCCGCGGAGCGCTGGTCGCGACCATGCTCGTTTTGCTGTTCCTGACCTTTGCGCCGAAACCTTTACCAGGTTATGTGGCACAGTCCGCGTGCATTCCGCAGTTCACGACGGCGGCTCATGTGCTCGCGACTGCCGCGCCTTACGAGGTAGGAGACGGGTTCCGCCGTGCGTGCCACGATTTCGACACGGTCCTGCCGGAAAAGATGAAGAAGCGGCTCGCGCAACTGCCACCGGATGGAATCTGATCGCTGCGTCGAACGCGTGCCGGTGGCAACGAGCCCATCCGCCTCCTGCCCGCGTATTATCGGAACAGCGCCTGCGCCGCCAGCACCAGCGCGAATCCTGACACCGACGCAATCACTTTCATCGCAGTCCAGCTCTTGAGTGTCTGCGGCACCGCCATGCCGAAGTACTCATTCACCAGCCAGAATCCAGCGTCATTGACGTGCGAAAGCACGGTCCCGCCGCAGCACACCGCCAACACGATCATCTCAGGCGTGTACCCGCTTACCGATTTCACCAGCGGCGCGACAATTCCAGCGGCTGTGATGATCGCGACCGTCGCCGACCCTTGCGCGACCCGCAGCGCGGCTGCGATCAGATACGCCACCAGCAGCGGAGAGATGTGCGACGCGGCTAATAACTGGCCCGCGTATAAACCCACGCCAGAATCTACAATCACCTGTTTGAATGCGCCGCCGCCACCCATGATGACCAGCAGGCCTCCGATGGGACCGAGCGAGTCCGCCGCAATGCGCGCAATGTCGCCACGGTTGAGACCGCGCGCCGCTCCCAGGGCAATCATGGCCACCAGCGTGGCAAT